>NZ_CP054139.1:5137482-5439687 GCF_013283875.1 Mucilaginibacter mali
TATTTATTGTTGGGCAAACGGCCGGCCTCCAGCATTTTTTTAATGTCTTTTCCTTTCAGGCTCACGTATAAAGCTTCGTCATAACCTGCAGGCTTTTGCATCAGGTAGATGGTGTTTTTTTCAAACTCCTTCAGTACGGCTACCCAGGTTACATCCTCAATTATGGGCAGGGCCTGTTCCGGTGCTAATGCTTCACCTGTTTCCTTTTTATTGTCAAATCCGGTCCAGAAAGTTGCTCCGCTTTGCGCGGCGATATCGCCAAGTGGAGTCGCATCAACCAAAACCTTTGCCTTTACGGTTGCCGGTTTGCCATTTAGGGTTACAATTAGTTCCCAGCCGTTGCCGTCTTTTTTAACGGCAGTTACAGGCATATTCATTTTTACGGTGAGGTTCTTAACGGTATCGCACATTTTTTTTAGGATGGCAGCGCCGGTATAGGGTTCAAAGCGCAGGGCGGCATTGGCTGTGGTATCAAAGCCGGGGGTCCGCTTATAAAAATCGCGCACTTTTTTGCGGAACTCGCCCCATATACCCGATGGCAGGGTTTTGTTGGCATCCAGCACGCACATGCCGCCGGCGGTCATTTCGCCGCCCAGCCAGGAACCTTGTTCTATCAGCAGGGTTTTTATTTTACTACGCGAACTTTGTATGGCCGCAGCCACGCCGCTGGGTGTGCCGCCAACTACCAGTACATCTGTTTTTATGGTTTCGGCAAAGGCGCCCAAAACCGGGGTAAATAACAACAGCAGGAATAACTTTTTAAACATGTACATCAAATAAACTACAACAAAACGCTAATTTAGGGCAAGCATTATTTACATCATGAAAAATAATACCCTAAAGTACGCCACAATTTTTACAATCAGCGGTGCCAGCTTTGCATTGGGCGCATTTATCAGCAAAAAGGCCGAGCGTGTGCCCATTACAGCGGGGATGGTTCAGGAGGCATCAAAAATATTCAACATTGAGTATACCCAGGCCCAGGCCGATTCGACCCTGAATAACCTTAACCAGTGGAATATTTATTACGAGCGCTTTCGCCAGTTAAAAATGCCCAACAGCATAGTGCCCGCGCTTAACTTTAACCCCATACCGGTAGGTTTTGTTCAGCCTGATAAGACGAATGGTTTTGTACTGGCTAAATCGCCAAAAGTAACGCTGCCTGCCGATAAAAATCAGCTGGCCTTTTATACCATCCGCCAGTTAAGCGAACTGATCCGCACCAAACAGATCACATCGGTAGAATTAACGAAATTCTTTTTAGAACGCCTGAAAAAGTACGACCCCAAGCTGCTGTTCACCGTTAGCCTTACCGAAGAATACGCCCTTAAACAAGCCGCCAAGGCCGACGAGGAAATAAAAAGCGGCCATTACAAAGGCGTGCTGCATGGCATCCCTTACGGTGTAAAAGATCTACTTGCCCAGAAAGATTACAAAACCACTTTTGGCGCGGTACCCTACAAAGATCAAAAGCTGGATGTGGATGCTACCGTGATCACTAAACTGGATGCGGCAGGCGCTATACTTTGCGCCAAACTTACCTTGGGTGAACTGGCTCAGGGCGATGTTTGGTTTGGGGGAAAAACAAAAAATCCCTGGGATATCACCCGTGGTTCCAGCGGCTCTTCGGCCGGACCGGCATCCGCCGTTAGCGCGGGATGTTTGCCGTTTGCCATCGGGTCGGAAACGATGGGTTCTATCGTATCGCCATCTACCGAATGCGGCGATACGGGCTTGCGGCCATCGTTTGGGCGCGTGAGCAAATATGGCGCGATGGCTTTAAGCTGGAGCATGGACAAGCTTGGCCCCATTGCCCGCAGTGTAGAGGATGTGGCCATTGTGTTTAACGCCATACAAGGTACCGACCCTAACGACCTGAGCACCATCCCTGCCACATTTAATTACAATGGCAACGGGCAAAGCCTTAAAGGGTACAAAATAGGCTATGTAAAAGCCGACTTTGAACGCAAAGGCCAAAACCAGGCTACCGATTCGGCAACTTTAGCTAAGCTGCGCGAACTGGGTGCCGAGCTGATCCCGCTGGAATATCCTAAACTACCCATCAGCAGCATGGCTGTTATTTTAGATGCGGAAGCGGGCGCTGCCTTCCAGGAACTGGTGATTAACCACCAAACCGACGGCATGGTACTGCAAAACAAAAATGCCTGGCCAAACACTTTCCGTTCAGCACAGTTTATCCCGGCGGTAGAATATATACAAGCCAACCGCCTGCGCACCATGTTGATCCAGGCCTGGTATGAAAAGCTGAAAGGGCTCGACCTGTATGTTACCCCATCATTCGGCAACCTGAATTTAAATGTGACCAACCTTACCGGCAACCCGTGCGTGGTACTACCCAATGGCTACAATCCACGCGGCAGGCAACTGAGCATCACCTTTATGGGACAGCTTTTTGGCGAGGGTAAAATGCTGCAGGCCGCCGCCATCTACCAAAACGCTACCGATTTTCATACCAAACACCCATCCCTTAATTTTTAAATATGCTTACCGACGAACAAATGCGCTACCCCATCGGGAAATATCAGGCGCCCGAAAATATCACTAAAGAGATCATTACCGGCTGGATAGACCGCATCCGCGCCTTGCCCGGCAAAGTACGCTCTGCTACCGAAAGCTTGACTGATGCCCAACTGGATACCCCTTACCGTAACGGCGGCTGGATCATCCGCCAGGTGGTACACCATATCCCCGATAGCCACATGAATTCGCTGATGCGTTTTAAATGGGCCATGACTGAGGATAACCCCACCATAAAACCTTACGACGAAGCCGGCTTTGCCAAACTGGCCGATTATAAATTGCCGATAGCCTCATCACTTACTTTGCTGGATGGGATACACGAACACATGGTGGCCCTTTTTGAAAGCTTTACCGATGCCGACCTGGAGCGCACCTTCACCCACCCGGAATCGAAAGAGACAAATCCGCTGAAAAAGATCATTGGCTTATATGCCTGGCATGGTGACCATCATTTGGCACAGATAACGGAAACAGTTAAAAAGTTTTGATGATGTGCAAACAGCTTTGCCTTATCGCGGGCCTTCTTTTAATAGGCGCTATCGCCCACGCGCAATTATTGCAGCAGGATAATTGGTATTACTATAACCTTAACGGCAAGGTTAAGTCGTATACCGAAACGAACACGCCTCAGCCTATAAACGGCACCTCGTTTAAAAAGACCAAAAGAACGGTCTCTTTTACCCCCGGCGGCAATATAGCTAAACTGGAAACCTATGACGATGCCGGCAATGTGATAGCCATACGCGATTATGATTATAAAAACAAAGGCTATTCGTTCGTTATCAAAACCAAACAAAAAACAGGTTGGGTAAACAGCACGCCAAGAGTTTATACTTATAACGACCGGACGCATACGGAAGAAACCCGGGGCGGTAACGGGCCTGATATAAAAGGCTGGTATAATAACAGGGGCGAGACTGATTCGGCATACCTGTATACCGCATCGGGTAACCTGATCCAAAAGGTGCGGCACCGGTATGCAGGCGGTCACATCATCGCCACAAGTGTTTATTTGCCCAATGGTGCCCTGGCCGAACAATATGTTTTTCAGTTAGACAGTAACGGACGGAAAATGAAGGAGCAAAAGTACGATGGCAACAATAAATTAAAGACCACCATCAGCCACAAATACGATATGGCTGGTAACGAAACGCAATTTCGTGAAACAGAGAGCGGCACGCCCAATACCGGCGCACGCCTTTATACATATCACTACGATGGCAAGGGCAACTGGATATATCGCGAAGAGCGGAACCAGGCCAATAAACTGGTGAATATTACCGAACGGAAATTGGTTTATTATTGACCGAGACCGCGTTCAGACAATACACATGCTCATCCATCACCACGCCACCTTTAATAACCGAACGTGGAATAACCCCTATCTTACTAAACCCGGCCTTTTCCAGCACGCGCATGCTCGATGTGTTTTGGCTAAGCACATAAGCCAGTATGCAAATAGCATCTAATTGTGCGAAAGCATAATCGCACACTAATTTAACGGCTTCGGGCATAATACCTTTGCCCCAGTGGCTTTCGGCCAGCCAGTAACCGATCAGCGGGGTCTTGCGGTAAACATCGGCGCGAAGCTCTAAACCAACACCACCCACAACTTCATCATCAATAGTGATAGCAAAGTTTATCATTGGATCTTGCCCCTGCCAAAGCTGCACCCAGCCTTCGGCGGCCTCCATGGTATAGGGCGATGGAAAACGATCCAGCAGGAAGCGCGAGATATTGATATTATCGGCATTGCGTTGCAGCGATGCCGCGTCGCTTAGTTTCCAGCCGCGCAGGGTAAAACCGTTGCCTTGCAGTTCCATTTTGTAACAATAAAGTTTCTAAAAATTTAATATCCCCCAAAATGCTAAATTGCAATGATTAATCCCTTTTCATGAAAAAATTTTTTACCCTGCTGCTGGTTGGAGGATGCTGGTATTCGGCATCGGCCCAAAAACTGGACAAGTTAACTGTTGAGAACATTATGCGCGACCCTAAATGGATGGGCACCCAACCCACCAATGTTAGCTGGAGCGAAGACAGTAAAAAGATATACTTCACCTGGAACGCCGAAAATAAAGGTCGCGACGGGCAATATTGGATAACCCCCGAGGATATTAAGCCCAAACTGGTTACGCCCGAAGAGCGCCGCGCCACGGCACCGGTGGTGGGAAACTGGAACAGGAAACATACGCTACAACTGATAGAAAAGAACGGCGATATCTACATACTTGATGCTAAGACCAAAAAGGAAACGCAGCTAACATCAACCATGGACCGCGAAAGTAACGCAACTTTCAGCGCCGACGAGAGCAAAGTGTTTTACCTGAAAGGTGATAACTACTATGCCGTAACCCTAAACGGTGGATTGACCGCCCAGTTAAGCAATTTTGTGCGCGGCACATCGGGCTCTACATTGCCCTTAACCCCGACCGGGGGCCCTACTGGAGCAGGCGGTCGCCGTGGTGGACAAGGCGGCGGGCAAGGTGCCAGTGGCCGCGGTGGTGCGGCTCAACAGAGCGGTAACGAACAGGACCGCTGGTTACGCGCCCAGCAAATGGAATTGTTCGACGTGTTAAAAGAACGCGCTAGTGCCGACAGGCAAGGCGGCGCGGGTGGTGGCGGCGGCCGCCGTGGTGGTTTTGGCGGCGGCTTCGGCGGCGGCCAGGCTAAACGCATGACCGAACTAATGGTTGAAGATAAAACCCTGAGCGGCGTTACCGTTAGTCCGGATGGCCGTTACGTAACCTATCGCCTGATCAAACAACCAGCCGATGCGGGCAAGATCACCATTGTGCCTAATTATGTAACTACCAGCGGTTTCACCGAGGATATTATCAACCGCACCAAAGTAGGCGCGCCGCAATCAACATCTGAATCATTTGTGTACGATGCGCAGCGCGATACTATGTACAGAATCTCGCTTAAAGAAATACCCGGTATAAAAGACCTGCCCGATTATGTAAAGGATTACCCCAAACAACTGGAAGAGCGCAAAAAAGCCAACGAGGACCGCAAGGTAAGTATACAAGGTCCGTTCTGGAGCGAGGACGGTAAGAACGCTGTGGTAATTGTTAATGCGCAGGATTATAAAGACCGCTGGATCATGAAGCTAGATGCCGAGACCGGTAAACTTGGCCTGATAGACCGCCAGCGCGATGAGGCATGGATAGCTGGCCCCGGCATCAGTGGTTTTGGCGGCAGCACCGGCTGGCTGGATAATACCCACTTCTTTTTCCAAAGCGAGGGCAGCGGCTACTCGCATATTTATGTAGCTGATGTTACAGCAGGTACCAAAACACAACTGACCAGCGGCAAATGGGAAGTATCGGGCCTGCATTTATCTAACGATAAAAAGTCGTTCTACTTCCAGGCGAATATGGAGCACCCGGGCGTGAGCGATTACTACCGCATCCCGGTTACCGGCGGCACACCTGTTAAACTAACCAGCATGAAAGGCGGTAACGAAGTAGAAATGTCGCCCGATGAAAAGTGGCTGGCTATCCGCTATTCGTATACCAACAAGCCTTACGAGTTATACATACAGGCCAATAAACCCGGCGCTAAACCGGTACAGGTAACCAATTCGCAAACCGAAGAATTTAAATCGTACGATTGGCGCGCGCCAGAGATCTTCAGTTTTAAAAACCGTGGCGGAGCCGATATTTATGGCCGCGTTTACACACCAAAGAACCCGCTACCATCGCATCCGGCGGTAATATTTGTGCATGGTGCAGGTTACTTGCAGGATGTAATGTACAAATGGAGCACATCATATTTCCACGAGTATATGTTCAATAACATGCTGGCCGATAACGGTTATACCGTGTTAGAGATAGATTACACCGGCAGCGCGGGCTACGGCCGTGATATCCGTACGGGTATCTATCGCCACATGGGTGGTAAGGACCTTACCGACCATATCGACGCCGTAAAGCTGTTAGTTGAGAAATATGGCGTTAACCCTAAAAACGTGGGTATGTACGGCGGATCGTACGGTGGCTTTATGACGCTGATGGCGATGTTCACCGCGCCTGATACTTTCGCGGCGGGTGCGGCCCTGCGTTCGGTTACCGACTGGGCGCATTATAACCATGGCTACACCGCCAATATCCTGAACGAACCTTTCACTGATGAGAATGCCTACAAGATCAGTTCGCCCATCAATTTCGCATCAGGCCTTAAAGGCAAGCTGCTGATGTGCCATGGTATGGTTGATGATAACGTGAACTTCCAGGATATCGTTCGCCTTACGCAGCGCCTGATCGAACTGCATAAAGATAACTGGAGCCTGGCCCCATTCCCGGTAGAAAGCCACGGCTTTGTGGAACCCAGTAGTTGGACCGACGAGTACAAACGGATTTATGCTTTGTTTAACGAGAGTTTGAAGAATTAGGAATTCTATTTTGTCATTGCGAGGAGCAGCCGGGGAATAGCCTGGGGCGACGCGGCAATCTCGTCGCATGCATATCGGGTAAGCATAGCTACGAGATTGCCACGCTATCGCTCGCAATGACAATAAATTATAACAGAAATGGCGGGTTCAACATCGAACCCGCCATTCTTGTTTATGCCTTAGGCCGTATCCTTAAGCCCAGCATCGCGTTTAAAAAGCCGGTAATGAGAAAGGCCATCCCCGTCCATACAATAATGGTGGTATTGCCGAATATAGGATTGAACCAGATCATCCCGACAACGATCAGCACCAATATACCACCTATACCCACCCACCAGGCACCGCCCGGGTGTTTGCGGAAGGTTAACACGGTAATACCCTTAAACAGGAAGTAAAACCCTATCAATACACGCAATATCACCAAACTGGCCGCCAGGTGCGCCATCAGGATAATGCCTATTGCCAAATCGACCAGGCCGATGAATAAATGCCAACCCCGGTCGCGCTGACCGCCATCGCGGTAGGCGCGCAATAATTCGGCAATGCCGGTTAACAGGATGATCAACCCGAAAAGGAAACTCAGTGCCAGCAGCCCGCTCAATGGCGATGAGAACAGGTAAACGCTTACGGCTATAAATAATATCCCTCTTAGTACAAACACCCACCAAAGGCGCAAACCACGGCTTACTGTAATTTCCATAACGTGCTGTTTTTCTTATTGCAACCAGCAGATCGGGGAAATGGTTTTGGAAAGACGAGATTTAAAGGCTGCATAAAGAAAGAGCGGGGGTTGGTGCGATTTCCCTCCCATTGGGAGGGTGCAGGGAGGGGTTTCTACTATATCACATAGTGACTAAACCCCTCCCTGCCACTACACAGCTCCGATGCACCCCTCCCCAAGGAGGGAACTGTCCAATCATTGGCTATGTCTCTCAAGAAGGAGAAATAAACGATACAACCGGCTTTTTATCATAACGGTTTATGAGTTCGGCAATAACGAGATTGGGCACCCAGCTTAAAAAAGCGATGATAAGATAATTATATTCAAAATCAACCCCGTGGCCCAGCACATGGCAAAGCCAGATATAAAACCGCAGGTTGATGGCTGCAAAAGCCAGCGCGTAACTGCGGCGCATCATTTTTACGTGCGTATCTACATCGCGCTTACGGATCAGCAGCCAGGCCGAGAGCGTGAATGTTACCCAAAGCGTATTTTGCAGCAGGAACGATACAAACACCCCGGTACCACGATGGATAAACAAGGTCATTACATATGCTCCGGGCGATGCAAAGAATAATACCCCGAAAACATAAACCTTCCCCAGTAATTTATGCAGCTTGCGGTTGCGGTATACCCATGGCGCAAAGTTGAAGAAACCTGCCAGCAAGATCAAGCTGCTGCCCCAAATGTGGCAATAAAAGGCAGGCAGGTACCAGCCCGTTTTTACCGCGAATTGCTTTAACTGCAAAAAGCCCTCATCGCTTTTAAAATTGAAATATTGCAACGTGCTGATGCTCAATATAAACACCCAAAAAAAGGCGAAGCAGCGTAATATGAGGCGGGGGACATTCATCACATTATTTAGCCGCCAGTTTTTGCCCGCCCGTGCTCTTTAGTTTTTGGTTGATGAAGTTGATGTTGTATTTATCGATAACGGTAAGGGAGTCATCTACATTATCATGATATTTGTCATCCTGATCTTTATCCCACCCAAATACTTCGGCCCATTTTTTATCCTTAAATCGGTATTTGTATTCGGCATAGATCTCGTTCTTCATGTAGCGCAGCAGGTCGGGCGTTATATGATCGGTACTGCTTGGGTTTTTGTTGTTAGCGTCCGAAAACTCGTAGCACCCCTTCAAATAGCTGTCATCCATTTTAACATATTTAGTAAAACCGAATAAACGGTTATTTGGCAGGTCTTCCAGTTTATCGTTACGAATGACGAGGTAATGATATTCCGTGCCCTGGTCAACGGTTCTGTCATTATACATAGGCCTGTATATAGATGAGCCAATCGTTACTTCAAAAAGCGAATCGTTAATAGGCTTCAGGCTATTGACATTACATTTTCCGTTTATCGCACCATCGCCCTCCGATTCGTTCAGGTACGATAACAGATCATGCCCGTATACCCGGTTATTCTTTTTGTTGATCACCAACACATTATTATGTACATACAAATCACCGCGACCGCCGATATAATTATCCCTGATGGAATAAAATGCTGAGGCCAGCCAGCTGGCGTTATCCTCCTTGCCTTCAAACTGCAATTCGTACAAGGTGCTTACCTCCTCGTATTCGATGTTTTTGCGCAGTGGATTTTTAAATTCCTGAATCGGTGGTAACAGGGCCCAGTCGGTCATATATGATGGAGCGATATAAACACTACCATGATTTTCGCGCGAATTATGCTCCATCACATTTTGCATCACCTGCTCTGTTAATTTGGATGTGCGCCCGTAAGCCTGAATGCGCGGCAGGTAATCCGCAATTTTGATATTAGCATCGGCATCCGAAAGGCTGAATCCTTTTTTCCAGTGATAGTAATCATTGCCCTTGCGCACTATCGCCAGGTCCTCGTCATCGTTTAGTGGGTAAATCTGGTCGTAGGCTACCGGTAATGCCACCTCGCCGGTTAAATTATAAAAGCCGCGCTTATGGTCTTTTTCAACCTCAACCAGGTTAGGGAATGTAGCGCCAATGTTGTGGATCAGGTCAAAATCAACGGGGATAATTTCTTTCTGATCGGGCGATACCAACCCCATTTTAAAGTTGTGAGTAGTATCGCGACCCATACCGTTGTAAAAATCAAACTTACCCTTCACTACAAAAAACCATGTTTTACCATCCACGTGCTGAAACCAGGGGATACTATCGTACTTAGCTTTTAATTTATCCGCTACCTTAAATGCCGCCAGGGTTTGCGGGCTGTAGATATCGGCATCCTTTAAAGTTTTTCGGCGTACCAGGTTCTCGTAACCGATGTAATCGCCTAAAAAATCTTTGGCGTCCACATCCACAATCTTAAAGGTACTATTAGCTACCTCCTTTATTTTAAAGGTGAGGGTGGTGCTTTGCTCTTCAATGCTATCCCGGTGCAGTTTTATGGGGATGATCACTTTGGTCAGCTTTTCGTTAATAACAGTTGCATCATTGGCTTCCATATTCATGGTTACCGTAAAAATGGGCCTGCTGTTTTTAGATACCCCGGTTTGGTTACACAGCAGATTGATCAGTTGGCGAATGGCATCCTTTTTCTTGGGCATGGCAAAGTCCTGCATCAGGCTTTTGGTCTGCTTGTTTTGCACCTGCAGGTTAATGAGGTTTAAAAAGCTGTTCAGGGCTTCGTTATTGACCGAATGACGGTTGCAACGCGCAAAAAAAGCGGCGCAGCATAGCAATGCCGCGGCAAGGATAAGCATAGGTTTGGTTTTCATAGTACAGCTAAATTACGCTTTTGATGCTTGTTTGCAAACCCGTTTTAAAAGTTTACATGCCCGATAAGCTTGATTAAAAAGCACTTACAGATCTGCTTGTCTCATTGGTTTTATCTATGATGAATTGGGTAAATCTATTGGTTAGCCGGGGCCGAAAACCGTACCTTTGTATCAAATATTTATAACAAAACATCTATAATAATACCATTATGCTAACAATTGGAAACAAATTCCCTTCATTTTCTAAAACAGCAGTAGTAAGCCTTGAAAAAGGTAAAGAGTTCGAAACCATCACTTCTGATTATTTGGTGAATGATGATAACGTTTGGACCGTAATGTTCTGGTGGCCAAAAGATTTTACCTTTGTATGCCCTACCGAAATTGCTGAGTTCAACAAAAACTTTGGCGAATTCCGTGATCGTGAGGCCCGCCTGATCGGTGCTTCTACCGATTCTGAATTTGTGCACGCTGCCTGGAGAAGAGACCACGACGACCTGCGCGACCTGAAATTCCCGATGCTGGCCGATACTTCAAAATCATTAGCCGAAGACCTGGGTATTTTAGAGCCAAACGAAAAGATCGCTTACCGTGCTACCTTCATCGTCGACCCACAAGGCATTATCCGTTGGGTGAGTGTTAACGACCTGAGCGTTGGCCGTAACGTTAAAGAAGTTTTACGCGTACTGGACGGGTTACAAACCGACGAGCTTTGCCCTTGCAACTGGGAAAAAGGCCAGGAGACTTTAACTGTTTAAATTATTTAGCCGCGTGGCAATTTAAACACAAAGGGCACTAAGGTTTCACAAAGGTCACAGAGAAAAATCTTTGTGGCCTTTGTCTTTCTTATTAAAAACGATCAATAGCTTAGTGCACTTTGTGTTTTCTCTCTTTGTGCACTTTGTGGTTAAATAGCCACAACAACAACTAAAATCATGAACGAATCTACCGAGATCATAGGTGAGATATTAACCGCCATTGGCGTTGATACCGCATACCGTACCGAAAGCCTTACTCTACTGGAAAAAGGCGAATCTCGCTACCTGCGCGATCTGAAGCTGAATTTTACCAGCACGCTTACCTCAGAACACCTGAGCACTAAAGAGTGCGCGTTATTGGGCTTAAGCACTGCCGTAAATAATAACAATACCGTGCTTACCCAATTCTTCACTCGCCAGGCCGAGCAGGAAGGCGCTACAGCCGCCGATGTAGCCGAAGCTGCCGGCTGCGCATCCTTACTGGCAGCTAACAATGTATTCTACCGCTTCCGCCACTTTACACAGAAAGAAAAGTATACACAGATACCGGCCCGCATCCGCATGCAGTTGATGATGAAACCGGTTACCGGAAAAGAGTTTTTTGAACTGATGAGCCTGGCCATATCGGCCGTTAACGGCTGCGAGATGTGCGTGAACGCGCACGAAGATTCGCTGATCAAACTGGGTACTACCGAAGAACGTGTATTTGATGCCGTACGTATCGCATCGCTGGTAACAGCGATGGGGAAAGTGGTGTATTAAGTTCAGGCCTCTCATCCTCGTTTAACCACCGTGTCATTTCGAACGAACAGCGCGGAGGGTGTGTTGGGGGTGAGGAGAAATCTTATACGAGATGCTCATCGCACGTATAAGATTTCTCTTTCGCGCCTTTCTGCTCAGCCAACCCTTCGCTCTATCGAAATGACAAACTGTTGGGAGGGGTGCTTACGCATTCGCCAGCGCCCTGTCCAAATGCACATAGCCGCCATCAACATAAAGTATCTGCCCGGTCGTATGGCTTGATCGTTGCGAGAGCAGGAAAGCCGTGGTGTTGGCTATCTCTTCGGCTGTGGTCATGCGTTGCTCCAACGGTATGCGCGAGGTGATCTCTTTCAGCTTTTCTTCGGGGTTTGGCAATGTTTTTATCCAGCTTTCGTATTGTGGCGTCCAGCATTCGGCTACTACAATGGCGTTCACACGAATATCGTATTTCAGCAATTCTACTGCCCATTCCCGGGTCAAGGCATTACGCCCGCCGTTTGCCGCGGCATAGCCTGATGTATGCCCCTGCCCGGTCTCAGCGGTTTTTGATGAGATATTAACGATAGATCCTTTCGACACTTTTAGCGCAGGCAAGGCATAATGCACCATCAGGTAGTAGTGCACCAGGTTGTTATGCAGCGATGAGATAAAGCGGTCGTAATCACCATCTTCCAAGCCCACACCATCATTAAGCCCCGCGTTATTCACTACGCCTTCTATGCGGCCAAAGCGGGCCATTACCTCATCTATAGCTTTCTTGCATTCTTCAGGCTTTGAAAGTTCGGCCACTACCTGGATGGCTTGCCCGCCCAACGCGTTGATACTATCTACCAGCTTTTGGTTATCGGCCTGTTTGCGGCCCACCACAACGGGGATAGCCCCTTCTGATGCCAGCAGGCGACAAATACCCTCGCCAATTCCCTTAGCGCCGCCGGTAACCACAATCACTTTATCTTTTAACTGCAGATCCATATTTTATAGGTTATAAAAGGTAGTGGCGTTGCCACCAAATATCATATCTTGCTCATCAGCCGTAAACTGGCTGCAATATTCACTCACAATTGCCTTTACTCTGGTATAATCACCCGCCACCAGGCACACCGGCCAGTCAGACCCGAACATGGTCCTTTTGGTGCCGAACGCTTTAAACACCACATCAAGGTATCGTTTAAAGGTATCGTTGGTCCAGTTATGCCAGTCGGCTTCGGTTACCATGCCCGATACCTTGCAGTATACATTGGGGCAGGCCGCCAGCTGCTCTATCTCTGCCGACCAACTATCTATCTTGCCATCTTTTATGTATGGTTTGGCGATATGATCGAGCACAAATTTTTGATCCGGAAATTCCTTTGCCAGTTTGGTAGCAAATTTTAGTTGGTCGGGAAAGATCAGGATATCGTAGGTGAAGCCGTATTTATGCAGCAGGCTGATGCCGCGTTTAAAGGCAGGCTCTAACATCAGCGCCCGGTTGGCTTCGCCTTGCAATACATGACGAAAGCCTTTCATTAGCTTGGTATGGCTGTAGTGCTCCAGGCGTTCTTCAATATTATCGGCCTGCAGGTCAACCCAGCCTACAATACCTTTAATAAAGTCGTGGCCTTCGGTCAGTCCTAACAAAAAGGCGTTCTGTTCTTCACTTTGGTCGGCTTGCACGGCAACGCAGCCATCCATACCACTTTCGCGCAAAACAAAGTCCAGTTCGGGCGGCAGGAAATCGCGCTGGATAACTTTCATCTCGTCGTTTATCCAGCTATCCCTCACCGGGTCGAACACCCAGAAATGCTGATGCGCATCAATTTTTAGCATAAGCCACTAAAGTTTGTTTTGATGTACCCAATCCATCGATACCCAGTTCTACCACATCGCCAGCCTTTAAATATACCGGCGGTTTAAAGCCCAGGCCAACGCCGGCAGGGGTACCGGTAGATATGACGTCGCCGGGCAGCAGTGTCATAAACTGGCTTACATAATGCACCAGGTAAGGTATTTTGAAGATGAAGTTGGCGGTGGTGCCGTTCTGCATCGACTGACCGTTAACGGTTAGCCACAGCTTCAGATTATCAACATCGGCTATCTCATCGGCGGTAGCCAAAAATGGCCCCATCGGCGCGAAGGTATCGCAGCCTTTGCCCTTATCCCAGGTGCCGTTACGCTCTAACTGAAACTCGCGCTCGGATACATCATTGTGCAGCACATAACCGGCTACATGGTCCATCGCGTCGGCTTCTTCTACATAGCTTGCTTTTTTGCCGATCACAAAGGCCAGTTCCACTTCCCAATCGGTTTTTACCGAATTTTTAGGGATCATGATATCATCATTAGGGCCAACCAGCGATGTAGTGCTTTTCATAAAGATCACAGGTTCGGGTGGCAGGGGGGCGTTGGTCTCGTGGGCATGGTCGGCATAGTTAAGGCCGATGCAAACGATCTTCGACGGGCGGGCGATAGGACTGCCCAGGCGTTCATCATCACTAATAGCAATCAGTTTGCCCTCGTTAGCTTTCACAAATTCCTCTAAACGGTCAAGGCCGTTATCTTCAAAAAATTGCTCGTTATAATCGCCGCCAAACGCCGAAGTATCGTAGCGTACGCCATCAATAATTACCCCTATTTTCTCTTTCCCGGCAGCGCCGTATCGTATTAGTTTCATTTATCTTGTTAATTAGTCGTGAGTTGAATAATGGTATCTACAGGGTCGGTCGATACGTTGTTAAGGTATACAAACAGGCCCTCGGGTTGTTGTTTAAATTTCACGGCGCTGCCATCGGCCAACAGGTTTGCCTTAGTAACCTTAACGCTTAAGCCTGGGATGAAAATATAATCGTGCTTAGCGCCATCGGTTACGTGTACATACAGCGTTTTATTTTTTTGTGTGATAATACCCCATGGCTGTGGCGCTATGCTGCTGCCGCGCGTGCCATAAATGCTTTCGCCATATTTTTGCATCCATTGGCCTATAATGGCTAAAGTATCGGTAAACTCGGGTTGTATCTTGCCGTTGGGCATCGGGCCAATGTTCAGCAAAAAATTAGCATTGCGCCCGGCGGCGTTCACCAGGTAGTGGATGATCTGTTTGGATGATTTAAAGCTGCGGTCGGTAATGTTAAAGCCCCAGCTGTTGTTAATAGTCTCGCAGGTTTCTAAAGGCAGTGCGCCAATCTTCGATTGCCCGCTAAAGCCCGAGGTATTACCGCCCGGCAGGTCTTTCTCAAACATCTGGAAATCTTCGCCATCCTTTGGGGCCAAGTGGTGGTTATTGCCCACCATAATGGCTGGGTTCAGTTTGTGGATCAGGCCGTATATCTCATCATAGTGCCAGTTGGCATTGGCGCGTTCCCAGTTACCATCGAACCAGATCCCTTTTACGCCGGGATATTTGGTGATGAGTTCGGTTAGCTGCGCTTTCATAAAATTAATATAGCTATCCCAATCGCCTTTGGCGGGTTTGCCATTTACTATCGGGCTGCCGTAGCCATAATCGGGGCGGCCCCAATCCAGCAGCGAGTAATAAAAATGCAGGTCGATGCCTTCCTTCTGGCATTCCTGCGCCAGTTCCATCAATGGGTCTTTATGGTAAGGGGTAGCATCAACAATGTTATAGGGTGATACTTTAGTGCCGAACATGCTGAACCCGTCGTGGTGGCGCGAGGTGATGGTAATGTATTTCATACCGGCCCGTTTGGCAAACATCACCCATTCGTGCGCGTTAAAGGCCTGGGGGTTAAAAAAATCGGCCAGGCGTTTGTAGTTATTGTAGGGGATGTTCTTTTGGTTCATCACCCATTCGCCCGCGCCCAGTTCGCTGTAAATACCCCAGTGGATGAATAAACCGAACTTCATATCCTGAAATTGTTGCCTATGTGCCAAATTATCGGCCGATGGCACATACTGGGCGTTCGCTTTCAGCGAGCAAGCCAGCATGGATATGAAAAGCAGTTTCTTAAGCATGATATCGGGTTTAGTTATTCAGTTTGATAAAGCCGCCATCGATATGGTAATCGCAACCGGTGATGAACGACGCCTCGTCCGAGCATAGGTACAGTATCAGCGTAGCGATCTCGTCGGTAGTACCCATACGGCCAATAGGCTGCGACTTGGATAGTTTCTCGAAAACCTCTTTCTCCTGACCCGGGTAATTTTTGGCGATAAAGCCATCAACAAAAGGGGTATGCACACGGGCCGGGCAAATGCAGTTGCAGCGGATATTATCGTGGATATAATCGCGGGCTACGGATAAGGTCATAGCCTGTACGGCACCTTTACTCATGGAATAAGCGAACCTGTCGCTGATACCGACCACCGCGCCAATGGACGATAGGTTGAGGACCACCCCGCCGCCATTAGCTTTCATTAACGGCAACGCGGCATGCAGACAGTTGTAAACGCCTTTAACGTTGATGCGAAAAACCCGGTCGAAATCCTCTTCGCTGGTATTATCGGCTTTGCCTACGTGGGCCACGCCGGCATTATTTACCAATATGTTGATAGTGCCAATAGAATTAATAACGACCTCTACTTGTGCTTTGTCGCTTACGTCGCAAACGTGTATCTGTGCACTGCCGCCTGCTTGTTTTATTTCTTCGGCCACGGCATTGGCCTGTATCTCGTTCATATCAAGGATATGGCTGGTAGCCCCCTGTTTGGCAAATAATATGGCTGCCGCGCGACCAATGCCGCTGCCGCCGCCGGTAATTACGGCTGTTCTTCCGCTCAGATCAAACATGTGTTTCTTGTTATTATTAGGTAGCTGTTAATTTGGCTGCTATATATTTTCAAATTAAGTAAAAGATAAGCCTATAACAAGTTCGTTTGATTGTCAAAGTATTCAATTATTTTGTCGAAATACTGACGGGTTGATGACTTTTCGTGAATATAGGGTTTATTGGTTATGGCGGCGAGGACTCACCCGGTCGTGGCTTCGCCCGACCACCCTCTCTGCGCTTTGCGCAAAGAGGGTATAATTGTAGCGATGGGTTTCAAACCCATCGCTACACAGGACAAGCCACTCCTGCCCTCTTTATGCGCAGCGAAGAGAGGGCGGACCAGCGTAGCGTAGTCGGGGTGAGTAAGGATGTATGCAAAACCCTCAAAACAAAAAAGGGATACGCATCTCTGCATATCCCTTCGATTGATATATTGATTTTTGGATATTACTGTTTTACAGGCGGCGCCTCGTTCTCGGGCACGCTGGCTATGCGGTAGGTAACGCTTTTATTGGCGCCCACAACCTCTTCATAGTAAATATCATCGGCCGATACATAATAGGCCTTACCGTTCAGGGTTACCTTGCGGCAGCCATCTGGCAGTTGACTAACCACGTCGCCAACCTTTGGCATGTACTGGTCGGCTTGCTGCTGTGCGTTGTCGGTATTCAGCACACCATCCTTGCCCGATACGATGTACACCTTTTTGCCTTTATCATCGACACCTTCTTTATAGTATACGCCGTTTATCTCGTAGTACTGCTGGCCGTCTATCATAATCGGGTGCGCATTGCCTGGAATCTGCGGAACGGCTGCACCAACCGGCGGCGCGGCTATTTCGTAACCATTGTTATACGGGCGGTAGAAGGTACCTCCGTAGTAATAGTATTGGTCTGGCCCCCAATAAAATGGATAGTAGCCGTACGGTAATGTGTTGATATAGAAGCCTACACGCGGGTAAGCATAGTACGGACGGTAGAAGCCAACTCCAAAGCTCATTCGCGGCCGTGCGAAACCAATTCCGCCACCTATATGTACACCGCCCCTGAACCCGCCGCGGCCACGTTGCGCACTGGCCGGAATAGATAAAATCAGAATTAAACACCCGGCAAGCAATATGCCGGATATGCTTTTGTATGCCCTTTTCATAGTCTTAAATTTTATTTAAAAACGAATTTCCGTAATTAAATTGTGTAATAGCGCTTAAAAACCTTTGTTGATTTATTAACTTCATAAAAACTTCATAATTTTATTATCAAAATGTTGAGTGAATTAGTAGTTTATGTGGTTTTATTTTATTTTCTTTGGTAAAAATCTTAGTACACTAAGGTAGTTTATCACTCAAAAAACAATCAATTCAACTATGAGTTTCCAAGACCAGCTCAGATCGTTGTTTGTGGCAGAAGACCAGATCCCGGAGCAATACCGGATCGATGAACTGCACCAGCGCGAGTACTTAAGCAATGGCGAAATGAAAAAATGGGACGGCCCGGTTACCGAAGTGTATTCGCCGGTGCTGGTACCAACCCCCGAGGGTTTAAAGCGCAAGCTGATAGGTACTTACCCTATCGGTACCGAAAAAGAAGCTAACGAAGCGTTGGAAGCTGCCGTGGCAGCTTACGATAACGGCCGTGGCGAATGGCCTAAGATGAGCCTTGCCGGCCGTATTAAATGCATGGAGCAGTTTGTATACAAGATGAGCGAGCAGCGCGACCTTGTAATTAAGCTGATCATGTGGGAGATCGGTAAATCGCTGGCCGACTCGACAAAGGAGTTTGACCGTACGGTTGAGTACATCACCGCCACCATCGATGCGCTGAAGGATATCGACCGCCAGTCGTCGCGCTTTGAGATTGCCGAGGGTGTGGTAGCGCAGATCCGCCGCTCGCCGCTGGGTGTGGTTTTATGCATGGGCCCGTTCAACTATCCGCTGAACGAAACCTTTACCACGCTGATCCCGGCCATTATTATGGGCAACACCCTGCTTTTCAAACCACCTAAGCATGGTACGCTTTTACACTATCCTTTGCTGAAGGCTTTCCAGGAATCGTTCCCTAAAGGTGTGGTGAATACGGTTTATGGCCGTGGCGCTAACGTTACCCCGGGCCTGATGCAAACCGGTAAGATAGATGTGCTGGCCTTTATCGGATCGAGCAAGGTTGCCAACGGCCTGAAGAAAAGCCATCCAAAACTGAACCGTTTGCGTTCGGTGTTAAGTTTGGATGCTAAAAACGCCGCTATCGTTACCAAAAACGCCGACCTGAAACTGGCAGTTAGCGAATGTATTTTAGGAGCGCTTTCATTTAACGGACAGCGTTGTACCGCTATCAAACTGATATTTGTGCATAAGGATGTAGCTGATGACTTTAACAAGCTGTTAAGCGAAGCCGTATCTAAACTGACACCTGGCTTGCCATGGCACAAAGGCGTTAACCTTACCCCGGTTACCGAGCCAGGCAAACCTGCCTATTTGAAAGAGTGTATTGATGATGCTATAGCGCACGGCGCAACCGTAATTAACGAAAATGGCGGTGCTACTGCCGAATCGTTCGTGTTCCCGGCTATCGTATATCCGGTTAACGAAAAGATGAAGCTATACCGCGAAGAGCAGTTTGGCCCGGTTATCCCTGTTATTCCTTACGAGTCTATAGAAGAGCCGATAGCTTACCAGGTTGATTCGCCGCATGGCATGCAGGTAAGTATCTTCAGCAACGATGCCAAGGAAATTTCATCGCTGATCGATCCGTTTGTTACACTGGTAAGCCGTGTGAATATTAACGCGCAATGCCAGCGCGGTCCGGACGTGTTCCCGTTCACCGGTCGTAAAGATAGTGCCGAGGGTACCCTTTCGGTTACCGATGCCTTGCGCGCGTTCTCCATCCGCTCGCTGGTGGCCACCAAAATGAATGATACCAACAAGCATTTAATAAATGATATCGTGGAAGAAGGCGACTCATCGTTCCTGAGCACACGCTATATTTTATAATGCATGCATATTATTAGGGTAAAAAAGCGGCGGAAAGCCGCTTTTTTTATGATTTTATTGCTGGCATTGTAACAAAAAACAATCGATTGCGAATTATTTAAACGCAATATTTGTAATTTTTAAAATATAGTTTACATTTAGATTTTGTAAAATTTGCTATACCGCAAATTATAGACTATAATTGTCATTTGTACACTAATATAAACCTGTATAAAATAGCGGTCTAACCAGCCGCCCGGTAACCAATGTCATGAACTTTAAACCCAATAATAAATCTTAGTTTCATTATGAACAAATTTACCTCTATTGATTATGTCATATTCATCATCTATTTCATAATAGTATCTGGATATGGCTACCTGGTACATCGCCAGAAAAAGAAGCAGGGTGTAACCGGCAGCCATGATTTTTTCCTGGCCGAAGGTTCGCTTACCTGGTGGGCCATCGGTGCATCGCTGATCGCTTCTAACATCTCCGCCGAGCAATTCATCGGCGCCAGCGGGCAGGGCTTTACCGTGGGTGTGGCCGTTGCCGCCTACGAGTGGATAGCCGCCATCGCGCTAATTATCGTTGCTGTGTGGTTTATCCCGGTATATCTTAAAAACAAGATATATACCATGCCGCAGTTTTTAGAAACGCGGTATAATAAATGGGTAAGTTTAATTATGGCCATCTTTTGGCTGTTCTTATACGTGATCGTTAACTTAACCTCTATCCTGTATCTGGGCGCTGTAGCCATCAGCAGTTTGTTGGGCGGCAGTGTGAATATGCTGCATATCATCATCATCGGCCTGGCCATCTTCGCGCTGGCTATCGCTTTAGGTGGTATGAAGGTTATTGGTTATACCGACGTTATCCAGGTATTAGTACTGGTGATTGGTGGTTTGGCCACAACTTACATCGCTTTAACTTTAGTAAGTAAACACTTTGGCTTAGGCGAAAACGCTATTGCCGGTTTTAATGCTTTGCTAAAAGATTCGCCCGATCACTTCCATATGATACTGGCCAAGCCAGGGCCGGGCGCATCGCAGGAATATATCAATAAATACTTGTTGCTGCCGGGCATCGCTATGTACTTTGCCGGCCAATGGATAGTAAATCTTAACTATTGGGGCTGTAACCAATACATCACCCAGCGTGCTTTAGGTGCTGATATGAAAACCGCGCGTACCGGCATCCTGTTCGCGGGTTTAATGAAACTGGCTATGCCAATCATTGTTATCTTGCCGGGTATTGCTGCTTACGTATTATTTAAAAACGGCGAACTGCAAAAAGAAATGACCGCCGGCGGCCATCTGAATGCAGATAATTCCTACTCGGCCATATTGGGCTTCCTGCCAAACGGTTTAAAAGGGCTTTCTGTAGCGGCACTCACCGCAGCCATAGTAGCATCATTAGCGGGAAAAGCCAACAGTATCTCTACCATCTGGACGATGGATATTTACAAAAAATACATCAACAAAGAGGCTGATGAGAAAAGCATGGTGGGTATGGGCAAATGGGTCATCGCGCTGTGCCTGATCATCTCTATCGCCCTAACCTGGAGCGATTCGTTAGGTATTGGCGGCGAGGGTGGCTTCACTTTCATCCAAAAATATACCGGCTTTATCAGCCCGGGTATCTTCGCCATCTTTATCCTGGGCTTCTTCTGGAAGCGTACAACAGGTGCGGGTGCTATCGTAGGTATATTGACAGGCTTTGCCATGTCGGTATTGTTTA
The DNA here is from genome assembly GCF_013283875.1 of Mucilaginibacter mali. Lineage (NCBI taxonomy): Bacteria > Pseudomonadati > Bacteroidota > Sphingobacteriia > Sphingobacteriales > Sphingobacteriaceae > Mucilaginibacter > Mucilaginibacter mali. The sequence goes on from NZ_CP054139.1 coordinate 5,158,786, forward strand.
ATAACTATGCACCTGCATTATTCGGCCACGAAACATTCCTGTACACCGCTTATCCAAATGGCAAAGGGGGATACGAAATTCCGTTCCTGATCTGTATGGGTCTTTCGTTCCTATTCACCATGATCGCTATCATAGGTGTAAGTTTGGCCGGTCCGAAGATCAACCCAAGATCTTTTGTATTAGACAAGGGCATGTTCAAGGTAGATCCGCGTACACTGGCGCTGGTAATAGTAACCCTGTTATTATTAGCGGCACTTTATATCCGCTTCTGGTAATAATTGCTTAAGTTTTAAATCCAAATATGAAGAGGCTGTATCATAAATCATGGTATGGCCTCTTTTTTATTTGTGCATAATTTATTGGAATAAAGAGGGGTATTTAGTTGATATAATAATCTGATTTTCATATATTTATGTATCGAAAGTAGCGTAGTATGTCCTCTAAAAGACCTGTATTCAAGCCCTACCAGCAACGGCAGTTGATGGCTATTCCTCCGACACTTGACGAATTAGTTCCGGCATCGCACCCGGTGCGTGTAGTTAACGATGTGATCGACAGGCTCTATCTGGAACCATTGCTGAAAGCTTATCATATCCGCGGGAGTTCAAGCTATCACCCGCAAATGTTGTTAAAGGTGCTGGTATATGGGTATGTAACCAACACCTACTCCAGCCGAAAGCTGGCAGCAGCCTGCCGGGAAAGCGTTTACCTGATGTGGCTGAGTTCGATGAACTATCCTGATCATAATACGATCAACCGTTTCCGGGGCGTACGTTTGAAGCATGCGCTGCGTGATGTGTTCGAAGATGTGGTGAAACTTTTGGCAGAGGAAGGCCTGCTCAGTATTGAAGAAGTGAATACGGACGGGACAAAGATAGAGGCGAATGCAAACCGGTATACCTTTGTCTGGAAGAAAGCGATTCAGACCAATAAGGAAAAGATGAAAAAGCAGCTGTCAGAGATATGGGACTATGCCCAAAGCGTAGCAAAAGAAGAAGACAGGCTGCCTGATCCGCCTGACTTTACTGTTATTGACAGTGAAAAGGTCAATGCCGCAGTAGATAAACTCAATGAGAAGCTTTCCTCGCGTGAGGATGTTTCCAAACAGGTCAAAAGCAAGCTGCGGTATATCAGCAAACATTACCCGCAGGCCATTGCCCGCTATGAGCAGCAGGAAGCTCTGCTGGGTGAACGCAACAGCTATTCCAAGACCGATACGGATGCCACATTCATGCGGATGAAGGAAGACCACATGAAAAACGGCCAGTTAAAACCGGGGTATAATGTTCAGATATCCACATCCAACCAGTTCATTGTCAATTACACCATTCACTCCAACACCACAGACACCAATACATTAAGTGCTCATTTAGCGCAGCATGAAGTCAGCTTTGGCAAAGCACCGCAAGTGCTTACAGCCGATGCCGGATATGGCTCCGAGGAGAACTACACGCGGTTGGAACAAAAAGGAACAATCGCCTTTGTAAAGTATGGGATGTTCGATAAGGAACAAAATGAGAATCACAACAACAAGCACCCTTTTGCAGCAAATAAGCTTTTTTACAACCAGGAGAAAGATTGTTACATCTGCCCGATGGGCCAGCAAATGAATTTCATCGGAACAAGTAAAAGAAAAACAAGCACGGAGTTTGAACAAACGGTAAAAAGATACCAGGCAGTTAACTGCGCTAACTGTCCGCTGAACGGTATTTGCCATAAATCAAAAGGGAATCGGATCATTGAAATCAATGAAAACCTGAACCGCCTGAAACAAAAGGCGCACGAGCTGTTAAACAGTGAAGAAGGCATACAACGGCGAAAGAAACGCTGCTTTGATGTAGAACCTGTATTTGGTAATATTAAGCAGAACCATGGCTTTAAACGGTTTATGCTCCGCGGCAAGGAAAAAGTAGAAATAGAATGGGGTTTAGTTGCAATCGCACAAAATCTAAGGAAAAAAGCGGCTTAAATGAGTCGTTTTACCACTCAGGTTCGCCCAAGAAAGCTACCCCCTCCCCCTCAAAAAATTCCATAGAAACTCAATACCAAATTCAGCTATTAGGCTAAAAAAATAAAGACCGCATCATTTGATTTATGATACGGCCTCTTTTTTTATGCATTGCACAATATGTAACTAATCTCTTCGTTTGTAAATGTGAAACCGACCACATACCTTTGCAACATGTTTAAGAAAATAAGCGTACTTACACTTGTGCTGCTGTACTTTGTTACAGCATCGGGCTTTGCGCTTAATTTGCATTATTGCGGCAATACGCTGGCTTCTGTAAAGATAGACGCGCCTGCCAAAAAATGCGGCCCGGTAAAAATGAAATGCTGCCGGGATAAACATGTAGAAGTTAAGGTAAAAGACGCCCACAAATCGGCTGCTTCGCATTCGTTGCTAAGCAAGCTGTTCATGGTCGATCTGCCTAAACTACCTTTCGAGGAGTACCTTTTCCCCGAGCAGGAAACTTCCGGCGGCGCTTCAGCCGACCGTGGCCCGCCAAATCTTGGTTGTAAAACCCCGGTATACATCAAAAACTGCACTTTCCGCATTTGATCTGTAAATAATTTTTTGTGCCTGCCTGTCAGTCTGAGCTTGTCGAAGACTTTGTGTAGGCCTGACCGCCTGCTTTGTCGGACTTAGCATGGCGTGTAGACTCACCCCGACCTCGCTACGCTGGTCGACCCTCTCTTCGCTGCGCGCAAAGAGGGCAGGAGTAGTATCGGATAACTCCATTCCCTCTTTTTCCAAAGGAAAGAGAGGCTGGTCGAGCGAAGCAACGACCGGGTGAGTATAACGTTTGCAAGACGTACCTTTTACATTAATTATTTACACCCGATCAAAAATGAAATTCCTAAAAATATTCCCCCTGCTGATGCTGTTCTGCATCGGCATAGCCAAAGCCCAATTCACCAAAGCCGAAGTACAGGTAAGCGGCCTTACCTGCTCAATGTGTTCAAAAGCCACCGAAAAAGCCTTGCGCACGCTTGATTTTATCGGCGATATCAAACCCGATCTTAACCGTAACCTGTTCGTGTTAACTTTTAAAAGCAACGCGCCGGTTAACCTTGATCTGATCAGCAAAAAGGTGCAGGGCGCGGGCTTCGCTATCAATAACCTGAAAGCCACTTTCAATTTCGCTAATGCCAAGGTTGATAATAACGCTTTCAGTTACCAGGGCGATACCTTCCTTATTGTTAACGGGGCGGATAAGGCGCCGGGCAGCAGTGCCGATATTACGGTGGTAGATAAAGGCTTCGCCCCGGCATCGGTATATAAAAAATATGCCGCCAAAAGCGCCGATGTTAAAACGGGCAAACTTTACCGGGTAGTTATTTAAGCTTTATTTAGATATGATAAAGCGACTTATGGTTGTGCTGGGGCTATTGCTCCTGGCACAACACCTGTTTGCGCAGGAACTCTACGTAAATACCGAACCTGCCAGTAATATGGCCACCCGGTCGTTAGGTATCCGTTTAGAAGATCAAGGCTATAGCAGCAACGGCCTGAAAAACCGTAATACCTTAGAGCTGATGTATGGCGCCAGCAAAAACCTGATGCTGCACACATCCTTATACGCGTCTGATTATTATCAACCCAGCCGCCGCTTTGAGGGATATAGCTTTTACGGCAAATACCGTTTCCTTTCGGTCGATTCGGTTCAGCGGCATTTCCGCGGGGCGGTATTTGCTAAATGGGCCAGCATCAACAATCCGCTGCTGAACCAGGAGATCAGCCTTGAAGGTGATAACTCAGGCTGGCAAAGCGGATTAGTGTTCACCCAATTGCTGCATAAGCTGGCCATATCCGGCTCGGCGAGTTATCTGCGCGCTTTTGATAACCGGGGCGGATATGCCTTGCCCCTTGGTAACCCGCGCGACGCGGTAGGCTACACTTTATCTGCCGGGTATTTGGTTTATCCAAAATCGTACACCAATTATCAACAGGTGAACATTAACCTGTATGCCGAACTGCTGGGCAAAAATAACCCGGGTTATGGGCAAAGCTATTTAGATGTAGCGCCTGCTGTACAATTCATTTTTAACAGTGTATTCCGGGTAGACCTGTCGTACCGCGCGCCGCTGTATAACAACATGCAGCGCAACAGCCAAAACATGTACCTCATCAGGCTGGAATACAATTTGTTCAACCTTTTTTAATAAACACCATGAAAAAACACATCATCACCTATATACTATCGCTGGCAACAATTACCGCATTTGCCCAGCAGACCATGGATCATGCCCATCACATGGACATGAAAAAGGATACCACCCATCACCAAATGAAAATGAGCATGAGCAGCCAGTACAGTATCGACCTGCCCATGAACCGCGATGGGTCGGGTACTTCATGGCTGCCAGACGAAAGCCCCATGCTATCGTATATGAAGCACGGCAAGAACGGCTGGATGAGCATGCTGCATTATAACCAGTTTGTTAGGTATAACATGCAGGATGTTTTTAAATCGGGCAGCCGCGGCGGCAACCATTTCGATGCGCCGAACATGATCATGGGGATGACCCAGAAACGCATCGGCAACGGTATCTTTGGTATCAACGCCATGCTGTCGTTCGATCCGTTTTTAGTAGGCAACGCGGGCTACCCGCTGTTATATCAAACCGGCGAATCGTACAAAGGCAATAAACTGGTAGACCGCCAGCACCCGCACGATCTGTTTGCCGAGCTGGCCGTAAGTTATGCCCAGCATTTGGGTAATAATACCGATGCCTTTATCTCGGTAGGTTATCCGGGCGAGCCGGCTTTAGGTCCGCCGGTATTTATGCACCGCCTTTCGGGTATGAGCAACCCCGACGCGCCGCTTACCCATCATTATGCCGATGCTACGCATATCACCTTTGGCGTTACCACCCTGGGTTTCCGTTATAAGGATGTGAAGCTGGAAGGATCGGTATTTACCGGCCGCGAACCTGATGAACACCGTTATGACTTTGATCCGGCCAAGTTCGATTCATACGCTGTGCGTTTATCCTACAATCCATCCAACCAATGGGCGTTGCAGGTATCTAACGGCTGGATCCACAGCCCCGAAGACCTGGAGCCGCAGCAAAATGTTGACAGGTTCACCGCTTCGGCCATCCATACCAAAATGCTAAACAGCGACAGCTATGTGGCCACCACGTTGGTGTACGGGCAGAACCATTATTCGGACAATGGCAAAGCCCTGCCATCCATCCTGCTGGAAAGTACCCTGCAACTTACAAAGACCGCCATTTACGGTCGTTACGAATATGTGCGCAAAGATGCTGAGGAGCTGGATCTTCATGCTATGTTTCCCGCTAACCCTAATTTTGACATCAACGCGCTGACCATCGGTACCAATCGCATCATCAGCACGTTTAAGAACACCGATTTGCGGGTAGGCCTACAGGGTTCGCTTTATGCATCGCCCAGTGCTTTGAAAGGTCTTTATGGTTCAGTGCCGCTGGCTTTCCAGTTTTATTTGCGCATTAGCCCAGCCATGCTCAAGATGGGCGGCGGTAAGGCTAAGATGAAAAAGATGGATATGGGTGGGATGGAGATGTAGGTATTTATTCCCCAAAACAAAAACCACGTCATCGCGAGCCGCTTCTATCAGCGACGTGGCGATCCGCCGATATACAGAGCGGCCCTGCTTATCGGGGATTGCCACGCTATCGCTCGCAATGACGTTGTTTTATGTGTTGTTGCTAATTATAATTCCATGCTCTCGCCAATGCCCGGCAAGTGCAGTTCCACGCCGGCGGCGGCAAACTTGTCCAGCGCCTCTTTGTGGTCTATCACAATCGCCGGGAAGGTATCGTAATGTACACCGATAACCTTTTTGCAATTAAAGAAGGAGGTCGACTTGATGGCATCGTCGATACCCATAGTATAGTTATCGCCGATAGGTAATATAGCCCAGGCCAGGTTCTCGTCGGCCAGCAGCTTCATATCGTAGGTTAATGCGGTATCCCCGGCAAAGTAGATCTTTCTGCCTTCGGTGTTGATCACAAAACCAGCCGCAGTACCGCCTGATGAACCATCGGGCAAAGTGCTGGAGTGTATCGCCAAAACCATTTTCGCACTGAAAACCTCTTCCTTAACCGTGCCGCCGATATTCATGCCGGCAACATTCTCAACGCCTAGCTTACCCAGCCAGTTGGCTATCTCGGCAATACAGATCACTTTGGCGCCGCTTTGCTTTTGGACCGGCAGCAAGTCGGCTACGTGATCGCCGTGGCCGTGGGATAGCAGGATGTAATCAGGCATCAGCGTGCTGATGTCGATGTGTTTAGCCAGCGGGTTGTGTGTAATAAACGGATCGAATAATAGCTTCTTTCCGCAGGCCTCCAGCATAAAGCAGGATTGTCCGTAAAATGTGAATTTCATGATGATATGATGTTTTTATAAAGGTAAAAAAGTAGCATGTCATTTCGAACGATAGTGAGAAATCTTATACGCGCGACAAGATTGCCGTATAAGGAGATTTCTCCTCACTCCACCGCACCTGACCTCGCATGTTCGTTCGAAATGACAAGGTGTTAAATAGTGTGGGACTATTTCCCAAACAATCCGCCCATGCCGCCGAACATATCCTTGGTCATGGCGGCCATTTCGCTTTGGCTAACGTTATCGGCCTGGGTAAGGGCTTTGTTAACGGCTACAACCAGTAGTTCTTCCAGTTCATCTTTATCGGCATCTTTTAAAAATACCTCGTCAATCACTACCGATTGGATCACCTTGTTGCCATTGGCCGTAACGGTGATCTTGCCACCCTCGGCAGCGCCGGTTACGGTGATGTTATCCAGTCTTTGCTTTACTTCGCCGGCCTTTTGCTGGGCTTCAAATAATTTATCGAACATATTAACTCCTTTGTGTTTTAAACAGGCTAATTCTACTTAGTGTTTTTTGCTTTTGTGTTTAGATGGCGCGCTTTTCTTTGTCGTCTTTTGTTTTTTTGATGCCTTTGCCGGCTCCTTCTTTTTCTCTTTCACCGGGGCTTTTTTCTTTTCGATGGTAGGGGCGGCTACCTGTTCATCTTCCTCTTCGCCGCCGCGGCCATAAGCGCCTAAGCGTACTACGGGCATGCCGGTCATTTTATACAGATCGTCCAGGTGCAACAGGCTGGCGTTGGCCATATTGTCCAAAAGGATGATCACAATATCCCGCTTCATATCGCGCAAAAAGTTATGGCGGAAACCATGCCACCAGCCGGTGTGGTAAACTACCTGCTCACCCGGCGCTTCAAATAAGTGCCAGCCGTAGCCATAGCCAAAATGCCCGTTCTTCAGCGGTACCCGGTTTTTATAAGCCGAATCCTGGGTCGATTTTTTGATAAGCATTCCGGCGCGCAACGCGCGATCAAACAGAAACAGATCGCCCACGGTACTGTAAACGCCCTTATCGCCAACAGGCCCGTCAAGGTAATTTTGCGCTACCGAGTATTTCCATCTGTTACGATCGTGCCCCAGCACCTTGGTCGGGATCTTATCGTAAACTGCTTTAGAGTATACATTGGTATGGTGCATGCCTGCCGGCTTAAAGATATTTTGCGCCATATACTGGGCGTAAGGCATGCCGGTTACCTTCTCGATAATAGATCCCAGCACCATAAAGTTGGAGTTGTTATATCGATAGCTTTTATCGGGCACATTATAGCGCGGAGGTTTGTATTGCGCCAGCAGGTCCATCATCTGTTGGTTAGTAACGCCCTTTTTCTGATCGCGGTGTTCTTTGCGGTAAACGTCATCAATAGCATACACATAATTAGGCAGGCCCGAACGATGCGTGAGCAGCATGCGGATGGTAACGCCATGATACGGAAAGTTAGGGTAAAAACGCTGTACCGAATCGTCGAGCTTTAGTTTTCCGCGTTCCATCAGTTGCAGCGTGGCGGTTGCAGTAAGCGTTTTGCTGATGGACGCCAGTTCGAACTGAGAGTTAAGCGTAAGGCTATCCTGGCGTGGGTAATTAGCCCAGCCAAAGGCGTTTTCGTAAATTATTTTACCGTTTTTAGCTACAAGCACATTGCCGTTAAACCCGGCCACCTTGTGCAGGTGTTGCATAAATTCGTCTATCTTTTTATCGGCATTTTTAGGACTGTACTTTAATAATGCCACAGTGTCAATTTGCTTGCTCTCAACTGCTTCGGCCTCCTTTTTTTCGGAGGGGTTTGATGAGCAGGACGACATAACCAATAACGAAAAAAGAACGGACAGGGTGTTTTTATACACTAAACTCATACGGTAAATTATCACGATAAAACGAAGCCGGAAAATTAAAAATTAACGTTTGTAAAACGGTCAAAGTTTTAAAATTATTTTGTTTTAGTTAATAACAATGCGGTGGTTTTAGACAAGATTGAGGCCACCATCGTATGGTATAAATAAACAATTTTACTTTTGCGGGGTTAATTGTTAAAATCTGATCATTAATATTGAACCCATGAAAACTATATTCCGTTTATCCTTTTTTATAGTCGCGCTGGCTTTTGTTGTATCATCATGCTCTACCCCGCAAGGCACCATGAGTAATGGGGCGGCTGCCGCATCGCGCGGTAAGTTTACCGGCACCTGGACCATCAGCAGTATCAGTTACAACGGCATTGTGGAAAGCGCCGTACAAAACGTGTTCGACCAATCGGCACCATCAACCTTCCGGGGCAGTACCTGGAACCTGACCAACAGCGGCAACGGCTTGTACACATTGACCAACGGTACATCGCAAACCATCTTTTGGTCGGTTAACAATACCGATCCAAACGGGCAGATACTCCAGTTTAAAAAAATATACCAGGGCGATAAGGCCAAAAACGTAACCGCCGGTTACCAGCTTTATGTGGTAAGTAACGATGGCAGCACCATGGTACTAAAAAGCCCTATTGGTGTAGGTGCAAGTACGGCGTATATTATTTATACGTTTAGCAAAACGAAGTAATGATTAAGGGCCCGGAACACTAAACCATCCGGGCTTTTCTATTTTCTCTTTGTGCACTCTGTGCTTCTCCCTCTGTGTCCTTTGTGGTTAAATCACCACCACGATCATTGTTAACAAAATCCCCACCCTACTATTTCATTTAATCCCTACTTTCGTGTTATGGGAAACACCGCTGCCGATTTTTTAGTTGCCGCCGAAGAAAAGGCGTTCGATACCCGTCACCGCGGGATCATCAACTTTAATATCGGTAAGTACGATGCTTCAGTAGCGCGGGGCCTTTCGCGCATTGCTAATTTGGATAATGCCAAAAAGCGCGGCCATGTCATCAAGTGGCGGGTGATGGAAAACCTGGATAAGTTTCTGCCCGAGTTTGAAGCTAACTTCCAGCGCCGGGGAGGTAAGGTGATCTGGGCTAACGATGCGGCAGAAGCGCAACGCGAGATCCTGAACATCGTTAAAAAAACAGGCGCTAAATCGGTCATCAAATCAAAATCGATGGTGACCGAGGAGATCCACCTGAACGAATTTTTGGAAACCAACGGTGTGGAAAGCCTGGAAAGTGATCTGGGTGAATACATCGTGCAATTGCTTGGTCAAAAACCCTATCATATTGTTACCCCTGCCATGCACCTTAGCAAGGAGGATATCGCCAAACTGTTCCACGAGAAATTTGGCACACCGCCCGATGCCACACCCGAACAGCTGGCGCAAAAAGCCCGCGAGCTGCTTCGCGAAAAATACCTGCAGGCCGATATCGGCGTTACCGGCGCTAATTTTTTGATAGCCGATACCGGGAGTATCGCGGTAAGCGAGAACGAAGGCAATGCCCGACTTTCGACCACATTCCCCAAGATCCACATCGCCATTGTTGGTATCGAAAAAATGATCCCGTCGATGGCCGACCTCGACCTGTACTGGCCCATGCTTTCTACCCATGGCACAGGCCAAAACCTCACGGTTTATAATACCATTTTAAGCGGGCCGCGCCAGGCAGATGAGACCGATGGTCCGGAAGAGATGTATGTGATCCTGCTGGATAATGGCCGCACTAACCTGCTGGCCCAAAAGGAGCAGCGGGAGGGACTGTACTGCATCCGCTGCGGCGCGTGTTTAAATGCCTGTCCTATTTATAAAAACATTGGCGGGCATACGTATAATACATCTTACAGCGGGCCCATCGGCTCGGTGATTACGCCGCATTTGCGGGGGATGGAGGAATTTAAGCACCTCAGCAATGCATCTAGCCTGTGCGGTAAGTGCAGCGAGGTGTGCCCGGTGAAGATAGAGATCCACAAAATGCTGCTGCTGAACCGCCGCGACGCCGTAAAGGATGGCCTGGTGACCACTAAAGAGAAGTGGGGTTGGGGCATCTGGAAAAAAGGCATGATGAAGCGCGGCACCATGGATCTCTTTGGCGGTAAGATGAAGAATTACCTGATGCGCCGATTTTTCAAAAAAACATGGGGGCATTACCGCGAGATGCCGGTTGTGGCCGATAAATCGTTCGCTAAGCAATGGCAGGAGCGACAGAATAACAATACCGCCGAATGAGAAAAGTAATACTAAACGTAGCCGTTACCCTTGACGGTTATATAGAAGGCCCAAACGGCGAGTACGACTGGTGCTATACCGACCAGGATTATGGAATGGCCGCCTTTTTTGCCGATATCGACACCATTTTTATGGGCCGCAAAAGCTACGAGCTGATCATCAGCACGGGCGATATCAACGCGTTCCCGCAGCCTAAATATGTTTTTTCGGATACGCTGGTGCCGGCAGAGCACCCGCATGTGAACATTATCCGTAAGGACGGCTTTAAGGACGCGGTAGATAAAATAAAGGATGAATACGGTGCCAATATCTGGCTGTTTGGTGGGGCCGAATTGCTGACCGCTTTTATGCAGGAAAATATGGTTGATGAATTCCTGCTATCGATACATCCCATTTTGTTAGGCAGCGGCAAACTATTATTCAGCGAATTGAAGGACCGGGTTGGCCTGGTGCATACAGGAACTGAAACCTACAGTAGCGGCCTGGTGCAAGTTAGATATACGCTTGCCGGAACAAATTAGTCAAGCTGCTTGCGCATTACATAGTCGTTCATCCAATAAGGGCCAATGGCGATGTCTTCTTCGTAAGCCACTTCAAAGCCCATTTTTTGGTAAAAGTTGAGGGCTTTATTGTGCCGGTTTACGTTCAGATCCAGCGTATGCTTACCGGCTTCCTTCACTTTTTCAATTACCGCGTTTATCAGGATCTTACCATAACCCTTCCCCTGCGTTTTAGGCAGGCAGTATAGTTTGTGTAGCTTGTAGATCTCCGGGTCTTCCGTTCGTGGCGAATAGCCTGCGAAAGCTACCGGTTCGGTGTTCTCTGTCAGTATTAAAAACTGTTGTTCGCCGGTGCGCAACTGCTGGCTGATCTTTTCGGCCGAATAGATCTCACCCAGCATAAATTCAATTTGCTCTTTAGCTAAAATAGGTCCGTAGGTTGGCCACCACGTGTCTTCGGCCAGTTGACGGATGATTTCAGTGTCGGCTTCGGTTGCCTGCCTGATGTTGTACATAATGCAAAATTAATGATTCGTACTTATTTAATGAGGACACGACTTTCACGAATTGAGCGAATTTTACAAATCGTAGTTGCTAGAATTTATAAGGATCCCTAATTCGTGAAACTCGTTTAAATCCTTCATCGATATAATTCGTGCCCAAATTAAAACCAGATCAACGGATGCCTCACCGGCAAGTTACGGATGATCTCCTCATCCTTAGGGTCGTGGTCCAGCTTTTTCCAGGTGTTTAAAAACGATTGGTCGTGATACGCCAACGCCCCGAATGCCAGCGCGGGTTGTGCTACCGGCCAGCTTTCCCAGTGCATCACATCGTGCTGGTAAGGCCAGGTGTTTTTATCAGCTAAAAAGGGCTGTAAAAAAACGATCCCTTGTTTAATGTTGCGGCCATCTGGAAGTTCAAATTCCCACAGGTTATCTTTGGGTGTACTTAATATCTGGCACAGGGTGGTCATGGCATCCAGGTTAAAAATAGAGTAACCATAAGGCTTGGTACGTCTCAACTCCTGCGGAAAGCTGCCATCCTTTTCCATTTGGTTAGGCAGCAACACTTCTTTAAATCTGTCCGAGCAAAATTTTAATACCGCTTTGTTCCCGGTAAATTTGGCGAAGCAGGCCGTTTGCATACACCAGCAGGTACCGTGGTTGTTTTTGGCGTTCATCTCATCTTTGCCATAAGGGTGCGTGGTTAGCCAGGTAATGTATTGATTGAACCAATCTTTCACTCCCGCCAGCAGTTTTTTATCCAGCGCGGGCGATGCTTCCATGGCTTCCAAACCCTGTACCACTTCCATCAATTGGATGGTATCGATAATACCGATGCCCCGGCCTGTCGCCACACCTTTTATAGCCTGCGCATATTGCAGGTTCGGGTTCATCAGCGTTTCGGGATCGGTGAACCAGGCACGCAGGTGTACCTGCGCTGCTTTTATATATTTCACATCGCCAGTAATTTTATAGGCCGATGCCAGCGCGCCGATGATCTGACTAAAGCGGATCATAGCATGGCGGTGCGCCACAAAATTATCGGGATTGGTCATGCCATCTTTTTGGATGTATGGCCCGTTGGGGTTCTTCTCATCCGGCCACCAATAATCGCCCTCCGAGTAAAAATCGTGCTTCCCGCCTGCGCTTCTCGGGCAACTCTCGGCGGTAACGGTTATGGGCTTTTGCGTTAAGGCCCAGGCGGCTTCGGCCAGCGTTTGTTTGCGCAGTGTGGCGGTTATTTGCTGTTTGATATCGTCTTTTACTTCGTGCGTCCACGAACTTACACTTAGTGCGCACAGTATAAACAGCGCGCTGCTGAATATTATTTTTAGTTTTTTCATATCAATAAATTCCTGCGCTTGTTTGTACGAGCGCTTCATTCTGTATGGCGATTGCATCGCCTATGGCGTCGCAGACGCTGAACCATATTAAGCACTCGTCACAGACGAGCGCAAGGGTCAAAAAGTCATGCCGAACTTGTTTCGGCATCTCATGTGCAAAGTCTTCGCTGGTGCTTACCTGTATGATGGGATGCCGAAACAAGTTCGGCATGACATTCCTCTTACTCCGTCATCATCTTAAACGTCACCTTACCCACATTATCGGGCTTGCCTTTTTTCGCCGCCGATATACTGCCACCGGCCTTCGTCACTTTTATTTCGCGGAACGAATACCCCCCTTTTTCATAATCAAAGGTCTCACCGTCATCGTCATAAAGCAAATAGCTGCCCGGCTTTTCGCCATAGTAGCGCACTTCTATATCCACCTTTTGGCCATTCTTTGGCGCATGCAGCATGGCGGGCATCATCGGGATCACGCCGCCATCCTTCACATAAACAGGGATCTTATCCAAACCCGGTGTAACGGTAATTACCTCGCCGTTGCCTGCGTATTTGCCGGTGTAAAAATCGTACCATTTGCCTTTGGGCAGTATTACTTTGCGGCTTGTTTGCCCGGTGAACATGGGCGCTACCAGCAGGTATTCGCCGGCCATGTATTGGTCTTTTACCTCTTTGGTAGTGGCTTCCTCGTAAGGGTTTTCTTCCAGGTTGGTTTTCTTATTTTCCTTTTTGGCTTCGGTAATGGTGAAGCCCGGCTCTAAATTCATGGCCCGGAATGGCGGGATGCCCTGGAAATGGTATTTGGCAAACTCGCTGTACCAGTAAGGCATCATCTGCATCCGCAGGTTGGCCAGCGCCTTCACCTGTTCGGCAACTTCGGGGAATGTCCAGGGTTTGGTACCGCTCGACCAGGCATTGATCATGGCCATCGGCGAAAAAATATTCGACTGGAACCTGCGCAGCCATTCCTCGGCTGTTTTAGATGCACGTACTTCCGGCGTCCACAAGGTCCCGGCAAAACCGCTGTTGATGAGGGCGGTGATGAAATCCTCGTGGTTATAATAATCGTTATAAATGACATACGGGAATGATGAACCGCCGCCATTGGATGCACGCACCAAACCGAAAGTACGCTGATTGCGCTGGTGGTACATTTCGTAAGTATAACGCTGCATCATCAGCCCATAAGTTTGGCGCATTTGTTCGGCACTATGTCCTGATGGGAATGTGGCTACATCCGGCCACAGGTAGGTGTCGCCGCCGTCTACCTCGTCCATTTTGTAACCGCTGATGCCGATATCGACCTTGTTTTTAAATAACTCGCCGAAAAATATTTTGCGGGCGGCTGGCATGGTCAAGTCTGGTACCGCTCCGTTCCAAACGGTATGCGTGCCGGTATAGGGCAGCATACTTTTATAAATAGGCGCTTCAGGCGAGATGTAGGGGTTGGTCCACAAATTTAGGCGGATGCCTTTTTGCAGCATATCCTGCACCAGTTTTTTCGGCTCGGGGAAGCGGGTTTTATCCCACTCGAAAGTGCATGGATACGATTTGCTTTGCCAGCCGGGTTCCAGCCCGATGAAATCGAGCGGATAGCCGCGGTCTTCAAAAGCTTTGGCTTCGTCGGCTACGCCTTGCGCGTCGGTTAAGCGTTGTACACGCTGGGTAAAACCCAAACCCCAGCGTGGTGGCAGGCAGCCACCGCCATTCAGTAAGTTATAACGGCGCACGGCGTCCATAGCTGTCGGGCCGGCAAACACATAGATCTCTACCCCGGCAGCAGGCACCAGCATTTCCACCGCGTCTGAATAAGGGTGCGACGACCAGTTTTTGTCCGTGTTCCTGTCCTGCACTACCGCGGGCGTTTTACTGTCGCGACGTACTGCCGTACCTGCATACACATTAATATACCGAGCCGAGTTAATAAACACCCCATAACCTTTGCTCGATACATAAAATGGTGTAGGCGCGTGCGTGCGGCCGTTATCCTTACCGGCATAATTATCTACATGCAGGGTAAGGATCTTACCACGCTGATAAACGGTTTGAAAATTCAGCCCGAAGCCAAACAGTTGCTCGGCTTTATCTAAAGGGAAACACAGGTAGGTTTTACCATCCGATACACGCGCGGCAATATCGCTTTGGGCTAAAGGAAATGCTGCTTTGCCCATTTGCTGCAAACCTGCTGTATAAGGAATAGCACCCGCGGCATTAAGCAAATTAAATGCTTCGGGCTTGCCGATAATGCCTTTCCAAACACCCGGTTGTACCTGTGCCCAGGTGATGGATTGGGCTTTAACAGTTACGTTGCAAACTATAAAAAGCAGCGGTAAAATATATCGGGATCTCATTTTAATGGTATTTATTTCTTTAAAGCTTTACCCACTTCGGTTAATTGATTGATAAATGGCTGATAGATATGCCCGTTGCTTTGGATAGGCGCATCCCAGGTCATGGCCCCTTTTACATCCCATAATTTTTGGCTGTAGCCAATAACCTGCGCTGTTGTGAAGCGAGGGTTGCCCATGCCCCACTTTTCGCCTAAAAAGCTAAGCACATGTATTTGTGCGCCATCAATTTTACCATCGTAAGGTTTGTTGATGCTTAGTTGGTCATCTTTGTTTATCTCGCCGGCTATATAATCCTCGTATGGTGTACCGCTGGTAATACGGTACATTACGCCCATGTTAAAACCGATGGCGCTGTTGGGGTTCCCGGTGCGGGCGGCTGCGGCAAAGCTTTTAAAATTAGGGGCCGATTCGCTCCTGTACATTACATTAGGCCAGTAACAACCGTCAAACCACCAGCCATCTACCTTTGTGCCCCAGCGCAACGACCATTCGCGAATGATCTGCTCCCAATTGTGTTGGAACTCTTTATTGGGGTGCGCGCCATTTTGCCATTGCAGGGCTTTCTTCGCAACCGAATCGCCATTTGGCGCACCCGATGGCAGGTATACTATAAACTTCAATCCACGTTTATGCAAAGCATCCGACAGATCGGCGATAAGATCCCGGTGCGAGCATTTGCCGGGTTTAATGCCAACTATCCGGTCGTACGTTTTATTAGGCGATACATAGTATCCCGAGTTTTGCCCGATCGTAAATATCATGTAATTGGCTCCTGTAGACTTTACCTGGTCTGCCAATCCTTCTACATCAAAATTATCAACCAGTTCGTTCCATTTTTTTACATCGATGCTCAGGTTCTCGGTCTGCTTCAGCCAATCGGGCAGGTAATGTGTCATTACACCAAATCTGGCATCCTGCATCCATGCGGCACGGTCTTGTGCCCGGACCGAAACCCATGTGGCAAGTATTAAGACGATCATTAAAACCCTTTTCATATGCTTTATTATTGCGGGATGATGGTATACGTTTTCCCTTTTTCGGTCTTGAAGTCTATCACATAACCCTTATTAAAACTGATATCGGCCAATGGGTTCTTATTGTTCTTTTCGTAAACAGGCACAACAGGCATTTGCACCAGCGGGTTGGTATTTGTGCCCGATGCTTTGGTTGATGCCACACCTACTATCTTCACCGGCCCTGGCGTGCGCAGGCGGCAGTTACCGCCATCGTTTGATTTGATGGTAGCCGATGTTAGTTTGCCTTTTTTCCAGCTGATACCCACCTCGAAATTGCCGCGGGCCTTAATGCCTTTTATCGTGCCATCGGCCCAGGCATCGGGCAGGGCGGGCAGCAGTTCCATTTCGCCGTTTTGGCTTTGCAGCAGCATTTCGGTCATGCCGGCGGTGCCGCCAAAGTTGCCGTCTATCTGGAATGGCGGGTGGGCATCAAACAGGTTAGGAAATGTACCGCCGCCGCCCATGGTTTCCTTTTGCTTTAACGGGTCCATATAGTTAAAGGCGGCGCCCAGTATTTTATAAGCATGGTTGCCATCGTGCAGGCGGGCCCACCAGTTCATCTTCCAGGCCATAGACCAGCCCGTGCTTACATCGCCACGAAAGATCATCGACTGCTTTACCGCCGCTGCCAGTTCCGGCGTATTAAATACCGAGATCTGCCTGCCGGGGAATAAACTGAAGATGTGCGAAATATGGCGGTGTGTATCTTTAGGGTCGTCAAAATCGCCAAACCACTCCTGCAATTGCCCCTCCTGGCCAATATGGAAAGGATAGAGTTTGGTATAAGCCGCCTTAACCCGTTTCACAAAGTCGACATCGGTATTT
Organism: Mucilaginibacter mali; assembly: GCF_013283875.1. Classification (NCBI taxonomy): domain Bacteria; kingdom Pseudomonadati; phylum Bacteroidota; class Sphingobacteriia; order Sphingobacteriales; family Sphingobacteriaceae; genus Mucilaginibacter; species Mucilaginibacter mali. The sequence goes on from NZ_CP054139.1 coordinate 5,175,801, forward strand.
AAAGCCTGGGCCGAGTTAATGCAATTGCTGAACAACTCGCGGATGATGGACATATCCATGGTGGTGGCCATACTTACCTCATATTGCTTGCCGTCCTTTTTCATCGTATTCTCGGGCGATGTGGATGGGTTGGTTACCAATAGGCCGGTCTTGGGATCGGTCACCAGCCAGTTGAGCATAAACAGGGCCGCGCCTTTCATTAGCGGGTAGCCGGTTTTGCGCAGAAATTCCTTATCGCCGGTGAACAGGTAATGATCATACAAATGCAAACTCATCCAGGCGCCGCCCATTGGCCAGGCGCTCCAGCGTTGGGCTGCTTTGGGGTCGATATCGTAATTGCCTACGGTTGATGTTTTTGCCCAGATATCGGAGTTATGATGCTCTACCCAACCTTCGGTAATGCCATAATTGGTTTTGGCGGTGATGGCACCGTTAACCGATAGTTCCTTTAAAAAATCAAAGAGCGGCTGGTGGCATTCGGGCAAGTTGGTATTCTCGGCCAGCCAGTAGTTCATTTCGGTATTGATGTTGGTGGTATAGTTGCTGCCCCATGGCGGTTGCACAGCATCGCACCAGATACCCTGTAAATTGGCCGGTGGCGAACCCGGGCGCGAACTGCTGATGAGCAGGTAACGGCCAAACTGGTAGTAAAGCGTTTGCAGTTGCTTATCCGGATTGGCCGGTTTAAAGTTCTTCAGGCGTTCGTCGGTTGGTTGTTTGGCCATGGCGGCATCCGTCCCCAGATCAAACGAAACCCGCTTAAACAAATGCTGATAATCGGCCATATGACCAGCCTTTAACTGCGCGAATGTTTGGGCTGATGCTTTACTCAGGTTAGCGTTTGCCTCAATAGCGGGATTTTTACCATTCAGTCCCGGCGATTTATCGAAGCCGTTATAACTGGTGGCTTCGGTTAGGTACAGGGTTACTTCATCGGCATTGCTTACCTGCAGGCCATTGCCCGCGGCGCTTACTTTACCACCGGTATTTTTAATTTTCAGGTTGATCTGGAAAGTCATGCCCTCGCCCCTGGGCTTATCGTAAGCCACCTGGTCTTTTTCATCGGCACGGTTGGCTACATAGCTTGGGGCTTTGCCTTTCAGCACCAGTAAATTATTCCCTTGCGGAGATGTGCTAAAGTGCAGCTTGCTGATGAGGTTGGCATCGAAACTTATCGCCCCCTTTTTATCAGCCGTAATGCGCACCATCATGGTTTTTGCGGGATAGCTTATAAACGTTTCGCGCGTATAAGTAACCCCGTTAACCGTATATTTTACAATGGAGGTGGCTTTACTGATATCCAGATCGCGATAGTAGCCGGTGGCGGTACTGTCTTTCAAATTGAAATTCAGCAGCAGATCACCCAAAGGCAGGTAACGCGCGGAGTATGGGCCTTGCAGGTATTTTTTCCAAAGCAGGGCGGCTTTTTCATATTCGCCATCAAAAACGGCTTTGCGTACTTCGGGCAGATGCTCCGGCCCAAGCGGGTTGTTCCCCGGCACCGGCCCGCCCGACCATAACGTATGGTCGTTCAATTGGTAACGCTCTAAATTTACCCGCCCAAAAACCATAGCGCCGGTAGTGGCATTACCCAATGGCAAAGCTTCTTCCCAGGCATTGGCCGGGTGGTTGTACCATAGTTTTAAATTTGTGTTACTGCTTTGTGCCATGGCCGTGTTTAGGCCCAGCGCACTGGTTAGCAATAAAACCCCTTTATGCAGATGTTTCATTTTTATTCTTTTTGAGATTTCACCGATTAGGAAGTGATTCTACCGATTTTGATCTATAGGTTTAAAAACACACTTGGCAAGCCCGGCGATGATACACCCACCACGCTTTTGCCGCCATTTGTTTGCAGACTAATGATAGCCCGGCCATTATAAGCCTGCACCTTGCGCGACCCGCTTGATGTGCCCAGATCGTCCAGTAGCTTGCCGTCTCCCGCCAGCGAGAAATTGACCCAGTTTACCGCGTCCAAACATTGCACGCCTTTGCTGTCGGTCAGTTTTACCTGTACGGTTATTTTGCCGTCAACATCGGCAATTTTTGTAAGCGTTAAGTGCGCGGGTTTATCCCATTTATCAGTTTGATATTCCTGTGTAATTTCGTCGGTTATTGTAGTTTTCTCCCTATGGGCAACTACCTTTATATTGTTGGCTCCTTTGTTGAAAACCACCTGCCAGCGCAGCCCCGCCGCCGGGAAATCCTGGCTATTGCGTTTTTTCAGGCCAAGGCTTTTGCCGTTTACAAACAGTTCGGCTTCATCGCAGTTGGAGTAAACTTTTACCATCTTTTGCTCGCCAGCTTCGCCCCAGCGCACGGGCCACGTATGGCCATAAATATGCGCCATGGGTTTATCGGCCCAGTACGATTGGAACACGTAGTACGATTCCTTCTTCGTCATATCGCGCTCCACCACACCTTTTTGGTTCATGTAGGGGATGGGGTTATCCGGGCGTATCGGCGTAGAAAAATCTTTAAACACCCAAAATGCCGAGCCTGTTAGCCAGGGCATGGTCTCCTGCTCCTTCAGGTGCCAGTCGAACAGATTACAGATATAACTTTCGCTCCAGTCGCCATCTTTTGATACGCGGGCTGCACCGCCAATTAGCGATGCATCGCCTAAACGCTCATCGGTACCGCCGCCGGTTTTTACTTTGCTGAGGGCATTATCCGGGTTTTCCGAATGGCGCAGGGCATGGCTGTCGCCGCCCCACTCGGCATGGAAAAAGTGTTTCACTTTTTTAAATTCCTCGTCGCTGGTTTGCTTGTACTCGGTATAAATGCCGCGGTACCAGCCCGCCCAGATAGATGGCGAATACACATCGGTAATATCGGCACAAAAATCGCAGCGGCGGATGGTGGTTTTGCGGGACGGGTCAAGCTTATGCGCACGGTCGTTCTGCTCGCTCATAAAGGCGCGGATCTTCTCTTTATCAAATTCGGGAAAATCGCCGGCCCAATCATTCTCATTACCCAATCCCCAAAGGATGATGGAGGCGTGGTTATAATGCTGTTCAATCATATTAGTGAGCATTGTCCGGGCCTGGTTTTTATAAACATCGCCGCCTAAACCGCCGCGGCACCAGGGTTCTTCTTCCCAAACCAAAATGCCCAGGCTATCGCACAGGTTTAATATAACGCGCGATTGCTGGTAGTGCCCCAAACGGATAAAGTTTACACCCATATCCTTCATCAGCTGCATTTCCTGTTTCATCATGTCTTCGGTCATGGCCTCGGCCACGCCGGCATTATCTTCGTGGCGATGTGTGCCGCGCAGCAGCAGGCGCTTGCCGTTCAGCATAAAAGGGCCCTTATCAACAAATTCAAAATTGCGGAACCCCACTTTTGCGGTTTGGGTATAGGTTTGTCCGTTAGCTACAGCGGTAACCGTAACAGTGTAAAGCAGCGGGTTAGCAGGCGACCATAGTTGTGGCCTCTTCACCTGGAAATTGCCAACCGGCACATCGCCATTCAGCTGGTTTAAATTATAGGTTGATGTTGATACCATTTTACCCTGCGGGTCGGTCACTTCAATTTTTCCTGTGGCCGACGTGGCATTAGCAGGATTATAAAACCTTGCTTTAATATTCAGTTTGCCTAATGCGCCCGCCTTATCCACATCCGCGGAAGCGAAAACTTTATCTAACGACAGGGCCGGAACATACACTAAATTCAGGTAGCGATAGATACCACCGTAAACATTAAAGTCAGACAGTTGTGATGGGATAGTTTCCAGATCGCGCGAGTTATCGCAGCGGATCTCAACCGGCACTTTCCCCTTGAACTGCTTTTTAAATACATCCGTCTTTTTAAAATCGGCTACGGCTTTGGTAATATCAGCCGTCCATTCATCATAACCACCTAAATGCGATGCCACTTTGGTGGTGTACACATATACATCTGTCTTTTGTCCCGCGCCCTCAAAGTGCAGCAGGGTGCGGCCGTTGGCGTAAGGGTTGCTGACATCCAGTTGGGTGCGGTACCATCCCGGGCCCTGGTAATAGTTTACATCGGGGTCAACAGCATCGCGGGCGTTGAAGCAGTGGGGCAGGTTTACCTTATCCCAAAGGGGCAGGCTTTCGGGGTTGCCGGGTGTTACCGGGCGCACGGCTTCCCAAACGCCGCCAAGATCTTGCCTAACGAATTCCCAGTTGCTGTTAAGGCGTGTTTGCTGTTGCGCGTAAAGCGTGCCGCTATAAGTAGCTGCTAATAAAAGGAGGATGGAGCTTAGTTTTTTCACAGGATAAAGATAAAACGCAAAAACGGGCCGGTTGTCATTTACGTAAATGACAACCGGCCCGGTAGAATAATTATAGGGCTATTGTACGATAGCAGGCGAAACCGCGGTGCTTACTACCTGGATAACGCCATTGGTGGCCAGTATATCGCTGGTTATTACAGTGTTTGTGCCGTTTATAATCAGCGGATAATCGCTTGTGTTTGAGGGTGATGAATTAAGCACCTTCATCCGCATTACCGATGTGGCATTTGGATATGTTGCCAGGTTCTTGATCTGGAACGCCGGCGGAACAGCTGTATAAGTGCCTGCAGGGGCCAGGGTTTTCATATCAACATCAGCTATTGGCAGGTTGTAGTGCGAATACTGTCCGTCAATGATCAGGTAGGACAGGTAATTCTTCAGATCCGTCTTTGGATAGTCCTGCCATTTTTTACCGACGGCATTGGTTGCAGTGGTAAAGGCTGCCCATACCGCCTTGCAAGATGCCGCGTTAGGGAAAATAAATGTTCTGCCGGGTTTGATATATTCATTGGTATCGATACCCGAATAGATGATCACCCTTTGAAAGAGCGCGAACGGCGTATCAGCTTTTACCGGGCTTTGCAGGCCGCGAGATTTAATATAAGCCCAAGCAGTCATATTGATATGCGCATCAACGGTATCGTCTGTACGGCGGTGAAAATCAGTTTGTTTTTTTAAGCCGAACAAGGTACAGCTTGATAAAGTAGCGACAGCTAATACAGCTAAAAGCGCGTATTGCCATTTTAATATGTTGTTCCTTTTCATATATTAAAAATAAGAAGGGTTTTGAACTAATTGTGGGTTATCCTCAAGGTTTTGACGTAGTATCGGCCATAAGATCTTATTAAGATCGGTACCAAAACCAACATTGCTTGCCGGATCAACGCGTTTTTGACGGTAGTTAATGAACGGATCCATTATTTTGTTTACGCGGTTAGTGCGCACAATATCAAACCAGCGTTTGCCTTCGCCAAATAACTCCCATTGTCTTTCCTGTAATATCACATCTTCAAAAGTTTCCTGTGTGGCAATTGATGCGTCGGTTGCTGCCAGCGCGGTATAGCCTGCACGTACCCTTGTAAGGTTCAGCATAGCCAAAGCGGTGGTTTTATCACCGGTATAATTTAATGCTTCAGCATATCCTAATACCGCGTCGCTCATGCGATACATGGGCAGGAATACGTTTAATGATTGCGGGATCAATCCGGCAGGGAGGCCAGTAGCGGGCAGATTATAATACTTATAAACCTTATCAACATGGCCAGTATTTGGCAAGGTGTCAATGGTTTTTAAAACACGTGTATCCTGCTTGTTGGCTTTCCATCTAACAGTGATCAGCGAATCTACCCGGATAGGGTTATTGTTGTTCTGTACGCTGATAGGGATACATGCGCATCCATCGATGGTTTGATTCCAGAAAATGCTCCAGATGGCTTCAACAGAAGTGTTTGGCGCAAGGAAGGCATTTTTCCAGTTGGCCTGTGTTTCCAGGTCGCCTGCCACAGGGGTTCCGCTTGGTGCATACAGTTTGGCGGTTACACCCTTTGCCTTAAACAGGTTTTTGTACCAAACAATAGCATTTGGATAATCCTTCTTCCACATATAAACATCGGCCATAATAGCGCAAATGGCGCCTTCGTTAATGTAGTAGATATTAGGCGTTTGGCTTTTTTGTATCAGGCTATATGCTTTGGTCAGGTCGGCTAAAATTACGTCGGATATTACTTTATCTTTTGGTGTGCGCGGTAAAGCGGCCGGTTGCGTAATATCGGTATATGGCTCGGTGAAAACCACTACATCGCCCCAAATACGGGTAAGATAGAAATAGCACTCGGCACGCAGCGCATAGCATTGGGCTAAATCATTATTTACAATGGTTGGTGTAACGTTGTTATCAATCTGCGCCGCCAGCGGGATATTTAATATACACTGGTTAATACGGTTGATAGTACGGTATAAACCCGACCAATCCGCCGTGCTGTTGGTATTGCTGATCTGGTTAAGGGCCAGTTCGCGGATCTGTACGTTAGAATACTGCGAACGGTCGAAGTTATCTGAACGGCCTTCGCCCCAGTAATGGTATTTACCACCCACGTTGGATACGCCATCGCCGATCATCTCTGTCTGGAAAGACACATAAATGCCCGACATGGCTGCGTTAACATCCTTAAGCGATTTAAAATAATCACCCACCGGCACCTGTGTTAAAGGTTTTTCCACCAGCGATTTTTTACAACTTGCAAGCACTACTAAAATGCTTAACACTGCAATATTTAAAACTCTTCTTGTCATCGTCGTATTAAAAATTAAGGGTTATACCAACACCAAACTCGCGGCGTTTTGGATACCTGCCGGTATCTTCGCCTGGCTGAATTGGGTTTGAATTGGTAAACTCAGGATCAAACCATGAATAATTGGTCCATGTAAAGATATTAGATCCGTAAACATACACACTGGCGTTGCGGGCCTTTATCTTTTGCGCGTATTTGCTATCAAGCGTGTAGGTAAACCTGGCGCTCGACAGGCGGATGAACGAACCATCTTCTAAATACAAGCTATTATAGCCGGTACGGATGCTGCCACGGGTGTCTTTACGGGTAAACAGCGGGTATTTGCTGATGTCACCCTCATTTTGCCATGATGTTAATACCGCATCTACAGTTGGTGGCGAATAGGTTGATGTAAACGCGTTTTGAGCGTTGGCTGTGGTGTTATACACCATGTTACCTATCTGGCCGTTAAACAGGAAGCTTAAGTTAAACTGCTTGTAGCTGATGTTGTTGGTGATACCAAAGAAGTAATTTGGCAAACCGTTACCGGCAATCACTTTATCGGCATCATCAATCTGGCCATCGTTGTTGGCATCCAGCCATTCGGTATCGCCACCTTGCAGCACTACGCCGTTGTAGGTTTTTTGCTTGATGGTACCGGTATAAGGCTGGCCGTTTAAAGTATAACCGGCAGCGGTTGTACCATTGTTGCTAACACCCACAGGGGTTAGGCGCTGGTTATCCGGCGTATAGGCGTTTGATACATCGTACTGGTATACGCCCAGGTTTTTGTTCAGGTAGAAGTTACCGATCTTGCCGCCTTCTTCGATCAGCCATTTGTTGCCTGATATGAACGAGGTATGGTCTGCCAGTGAAAGGATCTTACCACGCTGGAACGAGATGTTCCCGATCATGTTCCACCTTACGTTTTTGGTTTGGATCGGCGTACCGCTCACGGTAAACTCCCAGCCTTTATTTTGGATAGAGCCTAAGTTAACGGTTACCACTTTTTCGCCGGTTTCCTGCGGCAGGTCTTTGGTGTATAATAAACCGGTAGTGGTTTTAATATAATACTCTGGTGTAATGGTTAAGCGGCCTTTAAAGAAGGTAAGGTCCATACCAAGGTTTTTGGTCACCACGTTTTCCCATTTAATGGTTGAGTTACCCAGTGTGGTGTTGATATAGGCAGCCGGCACATCACCGTACGAATCGCCAAAGTTCATCAGCGTGTATGAGTTGTAATCGCCGATCTGGTCGTTACCGGTTTGGCCGATACTTGCCCTGAACTTAGCGTCATCTAACCAACTTTTAGAAAAGTTCATAAACTTCTCATCGCTAAAGCGCCATGCAACCGAACCCGAGAAGAAGTTTCCGAACACGTTATTCACACCAAAGCGCGAAGAACCGTCGCGACGATAGGTACCCTGCGCAATATAACGGCTTTTGTAGCTATAACCTAAACGGGTGAATACCGATTGGTCTGTATGTGCCGTTGCCGGGAATGTACTGGTTGTTAAAATAGTAGCTGCAGACGGATTTAAGATTGCCTCGGAAAGGTAATTGTTTAGCTTAATGTTATATTCATCATTACGCTGCCTGTCCATGCTTACAACCGCTACCGCAGATACGGCATGGTCTTTTCCAAAGGTGTGGTTATAGTTCAGATAACCTTGTGTTTCCCAGTAGAACTTATTCTCCAGATCGTTGCCACCTGTTGATAAACCTGTGCCCCCCGAAGTTAACGAGCTTGGATTTAACTGGGTGTTATTGAAGTTATCTAACTGGGCGTTGAACAGTATGGTGGCTTTAAAATCCTTGGAAATTTGGTAGCTGGCCTGTGTGCTATACTGTGCCGTATAGTTTTTATCGGCATTGGTAGAGAACAGGGCTTGTGCCACCGGGTTACGTTTAGATTCGATATACCCGGCATAAGTACCATCGGGTTTAAAGATGGATGTCCATGGGTTACGTTCAAACAGCTGCCTTAAGGTATTAAACAAAGGCACGGTATTACCGGTTTGATAAGCAAAGGTCAGCGAGTTAAAGATCCTGAAATTGCCGGGCTGGTAATCAACGTTAATTTTGGTTTGCAGTTTTTTACCATAGCTGTTAATAATGATGGATTTATCATCGGTATAGTTAACGCCGGTATAGTAAGTTAAACCTTTAGAGCCGCCGCTGATGCTTACACCTGCAACCTGCTTAACACCTTGTTTAAACAACAGTTGCTGATAGTCGTTATCGGCGTTAAGGTAGTGGTTCATTGAGTCTACGTTGCCACCGTTGTTACTATCACCGCGGTAAGCCCTGTAGTATCTTAATTGTTTTGATGATACCGTTGGCAGTAAGTGGGCCAGGTTACCAAAGTTAATGTAATAGTTACCGTTAACTTGTGGCTTACCTTCTTTACCACGTTTGGTAGTAATTAAAATTACACCGTTAGCACCGCGCGCGCCATAAATTGAAGTACTGGCACCGTCCTTTAAAACTTCTATAGAGGCAATATCCGCCGGGTTAACAAAGTTGGCATTGTCGCTGGTAACACCGTCGATGATGTAAAGCGGGCCGTTACCCGAGTTAATACTGGAGATACCGCGAATCTGGATGGTACCGGTACCGTTAGGGTCGCCGTTATCGGTTACTACTAATGCGCCGGCCACCTGGCCTTGTAAGGCTTCGAAAATGTTTACCGGTTGGCGTTGCTCGATCTGTTTGGCAGATACTGTTCCAACCGCGCCAGTAAGGTCGCTCTTTTTAACAGTTTCACCAAAGCCGGTTACCACTACCTCGTTCAAATCGGTAGTAGCATCCAGTAGGGTTACATCAATGGTTTTGTTATTGCCTACAGTCACCTCTTTAGATACATAGCTGATATAGCTGAATACCAGTACCGCCTGGCTGTTAGGTGCATTGATGCTGTATTTACCATCAATATCGGTAAGTGAGCCAATAGTGGTTCCTTTCACTTTTACGCTTACCCCGGGCAGGGTAGCGCCTTTGTTGTCTTTAACAACACCGGTAATTTTGATGCTTTGTGCAAATGCCGCTATATTTATCAGCAGCAGAAGCATCAAAAAGCCCAATCCCTTCTTCCAATTGGTTTTTTGTGATCGTAGGGGATCGGGTTTAAATAAAAAATGAGTACATCTTCTTTTCATATACTTTGGTTTTAGCGTTTAGCTTAAAAAATTTAATTGGTTTGATGGTTTACGACAGGATAAAACGGTATGTAAACCGGCTGACAAACAGTCTGACTGAATGATCAGATAAAATCAGATGAATTTTCTAATGGGCTTTGGTTTTGTTTGTTAATAAATTGGCGAAAGCAATTACATCATAAATTCAAAAGCATTATTTAATATTATTAGCTAAACATTCAGCTTTATTGGCAGTGAAATTTGATGTTTTTGCAATTTTATGAATATATAGCTGAGAAATTAAAAGGTTTAAGCCCCGCATGATTTTTTTCAAATACTCAGGATAAGGCTTTTTTCTTTATCATTTTTAACAACCGGTTGCGTAAAATAATGTGAATATGACAAAAAAATGGAGCCAAAAAATAACCGTCATGTTTACATTATTTTATCACTTTGGCGATAAAAAAGGAATATTAAGGTTAATTGTGCATAACACCGTGTTAATAGCAAATAGCTAAAGTTTCTTCAGTATTTATATTTTTGAGCCGTACGTAAAAACCATAAAAAATCATGAGCAGATCTGCCTCAACTCCTTATCAAATGATACAAACCATGCGCTGGTATGGCCCTAACGACCCGGTGAGTTTGGCTGATATCCGCCAGGCGGGCTGCACCGGCGTGGTAAGCGCGTTGCACCATATCCCCAACGGGCAGGTGTGGACGGTAGAAGAGATCAAAAAACGCCAGCAAATAGTAGCCGATGCCGGCATGGTATGGAATGTGGTAGAAAGCGTACCGGTACACGAAGCTATTAAAACCCAAAGCGGCGGTTACCTGCAATACATCGAAAATTACAAGCAAAGCATCCGCAACCTGGCCGAATGCGGCATCCATATCATCACCTATAATTTTATGCCCGTGCTGGATTGGACCCGCACCGATCTGGCTTATACGGTTGAAGATGGTTCTAAAGCCCTGCTGTTTGAAAAAGCGGCCTTTATGGCCTTCGAATTATTCATCCTGAAACGCCCGGGTGCCGAAGCCGAATACACAAAGGACGAAATTGCCCGCGCCGGAGAACGTTTTAAGGGCATGAGCGATGCCGACAAAACATTACTACAGCGCAACATTATAGCCGGCCTGCCGGGCAGCGAGGAAAGCTTTACGCTGGAAAACTTCCAGGCGGCCTTGGATACTTATAAAGGCATTGACGCCGGCCGCCTGCGTGCCAATTTAATTTACTTTTTGCAGCAGGTGGTGCCTGTGGCCGATGAGTGTGGCACCAATATGGTGATACATCCGGACGATCCTCCGTACCCTATACTTGGCCTGCCGCGCGTGGTAAGCACAGCTGCCGATATTGAAGCGCTGATTGCCGCCGTGCCATCGGTTAATAATGGTTTATGCTTCTGCACCGGTTCGTTTGGCGTAAGGCCTGATAACTACCTGCCCGCTATGGTAGCCCAATTTGCCGATCGCATCAACTTCCTGCACCTGCGCAGCACTAAACGCAATGAACATGGCGACTTTTACGAGGATAACCACTTAGAAGGCGATGTAGATATGTACAGTGTGATTAAGGCGGTAGTAAAGGTGATGCAAGACCGTAAGGTAAACATCCCGATGCGCCCTGACCATGGCCACCAAATGCTGGATGACCTGAACAAGAAAACCAACCCGGGCTACTCAGCCATCGGCCGCCTGCGCGGTTTGGCGGAACTACGCGGATTAGAGTTAGGGATTAACCGAAGCCTATAAACTGAACAATAACAAAAAGCCGGAGATCACCACCTCCGGCTTTTTTATTTATGGTTGAATGATGTTTTTCTGAAATAAAAAATGCTTAGTTTTATCATAGATAACATAACCCCTATATCCCGCTAATCTTAAATAAACCAACATGTCACCAAGCTTTGTCACCTTACTCATCATTTTATTCCTCGCCCTCATTGTCCTGTCCATGTCGTTTGTTACCATCAGGCAGGGTAACGTTGGGGTGATCACTGTTTTTGGCAAATACCGCCGCATCCTGCTGCCGGGACTGAACTTCAAGATACCATTTATTGAGCAAATGTATGCCCAGATATCTACTCAAAACCGCTCGGTGGAACTGGAGTTCCAGGCCGTAACTGTGGACCAGGCCAATGTGTATTTTAAGGCCATGCTGCTGTACTCGGTACTCGACCAGCAAGAGGAGACCATTAAAAACGTGGCCTTTAAATTTGTGGACGACCGCAACTTGATGCAGGCGCTCATCCGCACCGTAGAGGGTTCCATCCGCGCCTTTGTGGCCACCAAGCGCCAGGCTGATGTGCTGGTGTTGCGCCGCGACATTGTGGAACACGTGAAAGAGCAATTAGACCAGATACTGGAAAGCTGGGGCTACCACCTGCAGGACCTGCAATTGAACGATATTACATTTGATGACGTGATCATGAAATCGATGAGCCAGGTGGTAGCATCAAACAACCTGAAAGCCGCTGCCGAGAACGAAGGCCAGGCCCTCCTGATCACCAAAACCAAAGGCGCCGAAGCCGAAGGTAACGCCATTAAAATTGCCGCCGAGGCCGAACGCCAGGCAGCCCAACTGCGCGGCCAGGGTATCGCCCTTTTCCGTGAGGAAGTGGCAAAGGGTATGAGCGTGGCCGCCAAGGAAATGCAGGACGCCAATATGGATACCTCGGTGATCCTGTTCACTATGTGGACCGAAGCCATCAAGCATTTTTCAGAAAACTCTAAAGGCAACGTGATCTTCCTTGACGGATCTACCGATAACATGCAGCGCACCATGAAAGAAATGATGGCGCTGGATAAATTGCACGTGGATAAGACGAAGGCGAAGTAATACACAACTTGTCATTGCGAGCGATAGCTTGGCAATCTCGTAGTTTGTTTACAAGCTACGAGATTGCCGCGTCGCACCATCGCGCATTCCCACGCCGCTCCTCGCAATGACAAGCTGATTTTTTATTACCCCTCCATCCCCTTCAATACCTCCAGCGCCTTTTTCAAATCCAACTTTTTATCCCGCAAACCTTTCCAGGGATCATTGGTTTTTTGGACCCGCTCCATCACATTATAAATCGTAAAATCGGATAGCTTCAGCTTATCATTCACCTCGTGCCAGTGCAATGGGGTTGATACCGTAGCCCCCGGCTTTGGACGTACAGAATATGGGCAGGCAATGGTTTGCCCGCGACGATTTTGAAGAAAATCGACATAAGTGCGCTTTGGCCGCTTGGCCGGACTGCGTTCTATGCTGGTGGTTTTCGGCAATTCGTGGTTGACCATGTGGGCCACGTATTCGGCAAACATTTTGGCCTGGTCGTAATCGTACTTGCCGCCGGCGTAGCAATAGATATGCAGCCCTTTTGAACCGGATGTTTTGATGAACACATCGGTCTCCATCCGGTCGAATATCTCCTTTACCTTTAACGCCGCCTCTACCGCCTCGGTAAAAGGTACATCGTGCGGGTCAAGGTCAATCACAATAAACTCGGGGTTTTCCGGAGTATCGTAATTGCTTAGCCAGGGGTTGATCTCAATACAACCCAAATTAACCATATACAGTAAACTTGCTTCGTCGGTACCAATAATGTAGTTGATATTTTTATCATTACTTTCCGAATACACCTTGTGCGTTTTTATCCAGTCGGGCAGCTTGCTGGCATCGGTATCTTTCTGAAAAAACCCTTCATCGCCAATACCATTGGGTTGCCGACGCATGGACATGGGTTTATCCTTAATATAGGGTACAATATATTTAGCCATATCTCGGTAATAGTGCAGCAATTCACCCTTGGTAATCCCTTCATCAGGCCAGAACACTTTGTTAAGGTGGGTAAGCTTCAATTTCTTCTTGCCGATGGTGATCAGTTCCTCATCGGCCAGTTGTTTTTCAGGCGTTTCCATAGTTACTTTATCAGCGTTCTTATCGGCACGCAAGCCTTTAAATACAGGGTGGCGCAGGTGCCCGTCGTTGGTCCATTCAGAATAGTATACTTCGCAAACCAGCTTAGGTTTTAACCAGGTAACCTTTGTGCGGTTATGCTGCTTTTCTTCAAACGGCTTCTTATCGGTTTTCAAGGGCTCCATCTCGGCAAAAAGTTCTTTTAAACTATCCTCGTTAAAGCCCGTGCCGCAATTGCCGATGTACACCATATGATCGCCTTTGTGCATCCCCAATATCAACGCGCCAAAATGCTTACGCGAACCTGTCGGCGCGGTATATCCGCATATCAACGTTTCCTGCGATTGTGTGATCTTAAATTTCAGCCACCTATCGCTGCGCTTACCGCTGTTATAATAGCTATTGGCATCCTTGCCGATGATGCCCTCCCAGCCTTCCTTGGCGGCTTCCTTCATCAGTGCCGAACCCTTCTCCTTAATGTGCGGATGATAAATAATAGCCCCGTCTTTGGGGAAGGCGGCCGATAGCGATTTCAGTAGTTCCTTACGCTTAATTAGTTCCATATCTCGCAGGTCATGCCCCTCTAAACTCAGCAAGTCGAACACGTAATACTTCAGCGTAAGTCCTTTTTTATCGCCAGTATAATTTTGGATCTCCTGGAAAAGACTTTTGCCCTTGCTATCCTCAATCACCAGTTCGCCATCTAAAACGGCGTCCTTTTTTATCGCTTTCAACACATCGGTTACCTTTTGGTATTGATGGGTAAAATCAATACCGTTACGCGATATCAGCCGGGCCTTTTTGCCCGTATAACCAATGGCACGATAACCGTCCAGCTTACGCTCGTAGATCCAGTCCTCATGGTCGAAAACTTTAGCTTCCAGCTTGGCCATCATGGGTTGAAAATGCCGGCCGGATGCTTTTGGTTGGTCTGCTGCATTCGTTTCTTCTACCTCATCGGCTGGCTCTTCTTTAATATCCTTTACATTCTCCAGCGTTTTATGTTTGGGGATGGCTTTCGCCTTGCCATCCTTATTATTGCGCATGATCTTGATATTGCTGGGCACCAGGTCCTCGCTGTTAAATTCATGAAGGGCGTACTGGTCTTTATGTTTGATGAGCAGCCAGGAGTTATCCTCGGCACTGTGCAGTTTCACCAACGCGAACTCACCGTGCAGCACGTTTCCTTTCAGCCTGAATTTCAGGTTGCCCGATTCTAACCCGGCGCGCAGGGTTTTCACATCGTCGGCCCTATCTTCCGCCAGCGATTCGTACGTGCCCTCGTCCCATATCATCACCACGCCTGCACCGTAGTTACCGTTTGGGATAATACCCTCGAAGTTTTTATAGTCATAAGGATGATCTTCCACCATCATGGCCAGTCGCTTATCGTTAGGATTTAATGAAGGGCCTTTAGGCACTGCCCAGCTTTTCAGTACGCCATCCAGCTCCAGCCGAAAATCGTAATGCAGGTGCGATGCATGGTGGCGCTGCACCACAAACGATAGTGTTTTATTGCTGCTTTTCCCGCTCTTCGGTTCGCTGGTTTTTTTAAAATCACGCTTTTTTACGTACTCCGCCAGTCCCATATCCTACGCTCCCTTTTTGGTGTTTAAACTTTGCATTAGCTGATCGTACAGATCGGTGCCCTTGGTTTTTTGCGGTTTAAGCTTTTTGATAGTTGGCCGTTTCCCTTTAGCCTTGGCGTGGATGATCTTCAGCAACTCGTTATGGTAATCATCCTTATATTTAGATACATCAAATTTTTCCGAATATTGATTGATGAGTGCCAAACCAACTTCCAGTTCTTTTTTGGTGATGCTTACTTCTTTGACTACACCAATCTCATCTGTTCCGCGGATCTCCTGCCCAAAGCGCATGCGGGTGACCACCAGCACGCCATCAACCGGGTGTACCAGGCACAGGTTCTCGGTACTGCGCAGTACAAAACGGGCAAGACCGGCTTTTTGGGCCTTGGTCATGGCCTGTATCAGCAGCGAATAGGCTTTGTTGTTTTTGGTGTCCGGTTCGGCATAGTACGATGTTTCATAGAACATGGGGTTAACCTCGTCGATATTCACGAAGCTTTCGATCTCGATGATCTTGCTTTTTTCGGGGGCGGCATCTTCAAAATCGCGTTCTTCCAGCACCACATAGTCTTCATCTATCTTGTAGCCTTTCACAATTTTATCGTAGGGCACTTCCTTATGCGTATGCTCGTTCACCCGCAGATACCGGATGCGCGCATGATCGCGGCTATCCAGCATGTCCAAACTAAGCGCGCTGCTCTGCACCGCCGAGTACAGTTTGATGGGAATACTCACCAACCCAAAACCTATAGAACCCTTCCAGATCGATCTCATAATCAATTATTATTGATTAATTATAACCAATGGAATGGGGAAAGGGTTTTGTAGCAAGGAAGTTTAGAATAACGACCTGTCATTTCGAACGAGCCGGAGAGGGCTTGTGTAGGAGGGGTGAGGAGAAATCTTGTAAGCACAGCCGGTCGCACGTATAAGATTTCTCACCCTTGCCCCGCTATTAGCCCTCCCGGTAAGGGTTCGAAATGACAAGCTGTTGTTAGGAGCGCCCGTTTAGAGAGAGGCGCCTACTTCATCTTCGCGTAATTCTTCACATCAAATATCCGCGCGTCCATATCCGGTGCTTCCTTATAATCCGAATAAGTTTCTACCTGCAGTAACTTACCGCCAAAGTAAAAGCTGGCCCGGGTTTCGCTCCAGCCGCCGCCTATTTTTACGTGGTTTTCAAAAATGCATTCTTCTTTAGTGCCGCGGGTTTGTTCTATCATGCGCACCAGGTAAAGGTCCTTTTTATCCACCCAAAGCTGGTTGCTGGTCACGTCATCCTTGCTGTTTGTGCCGATAACATAAACAGGCTTGTCCTTCCATGTGGTTTCGTACGATTTGGTCAGATCATAGCCGGATGTCTTCAACTTGGCCGTTACCGCATCCCATGGCGTAAAATACAGGCCGCCTAACAGAAATATCAGGTCGTTCTCATCCTTGGTGGCTGTGCGCAACTGACCGTTACGAAAGTTATAGGTAGAGTCGCCGCGGAAGATGATGGTATTGCCATTCTCCAACGGTTCAATATCAATGCGCAGCTTATCCGGTGCCAGCATGGCCTCGTGCCAGGTTTGCGTGCTCTTTAACGAATCGTTACGGTAACGCTCGGTCTTCTGCGTGAAGGTAAGCGTGCGGTGCCATTTACCGGCATAGCGGCTGTACATCATTTTTAACACATCTTCGCCGGTACTTGGGGCGGTGAAAGAGAAAAGGACAGATGTGATTAGGGAGGATAGTAATAATTTGGTTTTCATGCTGATGGAATTGGTAATTAAAGATAGCAGATTTATGATTGGGCAGGTGTCAATGTGCGAAAATCACCCTAAAAGGGGGATGGGTAAAAAGGGAAGCTTATAAGATTTATGCAATACAAGAAGCAACAAAATTCATTGTCGTCCCATTTATGGGGTGGATTAGAGCTTGAAATGGCTGACTTTTGCCAGGACATAGTGCAATTCGGCTAAAGCCATCTAATTTACGCTATAGTCCGTTGACTAAAGTCAACGGCAATGAAAGCATGTTTAGATGTGATTTATTCATTGCCGTCCCATTTATGGGACGGATTAGAGCCAAAGAAGCTGGCTTTAGCCAAAACATAGTGCAATTCGGCTAAAGCCAGCTTGTTTACGGTGTTCCGTTGACTAAAGCCAACGGCAATGAATGTCATGGTTGTTATCAAACCCATTAAAAAAAGAGAAGAGCGGCTCATTGGCCGCTCTTCTTGTTTTACACCTTCACATTCTCCATCCCATACTGCTTCAGCACATCGGCCGGTACACCTTCCCATTTGTGGGGCTGGTTGCCCATGTAGCCAATATCGGCCAGGCCAATTTTACTGGTGAAGAAGCCGGTTGATACCAGGTCGCGCATGCGATTGAAAAAGGCCACGCCCTGCATCATTTCGGGTTTGGCTTTAGCCGGGTAGGCAATATCGGTTACCATGGCAATCTGCTGATCGTGTGTGCAATCGGTAAAGGCATGGTCGTAGCGGTTAAAGCATTGAATGTCCAGCCATTTCAGGCCGCCGCGCAGGGGCACCTGGTGATCGGGCATATCTTTAACGATGAATTCGATAAATTCAGGCACCTTAGCATCCGATGCGCTGCCTGACTTCTCATCCTTGGGGATAATAATATCGCCCAGTACGGTAATGGTAGCCATTTCGTGCGGGGTGAAAAAAGTATCGGCCATCAGTTTTTTATCGCGGTCGATCTCAAATTGCTGGCGACCGTCTACCGGGCCTGATGGAGTTTCGGCCGCTGTTTCTTCGGCCGCTTTTGGCTTACAGGCATCCAGCAATACCGCTGTAGACAGGGTGGTTAAGCCAAGGGCTTTAAGGGAGTCACGTCTGTTCATAATATCTTGATGTTAAACGTTCAGTTTTTGGCGTTGTGATAAAATGTATTCGGCGGTACGCATGCTCAGCGCAAGGATGGTCCAGGTGGCGTTCTTATCGCCCTGCTGCACAAACGGCGCGGCATCTACCACAAACAGGTTCTTGCAATCGTGTGCCTGGCAATATTTGTTCAGGGCCGATTTTTTCGGATCGTCGCCCATACGGATGGTACCCACCTCGTGGATGATGCGGCCCGGTGCTTCCAGGCCATAATTGGTATCGGCACCCGGAATGTTCCCGGTAATGATAGCCCCCATGTTATGTAAGATCTCCTGGAAGGTATCTATCATGTGCTTGGCTTGTTTTACTTCGGCATCGGTCCACTTGTAGTGGAATTTCAGTACCGGGATACCGTATTTATCTACCACTTTATCATCTATCTCACAATAGTTGTCTTCGCGGGCTATAGCGGTACCGCGACCGGCCATACCTACGCCTGTACCGTAGAAACGACGGTAATCGTTCTTCAGGTCGGCACCAAAGCCGCCAGCATCTTTTGGTTTGCCGTCTTTACCGGGAACCAGTCCGTTTTTGTTGTGGATGCCGTTGGCGAAGCCGTAACCCGGCATGCCCATGCCGCCACCGTATTCGATGTGGTAACCGCGCGGGAAATCCAGTTTCTTATTATCCAGCCACCATGGCGAGTAGATGTGCACACTGCCCACGCCGTCTTCGTTATAGCGCTTGCGGTCCAGTAGTTGCGGTAAGAAACCGCCAAGGCTTGCACCGGTACTATCGTGCAGGTATTTACCCACCACGCCGCTGCTGTTGGCTAAACCGCCGGGGTGTTGTTCTGATTTTGAGTTCAGCAGCAAACGAGCCGATTCGCAGGCGCTGGCACCCAGGATAACGATCTTGGCTTTTACCTGGTACTCCTGCATGTCGTCTTTATTCACATAGCTTACGCCGGTGGCCAGGCCCTCCTTATCAGTCAACACCTCGCGCACCATGGCGTTCGATATCACCTTCAGGTTGCCGGTCTTCATGGCCGGGATAACCAGGCATGATGAAGCCGAGAAATCGCCATAAATTTTACAGCCGCGGCCGCACTGTCCGCAGAAGAAGCATGCGCCACGGTCTTTATTACCCGGCAAAGCTTCCGTCAGTACCGAACCGCGGCCCGGGATTACTTTCACGCCCGCCTTATCGGCACCTTGTTTAATGAACAACTCGTTCAGCTTTGGCTTTGGCGGGGGCAGGAAGATGCCATCCGGCTCATTCTCCAGATTCTCCACCGTGCCGTAAACGCCTATCATGCGGTCTACCTTATCGTAAAAAGGTTTTACCTCGTCGTAGGTGATCGGCCAATCATCGGTCAAACCATCTAAGTGGTGGCTTTTAAAATCGTTAGGGCCCATGCGCAGCGAGATGCGGCCCCAGTGATTGGTACGGCCGCCCAGCATACGGGCACGGAACCAGTTAAATTCTGTTTTATCTTTTGTAGTGTATGGCTCGCCATCCAGCTGCCAGCCGCCATAAGCGCCGTCAAAATCGCCAAATGGACGCGTAGTGCCCGCGCCGCGGCGTGGCGACTCGTAAGGGAATTTCAGCTGGTGCGAGTCTTTAGCCGGGTCCCACCAGGGGCCGGCCTCCAGCATTAATACTTTTAAACCGCCATGCGCCAGTACGTAACCGGCCATGCCGCCACCCGCCCCCGATCCAACTACAATGGCATCGTAAACTGTGGTCGACTTTTTGATCTGCAGATCGCTCATAAATACAAAAGGCTATAATTGTTTAATTTTAATATTTCTCCACGCGCTCGAACCCGGGTGTTGCTGCAGCGCTATTTTGCCCTTGGCTACCTTTGCAAAATCGGCAAAAGCCTTGTTGGCAAACTTGCTGCTGGCTATCATTTTATTCCACTCATCGCTGCCCATCTGGCCCTCGAAGGTTTTGATGCCGTTCAGGTAGAAGGTTAAGTGACCTTTGTTTTGGATGATGCGCACCTGGTTCCATTCGCCAACAGGTTTGGGTTTAGATACCGATGCATCGCCCGCCATATCGTAAAGGCAGCCGGCCAGGTGGTTTTCTTTTTTATTGTCGGATGCATCAATATTATCCAGTACCTGCATCTCGGGGCCGGTTTCATAAGTGGCCTGGTGTTTTGGCGATTCCTGAATGTCGAAGATGATGCCGCTGTTGCTGCCTTTGGCTACTTTCCATTCCAGGTTCAGCTCGTAGTTTTCAAACTCATCGTTGGTAACAATGTCGCCGCCCCCGCTGTTGGGTTTTGTCGGGTCGAAGATGATGGCACCATCCTGCACCTGCCATTTAGAACCTACGGTATCGCGCAGGTAGGTATGCCAGCCTTTGGTGGTCTTACCGTCGAACAGCAGTTTCCAGCCGTCCTTCTTTTCTTTTTTGGTTAGTGTATTGGGGGCTTGCGCCATAGCGGCCTGCGCGCAAAACGCGGATGCCAGTAAAAAAATTACGGGTGCTTTCATTGGCTTTTTTATTGGGCCGATCAGAACCAGCCCGGGGTATGTATTGGTTAATAAACAAATATTCTGAATTAACTTGAGTATTGCAATAGCTGAACGGATGCTACGGAGCAGCAGGCTAAATATGTACATACATGGCTCAATGGGTTTGTGTATTGTTTTGTATATTTACTAAGCCGTAGCGTGTACCTTACTTAAAATTACCGTGTATGAAAACAGCCGCTATTTTTTTAATAATTATTTGCAACATTTTTGGGATGGAGCAAAAAGCAAGCATAAAAAGCGCGCACGCCGCACCCTGCATATCCCTGGCCGAAGCCGAAAAAGTTTTGGGCGAACCGGCTGTATTGCTTAATAACACTACCAGCGAAAAGGACGGCATCAGGGAAAGCAATTGTGGCTATGCCGCAAAAACTGCCGACCCCGAAAAGCACGTAACTGGCAGTGTTTATGTTACCGTTAAGCAATACCCCAGTGCCGCCGCCGCGCAAAAGGCTTATACCGATATTGTTGTTGCCAACCGCATGATGGCCGGGCAGGAAAAGGTAGCCATCGGCGATGAGGGCTATTACCATACTGACGGCGAACATTTTCATCTTTTTATTTTCAGGAAAGACCGGGAAATGGCGGCGATGAAGATCAATAAGATCACCAGTAAAACATCACTGCCGGAATTGCGGAAACTGGCGGAGGCAATGGCGGGGAAGAGGGCCACGTTGTAACATTAACCGTAGCGATTGGTTTCAAACCCATCGCTACTAACGCAGAATATCCATGAAAACCACCGACATTACCGATCTCATTTTCCTGCAAGCCGTAAACGCTTTGGATGCCGGCCGGCTTAACGAATTGCAAAGCCTTGTAGCGCAACATCCATACTTGCTGCGCGACAGACTGATCACTCCAGATGAAGAGGGCTATTTTAAAGACCCCTACCTGGTTTGGTTTGTAGCCGATAATCCCATCCGCAATGAAAAATTGCCATCCAATATTGTTGAGGTTACCCGCTTTTTAGTTGATGCCGTTAAGCGCGAGGCCCCCGATACCTGGCAACAGCAACTTACTTATACACTTGGGTTGGTAGCTACCGGTCGTATCCCGCGCGAGAGCGGCAAGCAAATAGCCATGATGGATGTGCTGATCAACGCCGGCGCTACACCGGGCGGTGGCATGGGTGCTATCGCCCATGGGAATATCGATGCGGCCAATCACCTGCTGGACAGGGGCGGAAAGATCACGCTCCCGGCGGCGATGATACTTGGACGAAAAGCGGATGTTGACCGTTTGCTCAACAAGGCTACCGGTAACGAAAAGCTAACCGCGTTAACCGCCGCAGCCTTTTATGGTAAGGCCGATATGGTGAAACACCTGCTTGACCTGGGTGTTGACCCCAATGGTTACTCCTCTCAGGATACCGGCTTCCATTCGCATGCTACGCCACTGCATCAGGCCATATATTCCACATCGCTCGATGCCGTAAAATTACTGGTTGAAGCCGGCGCGAGTTTAACCGCGACAGACAAAGCCTATAACGGTACACCTTTAGGCTGGGCCATGTATATGCAAACCGAAACCGATAGCGAAGCCGATAAGGCGGCATATGCCCGGATAGAAGCCTACCTAAAATCATTAAACCCATAAGACGATGGAGTTTGAAAAAGCCGTGCCTACATTTTATTCAACCGATGTGGCTAAGAACCTGGAATACTTTACCGAAAGGTGAAGTGGGGTAAAACGATTTAAATGTGTAGAGCCAGATAATTATCTGGCTCTACGTAATGCTATACAATTACCGCCCGCTCTTCATGCGGAGTCGCCGGGCTAATTTATTGCGCTTTTTTAGCCGTATCCTTTTTTGCTGCGGTGCTATCACGTTTAAGCGGCACAGGAACTTTTTTTACCGAATCGGTCTTTGTAGCTGTGCTTTTTCCCGTTGATGGTACGAGTGCTTCTTTAGCAGCTGGCGCAGCAACCTTTACCGAATCACCAGCGATGGGCGGCGTTTTAGCAGGTGAGCCTTTTACCGGGGCCCCTTTTGCTGATGCTTTGCCCGGAGCGCTTTTTTTAGGCTGATCTTTTTCGTCGGGCTGCGGCTTTTTAGGGTTGATGACATCCTGTTTTGATGCGGGCCGCTCCTTGGGCTTCCATATAAAGCCTTTTAGGATCTTGTCGTCGTCCTTAGCTTGCTTAATATTAATGGCATGATGTTCGGGCTTAAGAATAAACGCGGCGGTTGTTACTTCTCCGTTCTTCATGTTCACCTCAATGCGGCTGGCCATCGAGTGGGTCAGTTCGGTTACCTTGTCTTTTTTACGGTTAAAGTAGATGGCCTCGGCGTTGCCGTTTACCGTAGCGCGCGATATTTTGCTATCCTTAAAAAACACCCGCATGCGCTTGCCTGCCACCTGGTTGAAGAAAGCCGAGTCGCTTTTTTCGATATGCACAATAAACGCCGATGGATAAATATCCATATTATCGGCTTTCTTATTCTTCATGGCCAGGTTAATGGTGTCGCCCGAGATCTGCGCGCCCTGCGACCAGTACATCGGCTTGATATAACTGCGGATCACCGAATCGGAACTTGAATAGAACAGGGAATCGGCCTTACCCTGCAGATCTGATTTAAAGATCTTTACGTTATGGTGCGCGCTCAATATCCTGATGCGGGAGGAATCGCTCAGCTTCGGCGCCATTTTCAGCGAATCGGCGTGCAGCTTTGCTTTTAGTATAGAATCGGCCTGTAGCTTCTTTTTATCTACCGGTAATTTAACGCCGGGTTTGGCATCGGGCTTTTTGTCGGTCGCCGCTTTGGCATTAGCCTGCGCTTTGCCATCTGCCGCCGGTTTTTTTGCATCGGCTGCAACTTTCTTTTGTGTAGTATCGGGCGCTGGTTTTGGGAACAATGGCCGGTTGATATAATCCGGCTTTTCAAAAATAAGCGCTGGCATATCGGCCGATAAAAACTTAGGCATTGTTTTGGCCGTGTAGGGCACAAAAGGCTTGCGCGGTTTAATACTGGTATCGCGGATGCCAGCTAACCGGCGCTTCTCCTGCAGATCCTTTAGCGCTTTGTAAGTTAACACCTGTGTTTCCAGTGTATCGGCACCAATGTACATGGTATCGGTCTTCGACTTTTTAACCGAATCTTTTGGCGCCATAACCGGTTTGGCGTTTTTTTTCGCGGTATCGGCCAATGCGGTGTTTACATTTTTAATAGCGTTGGTAACCGCCTTATCGCTTACCGGCGGCAGGTTCTTCGCGGCGTTGAGGGCTTTGTTTACATCGGCTGGTTTAATATTATTAGCCAATGGTACAGTATTTTTAACCGCAGGGTTTTTAGCGATGGCTTTCGCCAGCGAATCGGCTTTGCCCGGAGATAGTTTTTTTACGGCATCAATAGCCTTGTTCACATCGGCGGCCTTCACATCCTTAACCAGCGGCATGGCATTTTTAACAGCGGGATTCTTTGCGATCGCCTTAGCCATCGAATCGGCTTTGGCAGTTGGCAATGTTTTTGGCAGGTTGGTTTTTACTACGGCATGTATAATGCTATCGCCCGGCGCCACTTCGCCAGTTTTTTTACTGCCTGCTGCCGACTGCGTACTGCCAACTGCTTTAGTGCTGTCGCTCTTTTCTGTAATTAAAATGGCGTAAGGCTTTTGGGTGATCACCGCCTTATCCTCGGCCTTAAAATACTCACCGAGGTTACCTTTCAGTATCATCTTTTGTTCCTTATCCTCAAAGGTGATGTTTTTGATCGCCTTGCCATAGCCCTTCAGTTTATCGTAAAACAAGCTATCGCCCTTTAGCGATTTGGTGCCCTGGCTATAACGGTTCTTCTTGCCGAAGAATGCTTGCTCGGTTTTGGTGTTGTAGGTGCCGTTCTCGGTATACAGCGTGTCCTTGTCCTTTTTTCCGTAGATATGCGTCGGCCCGTAAAAATAGGTGATGCGGCTGCCCGAGTTATAGCGCATGGTATCGGTTTTGATCAACGCGTCGGGACTGGTGGTTACTACGTTATACCTGAAATAGGCATCGCGGGTATTGGCGTCGTAATAGCCGTTGGTGCTGGTCAGTACGTTATCCTTGTTCACCAGCTTGCCGCCATTTACATAAGTGCCATATTTAGTGGCTGTATTATAGTTGAACAGGTTAGTGGTCAGCGTGGCGTCCTTATCAACCATACGTACGTGATTTGTCAGGATGGCTATTTTGGTTTTGTCGTCGTAGTTTAACTGATCGGCATATACGTGCAGCGTATCGCCCTGGGTAATTACCACATGACCATAGCAATCTATAATATTGGTGTTGGGATAGATAATGGTACTATCGGCACGCAGGGTAGAGAACTTTTGCTGGAACACCCCATTGATCACCACCGACACATCTTGTCCATTTAATTTAAAACCATGCCCCGTTTTAGAATCAATCAGGTTGATGGTGTTTTTTTGCTGGGCCATGGCAGCCGCGGCAAGTATCAGTATTATAGACGTTAAGAGCAGTTTCCTCACGTTGGCAAAATTAACTTTTTGGTTGCGCTTATTAAATTAATAATTTTGATGAATGCTGCCTGTGCAACGTTTCACCCATTTTATTGCCCAAAACCGGCTTTTTAATGCCGGTAGCAAAATATTGGCGGCGGTTAGCGGCGGCATGGATTCGGTGCTGATGGCCCGTTTATTAGCCGAAGCGGGGTATACTTTCGGCATAGCCCATTGCAATTTCCAGCTGCGCGGCGCCGAGGCCGATGCCGACCAAAGCTTTTGCCGTCAACTGGCGCAGGAACTGAACGTTGAATTTCACAGCATCAATTTTGATACGGCCAATTACGCTGCGCGGCATAAAATATCTATACAAATGGCTGCACGGCAACTGCGGTATCAATGGTTCGATCAGTTAAGTGCCAGGCATGGCTATACTACCATTGCTTTGGCACATCACCAAAACGATGCTATCGAAACAATATTGTTGAACCTTACCCGCGGCACCGGGATAGCCGGGCTGCACGGGATATTACCCGTTAACGGTAAGCTGGTGAGGCCCTTGCTTTTTTTGCAACGGCTGGAGATAGCCGATATCATCAGCCAAAATAAAATCGCCTATGTAGAGGACAGCAGCAACGCCTCGGCCAAATACGCCCGCAACAAGATCCGGCTGGAGGTAGTGCCAAAACTAAAAGAACTGAACCCCGCCCTCGAAGAGACCTTTGAGCATAACCTTCAGCATTTTCGCCAGTTGGAACAATTGCTGGAGGCCGAACTTGACCGCCAGCGCCTACGCTTTACCGGGCACGACGATGAACTGCACCTGCCCATCGATGCCGTAAAAACCATGTACCCGCAACAACTTTTGCTGTACAACCTGCTAAAACCCTACGGCTTTAACCGCGAACATGCCGATAGCATCATCGCATCGCTGGATAAGCATTCGGGGCGCTTGTTTGAATCGGCTGATTATACCTTAGTACTTGATAGGGGCACCCTGATCCTAAAGAAAAAATCCGGTGCCGGCCTGCAGGGCATCGGCATAAATGAAGGATGCACCGAAATAATTTACGGGCGCTTCCGTTTAACTTTACTGCACGATGATAGCCCGCTGGTGGTTAGGGATAACCCCATGGCCACATCTGTTGATGCTGCATTACTGGTATATCCGCTTATTGTGAGGCCCTGGCAGCCGGGCGATGTTTTTTACCCGCTGGGGATGACATCGAAGCAAAAACTGAGCGATTTTTTTGTGCATCAGAAAACCCCGCTGCATCAAAAAAACGAAGTGCCTGTGCTGGTAAACGGCAACGGTGATATTATTTGGCTTGGTGGTTACCGGCTTGATAACCGTTATAAAGTAAGCGATAACACTAAAAAAGTTACTATATTCGAACTGTATAAAACGCCATGACAGATAATTCGGTATTTACAGAAAAGCAATACCTGGGCCGCGAATGGATACCCATTACCATTCGCCTGGTGTTGGCCATGTTTTGTTTCGCGGCCTACTTTTTTACCGACGAACGCGAACGCAATGGCGATCTGCTGCTGGTAGTTGGCTTCGCCATTATCATCATATCCATCCTGATGGGGTTTTTGCTGCACTTCCGCACCCGGGTAATTAACAAAAGCATTTTGGTTGACGGCCTGTGGAGTAGCAAACTGGTAAAGATAGACCTGAACAGCATTGTTAAGGCCGAAAAAGGCAGCTACAGCCGCTACCTGTTTAACAACCCGGTATACAACCTGCACAAAAGCGGCACCATCCGCTTCTACACGGCTG
Organism: Mucilaginibacter mali; assembly: GCF_013283875.1. Taxonomy (NCBI): domain Bacteria; kingdom Pseudomonadati; phylum Bacteroidota; class Sphingobacteriia; order Sphingobacteriales; family Sphingobacteriaceae; genus Mucilaginibacter; species Mucilaginibacter mali. The sequence goes on from NZ_CP054139.1 coordinate 5,202,581, forward strand.
GCAACGACGCCATCCACCTCACCGACCGCGACGGCCTTGTCTACATCATCGGCTCGCAACACGCTAACGAGTTTTTGCGGGCGATAAAAGAGGAGATGAAGGGTTAGAGATTAGTGATTAGTTGATCAGAGATTAGTTTCCTGTATACTTTCAACGTTCCCTCCCTGGGAAGGGGCGCGGTGGACTTGCGTTATGGCTGGGAGGGGTTTAGCCGCTATATCTTCTGTTCAATTCAGAAAAAAATGAACAAAAATCCTCGTTTTTTGAACAAAAATTGAACACGTAATTTACTGATTTATAATTCAATATATGCGTTTGTTCAGAATTTCAATTTTTCTCCTAACGGCCTTTTTTCTTGGTATTTACATATTCATTAATCTATCGAAAATAACATTGCAGATACCAAACTGAAAATAATACAACCTAAGTTGCGCAACAGCCACTCAAGGGAAAAGTAATAGGCCCCTGCGGCTATGAGCAAACCAACATTAATGAAAGCACAACCGATCATCCGATGAGATTGCCACGCTATCGCTCGCAATGACAATATCTTTTAATGTCATTTAACCATTAGAGGCCCGCCGGATTTTTATAACTCAACATGACATGTATGTTTTTCCGCTGAAGCCTCACCCTGCCCTCTCCAGAGGAGAGGGTTCCAAAGTCTCCCCCTTTGGGGGAGATTTAGAGGGGGCTTTCATCGGCATGTCATAAAAACCATTAGAGGCCGCCGGGATTATATTACTCAGCATGACGGGATGGGTAATTAGCGATCTATCGCCTTATGATACTCCTCCAAAGCCCTATCCAGCGGCTGGCCTTCATTGTGGATGCAATCGCAAAAAGCCATGCAGGCTTGCGGATTTTTGCTGTTGGGGCATTGTGCGGTGCAATCTTGCATGGTGTTGCGGGGCTTTATGTCAAATACCGTAACAATGGTAAGCACCAATAGGGCAACAGCTGCAAACGCCCCTGCAAAAAATTTAGCAGGAAACTTGTTACTTATAGCCATTGGGGCTGGTTCGTTAATAATAGCAACGGGCTGCTTAAAGGGGAGTATGTATTTCAGCCTGTCGTAATACCAGCACAGCAGGTACAGGCAGGCCATTACCATCAGCGGAGAGGAAACGAGAGAGCCGTCAAACCGCACTGCCAGCGAGAGGATGCATATATTAAGGATGATTGGGAAGTAAAGCAGTACACCCAGCAGCGCCGTGCGGGGGATCAGCAAAAGGATAGCCGCTGTAACCTGCGCAATACCAATAAAGGTATAATAGTAGCCAGTATGGCTCAGCGCCTCCAGGTAATGCCCCATAGGGTGGTTGTTGGATAGCGAAGTGAACCGCTCGCCCATGATCTTCACCATGCCCGATGGGATAAAGCCGGCGGCCAGCGCTACCCGGGTAAAAACGGTGAAATAACGCATCCATTTGTTATGGATAGCCTGGCGGTGCAGGCGGTCTATCTTGTATAGTAATTTCATTTTATAAAAAGTACTTTGTTTTGCAAAGTTATTATTTTATTTAATAATACCCCCATCTGCTTTTATTTTAAAACAATGTGCCGGTGTACTTGTTATCAACCATTCGCAGGGTTACAAATCGTTCCCCGTCAAAGCAACAAGCAATTTTAGCATATCACAAAATCTACCTGGTAAATGTCCTCAAGTAATAGCCTGCTATCGGTATCGGATAAGTTTTTGGAAGGTGGCGGCGAAATGGGGGCTTTAACCCGGTCGTTCAATTGGGCGGCCACCACGCTGGGGCATCCCGATACCTGGCCGCAAAGCCTGCTGGCTACGGTAAGCCTTATCCTTAACTCGCGTTTCCCTATGTTTTTGTGGTGGGGGCCGCAACTTATCCAATTTTATAATGATGCGTACCGGCCAAGCCTGGGCAATAACGGCAAGCACCCAACAGCATTGGGCCAGGCGGGCGAAGATTGCTGGCCCGAGATATGGCCCATCATCAAGCCATTGATAGACCAGGTACTGGCCGGCGGCGAATCGACCTGGAGCGAAGACCAGCTGATTCCCATTTATCGCAATAACAGTCTGGAGGATGTTTACTGGACCTTTAGCTATAGCAAGGTGCGCGATGATAAGGGCGATATTGCCGGTGTGCTGGTTACCTGTAACGAGACGACAGAGAAGGTACGATCGTACAATGCTATTAAAAGGGCCAGCCAGGAACTGGAGCTGGCCGTTGAAGCCGCCGACCTGGGCACCTGGGACCTGAACCCTAAAACCGGCAAATTTATGGGTAATACCCGGCTGAAAGAATGGTTCGGCCTGCCGCCTGATGAGGAAATTGCCCTCGGCGACGCGCTAAATTCTGTTATCGAAGCCGACCGGGATAACGTTACCGAAGCCATTACCAAAGCCACAGAAAAAGGCTCGGACGGGAATTATCATATTGTTTATACCATCGTCAATAAAAAAAACAAGGTGCAGCGGGTTGTAGAGGCCAATGGTCGCGCTGTGTTTGATAGTGATGGCAACGCTACCCGCCTGAGCGGTATTTTGCAGGATGTTACCGATGATTACCAGATCCAGCAGCGAAAGGATGAATTTATCAGCGTGGCCAGTCATGAGTTAAAAACGCCTATTACTACGCTAAATGCGTCGATGCAGATCTTGCAGCGGCTAATGAAGACCGACCCGACATCAGACAAGGTGCCAATGTTTATTAATAAGGCCAATAACAACCTTAACAAACTGGTGCGCCTGCTTGATGACCTGCTGAACGTTACCCGCATACAACAAGGTCAGCTGGCGCTTAACAAAACGATGTTTAATTTGGTTGATCTGATACAGGACTGCACCGACCACGTGCGCATGAACGGCGAACACGAGGTGATACTAAGTGGCGACAATGAGCTGATGATCTATGCCGATTACCGCCGTATAGACCAGGTGCTGGTAAACCTGGTGAACAACGCTGTGAAGTACGCCCCCCAATCAAAAAATATCGAGATAGATATCAGCCATACTGCCAACTTCGTCACTGTTTCCGTGCGCGACCATGGCATCGGCATCAACCCCGATAAGTTGCCACATTTGTTCGACAGGTATTATCGGGTGGATGCCTTAGGCCACCAATTCTCGGGGCTGGGTTTGGGCTTGTACATCAGTTCCGAAATTATCGGGCGCCATGGCGGGCAGATCGGCGTGGAAAGCCAGCGGGGCGAGGGTAGCCGGTTTTGGTTTACGCTGCCGATAAATGAGGAGGAGGAGGTTTAAAAACCGACACGAAATTTTCCTGAATTAATCGGATTACACCAATTTTTTGAATGGCGATCCTTTTAATTCGTGTAATTCGATTAAATTGTATAAAGCTTAAAAATCAATTCGTGCTGACACTCAAATCCTGACATTCCCCTTACCCATAATTCCCTATTTTTGCCCCAACACAAACTCCCCTGCCCATGGCTGCCGATAACGCTAAATTTAAAAAACTGCTTGAACTATCCCGTGGCGATTACAAAGCTTTCCTGTACGATTGCGACGGCACCCTGGCCGATAATATGCCCGCCCATACCGATACCTACATCCGCATTGCCGCAAATGACGGTGTTGATATTGACGGCGCCCTGATAGACGAACTGGCCGGCTGGCCCATCCCCGAAGTAGTTAAGGAAATTAACAAGCGCTATAATAGCAACTTCGATCCGGACAAATTCGCGGCCGATAAATATGAACTGTTTTACAACGAATATATCGAACGTATAAAACCCATCGAGTACGTTACCGACCATTTAATAGCCCATGCGGGTAAGTTAAAAATTGGCGTGGTATCGGGCGGCACCCGCCAGGCCATTATCAAAACCCTGCAGGTACTGGGTATACTGGACCTGGTTGATGTGCTGGTATGCGCGGGCGAGACGCCCAACGGCAAACCCTTCCCCGATCCTTTTTTATTAGCCGCCCGGCAACTGGGGGTACAACCGCAGGAGTGCCTGGTGTTTGAAGACGGCAACCCCGGCGTAGCAGCCGCAAAAGCTGCCGGTATGCCCTGGATAAGGATAGATAAAGTGTGATCATCCCACTATTAACCAATAGTAGAGCATCTGTACTATATTTTCTTAATTGTAATAAAAATAGCTGCTTTCATTATAAAAGAAAGTAATACTTCATCATATTTGCGTATCAGTTTATGATATGCGCCTGATTAACTATTACCCTGCTTACAAGCTGCCGGCATTTAATACGCGTTGCGCATGGATAATAGTTGTTTTTATTTTTGCCACCACACACTTGTTCGCGCAGCATGCGCCCCCATCTCCTTTTTCTGCGTTTAAATTCCTTAGTGATATCCCTGCAGATAAGCGGGTTGATAGCGCCACCGAGATCTATAAAAGCAAGTATCGCCGCTTAAACGAAGCAGTGCTGATGGCCGTGCTCGATAGCGTGCAGCAACTTGCCCAAAAATTGGATGATGAACCTTTAGAGGCCAGTGTTTACCTGATGCGGGCCGATTATTACTCGGTAAACAAAGGTTATAACCACCAAAGTATAGCGTACCATCAAAAAGCCATCGATTATACCGCGGCACACTATATGCCGGTTGAAAACGCGGTATGCCTGCATAAAAAAGGCTTATACTATTTCACTTTTAACCATAATATTGAAGCTTGCCGGTACTTTTTGCAGGGGATGGACAAATTCAGGCAAATTGGGTTTAGCCGCATCCCCAATATATCTACCTATATATTAGAGCAGGCCAAGTTTTATTATTCGCTTAAAGATTATGCCACCGCCGAACCGTTGCTGAAGTCGGCCCTGCAGTACCCTATCAACAATATCCGCACAAAAATTAATGTGGTAAATACCATCGGCCTTATTCACCGCGAGTTCGGCCGGTTTCCGCAGGCGATGGATTATTTTAATAAAGCGCTTAAAATAGCCCGGGCAAATAAAGACAGCGCCTGGATAGGTATCATGACCGGCAATATCGGTTCGGTTTATTTTATGCAGGGGCAGTATGTCAAGGCTATACCCTACCTGGTTGCCGATTATAAGGCCTCGTTAAAATACGCCCAATTTTCAAACGCAGCGCAAACTTTGCTTCGCCTTAGCAACATTAGTGTTAATAGCAACCGTGTTAAAGACGCGGCCGCGCAACTGGATTCGGTAGAGATACTGATACACAAAAGCCCCGGCGAAGACGTACTGGCCCTATGGGTGGATGTTTACAAGCAAAGGGAAAAACTGTGTCAATTAACCGGTCAGTACCGCGATGCTGTTAATTACGCTGTTAAATATGAGACATTGAAAGACAGCCTTTCTAAACGTAACAGCATAGCCGCTATAGAGCGGGTTAAGCTAACCTGGGAGGCCGAAAAGTACCGCGGACAAATAGACCATTTACATACCCAGGCCGATGTAGAGGCGTTTAAGCGCAATGCCATGGTGTGTATATTCTTTTTGCTATTGATCATCGTCTTGCTGCTGTTTAACCGCTACCGGCTAAATGCCCGGCGCGAACAGGAAATGCTGTTGCTGAGGAAGAAGCGCGTGGATGAAAAACTAAAAAACGCCGCCGAAGCCCTGCAGGAGTATACCGAAAACATCAAACAAAACAACGCCCAGATAGAAAAGTACAAAGCCGAGATAGCTGCTTTTAAAACCCGGTCGACCACAGATAAAGCCGGCGCCGAGCACCTGGAGAAACTGATGCAGGCCCATATCATGACCGATGAGAGCTGGAGCGAATTTAAAAAGCTGTTTACCAAAGTGCACGCCGGTTTTTTTACCAGGTTACGGAATGATTACCCTTACCTTACCGATACCGACATGCGCCTGCTCTCGCTGGTAAAGCTGGGCCTCAACAATCGCGAAATGGCTAATATGCTGGGTATAACTATCGAGGGTATAAAAAAATCTAAACAACGCCTGCGTAAAAAGATGCAGTTACCATTTGATACAGATATCGAACAAACAGTCGCGCAATTGTAGTAGCTAAGGGTGTTCCTTTGTCCTTGTTTTGTCCACGTCCCGGTTTATAACTAATAGATAATTCCCGTTTAACTTTACAGTTACATTTATCACAAAAACAGCCGCGGGTATTTCGCATCGGTATGATGCATCCGCGGCACATCTGCTAAGGTATGCCAAAGTTAAACATCTACATAGTTGAAGACGAGCCGCTTATATCGCGGATCCTGAAACAAACCGTGATGCGCCTGGGGCATAGCGTATGCGGTTCGGCCACATCCTATCACGACGCGATAGACGGCCTAAGGCAGGCTGATGCCGACCTGATCATCACCGATATTATGCTTGAAGGAGATAAAACCGGGGTAGACCTGGCACATTACATCAATGCGCATTTAAAAATCCCTTTCATTTTTCAATCTTCCGTTATCGACGAGGTAATTATTGATGCAGCGCTTAAAACAGGGCCTTTGATGTTTGTTCCTAAACCACTTGACAGGTACGCGTTATCAGATGCGATCTCAGCTACTTATGCTAAGGCGGTTGTGTATTCCTAAGCGTTGTCCACTATTTGTCCACCGGTTGTGGTTGTGTAACATTTACGCTTTGCCGTATATTTAACTATTGGATAATACAACCATTGGGAATATTCTAAAATAAAAAATGGAAGCAAAAATCGAAAAAAGGAAATGCCCCAGGTGCGGCACAGGTATTCTGGAATACAGAACGCCCCGGGCCTTGTGGGTAAAAGTATTCTTATTCTGGCTTCCCATACGACGATACAAGTGCGGGACTTGCAATAAAAAAACACATGTTTACGGTCAGCCGAAAGCCAATAGCAGCGATGAGAACAGGGCGCGCTTAGAAGCCCTTTAGCCGTAAATTAAAGCGCCAGTTTTATTAGTTGATTCCCATCTAAAACAGGGATGGCTGTTGTTGTATCTATATTCAGGCAAAAGGCAATATCTTCTTCAATACCCAGTTGTTTCAGCCTTTCACTGTGCGATGTTTTCTTAAGATACTGTTTAATATCTTGCTTACCCAACTGGAATAAGTCGTTAGCGGCCAGGGCAGGATCATCCAAACGATAACCATCGCCCTTTAATTGTTCGATCACCGCACCGGCAAACAGCGTATCCTCCAAATTAAAATTATACTTCCAGCCCGCGCAAACCAGCAGGATATTCTCGTTAGTGGTCTTCAGCCAGTTACATAATGCGGTAAGATTAAGGAACGATCCGATAGCGATCTGCTTTGCCTTGCGCGAGAGGTACAGCGCCTGCGTACCGTTGGTAGTGGTGAGTACAACGGTTTTTCCCGACACCTTTTCGGCGGTGTATGAAAATGGCGAGTTGCCGAAATCGAAGCCTTTTACCACCTCGCCATTGCGCTCGGCAGCCAATAAATAATCCGGGTGCTTTTCCTTATAAGCCAGGCATTCCTCTACCTCCGCCACGGGGATAATAGCTTCGGCACCGTTTTCAATACCGTAGCAAATAGATGAGGTAGCCCTGAAAATATCAATGATCACTACAACATATTGTTCAACATCATATAAATGTATCAGCGCCGGGGTAAGGCAAACCTCTAATTTTTTATCTAAAGCCATGGTATTTATCGGCTGCAAAAATAACAGAGAACACGAATTAATTATTAGCGACACGAATTTTTTCGAATGATGCGAATTACACAAATTGTTATCCCGATAATCCATTCGTGAAATTCGGTTAATTCTATTCGGGTTTTAGGATAATTCGTGCCCCCTCAAAAAATTTTCAAATGTTTTAAAATGTTTTCCAATCCCATCCGTCCTTATCTTTAAACAACAATATAATTGACAACAGCTACCCTGATGCCCGACGAAAAAAACAGCACTATCCTTAAAGCCGTTACGGCTTATGGTAAAAGCCTGCTGTCTTTTATCCGCCGCAGGGTAAAAACCGATGCCGATGCTGAAGATATCCTGCAGGATGTTTGGTACCAGTTCAGTTCGGTGGTGAATACCGGGCCTATCGAGCAAACAGGCGCGTGGCTATACCGGGTAGCCACCAACAAGATCACCGATAAATACCGCAAGCGGTCGGAGACCTTACTGGACGACCTGTTTTTAGACGATGAGGAAGGCGAAGATGACGAGGATACCGGTTTCCGAGCCATTTTGCTTACCGAGGCCAAAACACCTGAGACAGAATACATGCGCAACCTGTTTTGGGACCAGTTACTACTGGCGCTTGACGAACTGCCGGAGGAACAGAAGCAGGTTTTCATCTGGCACGAACTGGATGACATCCCCTTTAAGGTGATAGCCGAACAAACCGGCGTTAACGAACAAACCCTGGTATCGCGTAAGCGCTACGCGGTGCTGCATTTAAGGGAGCGGCTGAAGCAATTATATGAAGAGATAACACAATATTAAAAACATTAAGAAAATGAAACAAGTATTTTATAGAGGGCGATTTATATTTATTCCGCTGGCAGTTGCCGCCTTCCTGTCGCTCATCAGCTTTGTGGTGATGCAGTTATGGAATTGCCTGCTGCCCGGCATACTACACGTTACGGTCATTACATTTTGGCAGGCCATGGGCATATTTATTTTATGCAAGATATTATTTGGGTTCGGCAAAGGTGGCCGCGGTTTTGGCGGACGAGATGGTGGCCCCTGGATGCGCCATAAAATGGAAGAAAAGTTTAAGCACATGAGCCCCGAGCAACGCGAAAAATTTAAACAAAAAATGGGCGACCGCATGTGCCACTGGCGCGACCGTAACCCCGGCATGCGCCACCCGTTCGACCGTGAGTGGGATGTAGAGCAGGATAAGCAGGAGGGCACGGCGGAGCCGAAGGAATAAAGCGTTAACCTCAAAGTAACAATTCCCTCCCTTGGGAGGGGTGAGGTGAGGATTGCGTTGGCAGGGAGGGGTTTATACGATACAACATCGGGGCTAAACCCCTCCCTGCACCCTCCCAGGGGAGGGAATCGCGCAAGTCCAGTGCTTTCTCAATGCCACCAAATAACTAAAAAAACCGCCGCTTGTCCAATTTGGGCACGCCCGAACGATATACCATAAAAACCAACATCGCCATGAATGTATTAGTTTTTAAAACCAACGTAACCACTAAACGCAAGGTTAGTAAAGTAAGTACCTTGCTAACCTTGTTCCCCACTATTCAGCAGTGGAATTTTGACCTGGAGGATTGCGACAATATCCTGCGTATTGTAGCCAGCGACCTATCGCCGCGCTACGTGGAAACCGCTTTGCAAAAGGCGGGCATCGGTTGCGAGGAGCTGGCGTATTGAGTGGTTAATTTGTCATGCTGAGTTTAAAACAATGAGCCTCCGATGGTAAATGGCAATAATAAATGTCATGCTGAGTAATATAATCCCGGCGGCCTCTAATGGTTTTTATGACATGCAGATGAAAGCCCCCTCTAAATCTCCCCCAAAGGGGGAAACTTTGGAACCCTCTCCGCTGGAGAGGGCAGGGTGAGGCTTCAGCGGAAACACATACATGTCATGCTGAACTTGTTTCAGCACCCCATCACACAGGTCCGGAATGCAGTGCTTAACTATGCAAGTGGGGTGCCGAAACAAGTTCGGCATGACTGGTTATTTTTATAAAAAGTCTTTTGCAAACCTGCTATAATAGTTAAACTCCTACTGGCGGCTCTGCCGCCGGTCCATCGTACAGTTGCTTACCCAGCAGCTGCGAGCATAGTTGTACCGCGCTGGCAAAGGCATCCTCGTGAAAGCCGTACTTAAAATAACTGCCGCAAAAATATAGCGGGCCGGTTTGGTTTAGCTTCTGTAGTTCGGCCTGGGCGATTATGGCTGGCACATCAAACAATGGATGTTCGTAATCCAGCTCCTTAATGATCTTCCGCTCGTCCAGCCCCGGGTGCGGATTAATGGATACAAAGTAGTTTTTATGTTCGGATACCCCCTGCAATTGGTTCATCCAGTAGATGGTGCTTGGCGTTAACTGGCCGTTATCCTGCTGGATGCGATAGTTCCAGCTGGCCCAGGCCAGTTTGGTTTTGGGCATAATGCTGTCGTCGGTATGTAACACCGCTTTGTTGTATTGGTATTTAAAGTTACTTAACAGGCGTTGTTCATCAGCCGTAGGGTTATTAAGCATTTCCAGCGCCTGATCGCCATGCGTGGCAATGATCACCTTGTCAAACACTTCCTGTGTGCCATCCGACGCGTGGACAACGGCCCTGCCATCTGTACGGCGCGAGATCTTAACGGCCTTGCGGTTAACCTGTATCTTATCCCGAAAAGGGCGAATCAGGATCTCGCGGTAGGCCTGGCTGCCCTTCTCCAGCGTGTACCATTGGTGCTGGGTATCCAAACCTAAAAAGCCGTGATTTAAAAAGAAGCGGATCAGTGTTACTGCCGGGAAATCCAGCATTTGCTCCATCGGGGTGCTCCATACGGCCGAACTCATGGGCACCAGGTATTTCCACAGCATCTCCTCGCCAAAATTAAACTCGCGAATGTACTGCCCGATGGAATAGTCGGCATACTTAGGATCGCCCAGGATCTTTACGCTCTCCTTATTAAAGCGGGCAATCTGCATCAGCATTTTAATATACTTTGGGCTGAAGATATTCTTCCGCTGCGCGAACAGGTGGTTCACACTGCTGCCGCTATATTCCAGACCGCTGGGCACATGCTGCACGCTGAAAGACATGTCGGTCTTTTTTACCGGGGCTTCTATTTCGGCAAACAGCATGCACAGATTGGAATAGGTTTTATAGTTGAACACCATAAAGCCGGTATCGATATAAACCGGCGTGCCATTCTCGTCAACCGTAACGGTATTGGTATGGCCGCCCACATAATCGTTCTGCTCGTAAAAGGTCAGGTCGGTGTGTTGATGCAGGAAGTGCCCGCAACCCATGCCGGCTATGCCCGTGCCGATGATGGCGGCGCGGCCCCCCAACCCCCTAAATGGGGAGTTTATTTCGGATTTCGGATGTTCTATTTCGGATTTATTCATGCTATTTAAAAACGCTTTTTCAAAATGTCATTCCGGCTATTACGCAATCGCGAATTGGCGGAGCCAGCTTTTATAGTTCGCGGTTGCCACGTCGCCCCATCGCCTCAGGCCTGCTTCGCTCCTCGCAATGACAAGATTATTTGCACATCTGCATATACGCACATCTGCACATTACTGCGTTATCGTATTCAAAAACGTCTCTACCGCAAAGGTTGATAGCTGACCGCCCGGGCCGTTCAGGTTATAATCGAACCCGTGGGTGGCCCATGGCAACTTTAACCAATAATGGCGGATATTGTGTTGCTGCAATTTCAGGTTCAGGCGGCGGCTATGCTCCGGCGATACCAGCACATCGTTATCGCCATGGATAATCAGCGTGGGGACAGCCGCGGTATCCGCAAACTCCAGCGGCGAGCAAGCTACATATTTAGCCTGCCCCTGCTGATAGGTGCAACCGATATAATTTTCCATCACCTTGCGCGAATCCATAATGAGTGGGTTGGATGGCACCGAGTAGCCCCAAACCATATCCGCCGGGCCGTAGAAATCTACGACACCTTTTATGCGCTTATCGTGCAGGGTGTAGGCGGCCAGCAAGGCTATCTGCGCCCCGGCAGAACGGCCAAGCAGTACAAATTTGCTGGTATCGATGTGCAATTCTTCCGCGTGTTTGGTTAGATAGTCTAAGGCCTGCTTCACATCCTCAACAGGTGCCGGTGTTTGATATTTCGGTGCCATGCGGTAGTTAATGGCCGCCACGTTGTAGCCCCTGCCGGCCAAATAATAATTTAATTCGGGCAACTGCTTGCTATCGCCACTGCTCCAGGAACCGCCGTGGATGACGATAACACATACCCCTCCCGGCCTCCCTGAAAGGGAGGAGCCAAAACGGGATGCTTCTGAAGTTCTTCCCCTCGGGGAGGATTTAGGAGGGGCATAATAATCGAGTGTCAACTCCACATCAGCATACTTCGCGTAAGTCCTGGTTTGGTACCCAACCGCCGGTACACCTGTAAACAGCTTCCCAAAGCTAAACACCTTTCTTCCCGGGAAAACAGGCGGCGTACCATTGCCTGTAAACGATGCCGACATTCCCTCGCGCAAATCTTCGCTTAATAATTGCGCCCTGATAATGGGCGACAGGTAAAGCAAAATGCTGATGACCCCGATCACCGTCCCCGCCATTTGGTAACGACCTGCCCAAAAGCCCCAGGCTGTTAATATGGTACTGATGCCGGCAAATATCAACGGGTATTCTGTAACTACAATGGCCAGCAGCCACAGGTAATACGCAGGCGCTTTGCATACCCCCAGCAGCGAGATAAAGAAGAAGATGATGATGAGTATGAGGCGTGGCATTGGGGTTTTTTTCAATCGTCATCCTGAGCGATAGCGAAGGATCCCAAGCTATGCGTTTCCGCTCTGCTTACCGGGGATCCTTCGCTATCGCTCAGGATGACGGGTTGTTGAATTATTTAGTTTTCGTGAACAAATAATGGCTCACCAGCCACTCGTTACCCTTATTAAAATTCCATAACTCGGCGCAGGCCATATAGAACAGGCGCCAATATACCCACCACTTCACCGCCTGGTGCTTGCCGTAAGTCTGTTCAAATAACGGCATAATTTCGGCCTTATGCATATCCATATTTTTAAGCCAGGCTTCGGATGTTTTGGCGTAGTGGGTGCCGCTTACATGCCAGTGCTTTTCAACCACCAGGTCATCGTTAAAGTAAAACATCAGGTCGTCGCTGGGCATAATCCCCCCTGTGAAGAAGTATTTACTCATCCAGTCGGTATCGTCAACTACTTCGAATTTATAAGCATATTCCTTATGTGTAAAAATATGGATCCACAGCTTACCGTCCGCCTTCAGGAAGGATGCCACCTTAGCCAGCAGCAACCGGTAGTTACGCATGTGCTCAAACATCTCTACCGATACCACCCGGTCAAATTTATCATCGATAATGAAAGTGTTCATATCAGCGGTGATCACCGTGAGGTTTGTAATACCCCACTGTTGCGCCTGCTCATCAATATATTGCTTTTGCGTGCGCGAGTTGGAAACCACTTTAAAGGTACTGCCTGGAAATTTGGCCGCCATATAAAGCGATAATGATCCCCAACCGCAACCCAATTCCAGCACTTGCTGGCCATCCGCCAATTCAGCACGCTGACAGGTAAGGTCCAGCATGTCATTCTCGCTGGTATCGATATCGGTAACCCCATCCTTCCAATAGCCTGATGAATACTTGAGGTTTTTACCCAGGCAATATCGATAAAATTGTGTAGGCACCTCGTAATGCTGCTCGTTGGCTTCTGTGGTATTTACCGCAATGGGCGATGCCTTTAGTTCGGCTATCAGTGCCATCAGGTGGGCTTGTTGCGCTTCAACGCCACCCTTGTCTTCGTCGGCTAAGCGCTGGCGCAACAGCTTGCGGATGCCTTGTCGCAATAAAAAATCGGGGACCTTGTTTTGTTCTATTAGTTTATCGTACCACATAGTTCGGTTGAAATGCGAATGGCTGTATGCTTAATGCAATTATTCGCAATTTGTTTAAACCGATTTACGGGTTTTGGAGGGGAGTGGTTTTTAGTAAACTTTGGGATGATTTAACCACAGAGGCCACAGAGGGAGAAGCACGGAGGACACGGAGGTTTTTTGTCTGAACCGGGATTAAACAGATTACGGGATAACAGGATTTGATTAGCATCCTGTTATCCTGTAAATCCTAAAAATCATGGTCAGGCCTTCTTCCGGATATAGGTAAAATCGTAAACACTATTCCACGTTTTGCCTTCATCGGCAGATGTTTCATAGTATTGGCGCACCTTATCGGCGCCCTGATTGTAAAATATAAAGCGGGCTTGTAGCTTCTGGCCTTTCGGGTTAACAATTTCGGCACTGAAGTGCATGGCACCATCCTTGTATTCGCCGTTCACAAAATCCTGCACCTTGCCGCCCGAGCCTACCCAGGTTTGCTTCCATTTATGGCTGGCAGCATCGATATAATTGAGGCTTTTGCCATCGCCCTGCCCGTTGGTAGCGGTCCAGTTTTCCAGTATCGCGCATCCGCCCGAAACATCCTGCACCAGGCTATGGCCTACCAAAGTGGTGGTGCCAGTGGCGTATACATCCCATTCGCCCACCCAATAATCAAACTGGCGGTTTAGCGGGTTATTACGGCATGGGCTTGGGGCTGGCGCGGTTTGGGCACTTACCTGTATCCCCGCAAAAAGCAGGAATAGGCCAACAAAATGCGTGGTTAGCTTTTTCATGATATTTAGATTGATCGTTAATCTTTGCGTTTGGTTAAAGGTACCGATAGCCCGGTGCGCTGTCATCACCCGCTAAGGGGGAATTTGATATCAGATGTTTCCTATAGATCGTTACACCTGTCGCTGCAAATGCGGAGCGATCGCGAATTGGCAGAGCCCGCATGCATAGTTCGCTATTGCCATGTCGCCCCATCGCCTCAGGCCATGCTTCGCTCCTAGCAATAACAAACGTCTTATCTGCACATCAGTTTCCCCATTAGGGGGTTAGGGGGCTATTTACTACCTTTGCCCAGCATGCTCGATATCCTATACCACGACGAACACCTCATCGCCATCAATAAACCGCACGGACTATTGGTACACCGCTCGCCCATTGCTGCTGATGTGGAAGAGTTTGCCGTCCAAAAACTGCGCGACCAGATTGGCAAATGGGTAACCCCCGTACACCGGCTGGATCGTAAAACCGGCGGCGTGCTACTCTTCGCACTGGATAAAGAGACCGAGATAGCCATGCACAAGCAGTTTATGGAGGGGCAGGTAGCCAAAACCTACCTGGCCATCGTTCGCGGGCATACGCCCGACACCGAATCCATCGACTATCCCCTGCGTAAGGAGAACGGCATGATGCAGGATGCCCATACCGACTACACCACCCTGCAACGTGCCGACTTACCTATTCCATTAGGTAATCATCCCAGCTCGCGCTACTCGCTGGTGGAAGCCACGCCCACTACCGGCCGCATGCATCAGTTGCGCAAGCATTTCGCTCACATATTTCACCCCATCATCGGCGACCGTACCCACGGCTGCAACAAGCAAAACCGTTTTTGGAAGGAGCGCTGGGAAATGACCACAATGCTGCTGCATGCCAGCCGGCAATCGTTCACGCACCCGGTAACAGGCGAAACGGTAATTATTGAAGCGCCCCTGCAACCCGAATTTTTGCGGGTGATGACGCTATTGAGTTTCAGTATTTTATCCTAAATTTGATTTAACGACCCTGATGCGCATGGCTCCCTATAGCTATGGGCACAGCCGGATAACGATTAAACCTTTACAAAAACAATTTATGAAACCTAAATTATTACTGCGCATTGCAGCCATATTAATGCTGCTGCACACCCTGGGACACAGCGTTGGCGCCCTTACCTGGACTCAAGCGCCAAATGCGGCCATGGCGGCGGTGATCGGCGCCATGCAAAGCACGCATTTTGATTTTTCGGGCAAGTCGGTAACCTTAGGCGCGTTCTTCAGCGGGTACGGCATCACCATGATATTTGTGCTGCTGTTTATCAGCGTGCTGCTCTGGCTGCTGTCTAACGAAACAGCGAATAAGTTATGCATCCGCCTGCTGGCGCCTTTAACGGCGTTATTGCTGGCTATGGCGGTAACCGAGTATATCTACTTCTTCCCGGTGCCTGCGGTACTTACGGCGTTGGCGGGGGTGTGTACGTTATGGGCGCGGGTAAGAATAGGAAGTTCGTCATAGCGAGCGATAGCGTGGTTATCCCGGCATGCAGAACGGTTCTACAAGGTTGATCTGCCAATCGGGGATAGCCACGTCGTTACACTCCTCGCTATGACGAATACGAATCTTCCGGACTTCCTGTCTTTCCCGACTTTCGGACTAATCAATAACTCATCTCATCCAGTTTCACTTTCCCCTTAAAGGTCATAAACACAAAGGTGGTGTAGCCTACTACCATCGGAACGCCAATAGCCGCCATCAGCAGCATAATGCCAAGGGTCTTTTCAGACGATGAGGAATTGTATACGGTTAAGTGATTAGCCGGCGAGATCTTGCTGAGCAGCATATTAGGATACAATTCGATAGCCACCAGCACCATCAGCAAACTAATGGTTACCGACGATGAGATGAACGCGAACAGGTATTTGCGTTTGGTGATCTGCCGGGTAATGTTGGCAATGGCCAGCACCATCATCACCGGTATCACAAATAACTCGGGGAAACGGCGTATCACCGTGGCCATGTGCGGCAGGTACAGCAGGGTATAGAACGAGGTAAGCAGGATCATGATCACAAAGAAGATGGTGGTGTTCTTCACCATAATGGTCAGCTTGGTGTAAATGCGGTCCTCGGTTTTCATCACCAGGTAAATGGCGCCGTGCATCATCAGCAGGGCCAGGGTAGTGATGCCCATCATAATAGCGTAGGGATTTAAAAACTCCATAAAACTGCCCCTAAAAACATGGTCGGGGCCAATGTTAATGCCTTGTATCACATTGCCCAATATCAGCCCCAGCAAAAAGGCGATGAGCGAACTGCTACAGGTATAACAGATATCCCACATACGTTTCCACCACAGCATCGGCTCCTTGCTCCTAAACTCGATAGAGATCGCCCTGAAGATGATCCCCAGCAAAAACAAAATAAAAGGCACATAAAACGCCGACAGCAGCGAAGCATAAACCACCGGGAAACCCGCGAACAGCGCCCCGCCGCCAATTACGATCCATACTTCGTTGCCATCCCAAACCGGGCCAATAGCATTCAGCACAATGCGCCGGCTGGTCTCTTTATTAAAGAACAGGTGCAGCGCACCGGCCCCCAAATCAAACCCATCCAAAATAATGTACCCGGTAAACACAGCCCCTATCAGCAGGAACCACCAGGTTTGATAATCGATACCGAATAATGTTGCCATAAATTTATTCTAATCATTCTTCAATACGCCATCGCGGGCGATAGCGTGGCGATCCCCGATATGCAAAGCCGCTCTTTATGCCGGGGATCGCCACGTCGCTGATAGAAGCGACTCGCGATGACACGCTTTTTTTATTGCGTTACCTTCGGCCCGGGCTATCCGCTCATACGCCTGCAGGCCTTATCCACAGGGCCGGTATCCGCTGCTATCCCTAACTCGGGTGGCGGCTCTGCTAACTTCCTTACTCACCCCGACGAGGCTTCGCCTGTCGGCCCTCTTTTCGCTGCGCGGAAAGAAGGGCAGGATCGTAGCGATGGGTTTGAAACCCATCGCTACGATCACTATTCCCTCTTTTGCCAAAGGCAAGAGAGGGTGGTCGGGCGAAGCAACGACCGGGTGAGTCAACGCCGGCCATGCTATCAGCCAGCGTATCACCACTATTGCTTGTCTCCATGTAGTGATGGGTTTAAAACCCATCGCTACGGTTATCAGCGCACATTTTTTCCAGTTCCCTCCTTTGGGAGGGATGCGGCTGCCTGTGCAGTGGCAGGGAGGGGTTTAGCCACGATGTGGTACCTTATAAACCCCTCCCTGCACCCTTCCCGTGGGAGGGAATCGCACATCCCCTACGCTTTTACGGAAGGACATCACCCCAAACTATCCGCCATCTCAATATGCCGCGGACTATGATCCAAATTCTCGTCATCATACGGTCCGTGCTTTATCTTCTTATTCAACACATAAATAAACAGGCCGAACAATACCAAATATACCCAGGTAAATAATATCAGCGAAAAGATAATGTTACCCGCCGATACCGCCTGCGACAGCGCCTTTGATGTGCGCAGCAAGCCATACACCACCCATGGCTGGCGGCCTACCTCGGCGCTGTACCAGCCTACCTGGTTGGCTATCTGCGGCAACAGTACCGAGAACGAAAAAATATACATCAACCATTTTTTATCGAACAGTTTGCCCCGCCACCATAAAAAGCAGCTATATAAAGTTAAGGCGATCATAAACATACCGATGGCCACCATCAGGTGATAGGTCTGGAAAACAAAATTTACCGCTTTGGGCCGGTCCTCGGGTTTAAAGTTATTGAGGCCGGCAACTGGTTTTTTAAAATCGCCTTGTGTCAAAAAGCTTAACCCGCCCGGGATGGATACCCCATGGGTTTGATTGTTCTTTTGGTCCACATAGCCGAACAGGTACATATCGGCGGCTTTCGTGCCATCGTAATGCCCCTCTAAAGCGGCCAGTTTAGCAGGCTGGTAACGCGCTACCACATCGGCCGACTGGTGCCCTGCCACCAGTTGCAGCAAGGCACAAACGGTAGCTACCGCCAGCGATATCTTTAACGATTTGCGCGAAAATTCTACATGCCGTTTCTTACGGATATAGTAGGCACTAATGCTGAGCACCAGGAAAGCGCCCGAAAGGAAAGCACCCAGCCAAACATGCGTAATGCGCTGTACCGATGAGGGGTTGAACACCATGGCCCAAAAATCGGTGATTTGCGCGCGGGCATCCAGTCCGCTGCCTACAATGTGGTAGCCGGCCGGTGTTTGCTGCCAGGAGTTGGCCACTACGATCCAAATAGCCGAGAACATCGACCCTAAGGTCACCATAACGGTAGAGAGGAAATGCACCCAGGGTTTTACCTTGCTCCACCCAAAAAGCAGTACGCCAAGAAAGCCCGACTCCAGCGCGAAAGCGAAGATGCCCTCGGCCGCCAGCGCGCTGCCGAACACATCGCCCACATATTTTGAATACACAGCCCAATTGGTACCGAACTCAAACTCCATTACAATGCCGGTAGCCACGCCGATGCCAAATATCAGGGCGAAGATGCGTACGTAAAAGCGGGTCATGCGCTCGTATATCTTCTTGCCGGTTTTTAAGAACAGGCCCTCCATCACTACCATAATGAGGCCAAGGCCAATGCTTAGCGGCGGATAGATATAATGGAAGGCGATGGTGAAGGCGAATTGGATGCGGGCCAGGATCTCGACGTTCATAACGTATTAGTTTTGAGGTTGAAGTACAGGCAAATGTCGGTATAGAAATGCCTGTTGCGCCTGCGCCGCAAGCTAAAAATTTAATTTAGAACGGATATTAATTGTATATTATTTTTGTTACAAAGCGCCGATTTAGTATCGGCTCCCATGGGCGGCGGGCATAGCGCGATTCCTTCCCATGGGGAGGGTGTAGGGAGGGGTTTCTACCATATTACTCATGCCTAAACCCCTCCCTGCCACTACGCAGCTCTTCCGCACCCCTCCCCAAGGAGGGAACTGTCAAATCATGGGCTATTACTCTTCCAGGGGAGGGAACTAATAAAAAAGCCGCCCTCGAAAAAGGGCGGCTTCAAATTATTTTATCAAATGCTTCAGTTGGATAATCTCTTCTTCCTCTAAAAAGCGCCAGCGGCCGCGTGGCAGGTCTTTTTTGGTAAGGTTAGCGTAGATGGTGCGGTCGAGCTTTACCACCTCGTAACCCAGCGATTCGAAAATGCGGCGTACGATACGGTTTTTGCCGCTGTGTATTTGGATCCCTACTTCACGTTTGGTGCCGCCGGTTACGTAGGCTACCATATCGGGTTTAATAAAACCGTCTTCCAGTTCAAGGCCAAAGCCTATTTTGTTCAGGTCGCCCTGGGTTAAGGCTTTATTCAGTTCAACCTGGTACAGCTTCACCACGCTGTTACGCGGATGCGATAACTTATCGGCCAGGTCGCCGTCGTTAGTCATTAATAACAGGCCGGTAGTATTACGGTCAAGGCGGCCAACAGGGTAAATACGCTCGCGGCTGGCTTTTTCAACCAGGTGCATTACGGTGCGGCGCTCCTGCGGGTCGTCGGTAGTTGTGATATAATCCTTCGGCTTGTTCAGCAATACGTAAACCATTTTCTCGCGCTTCAGGGTCTCGCCGTTATAACGGATCACATCCTTTTGCGGGTTTACTTTAAAGCCCAGTTCGCTGATCACCTCGCCATTTACCGATACCACACCGGCCACGATCAATTCATCGGCCTTGCGGCGCGAGCAGATCCCGGCGTTAGAGATATAGCGGTTCAAGCGGATCAGGCCGTCATCTGCAGGTTTATCGGCCTTTTTATTGCGGCTGCGCATTATGCGTTCAGGAGCTTCTTCCTGCTGGCGTTCGCGGCGTTGCGCGTAGCTGCTTTCAGGGCGCTTGCGGAATGGCGTTTCGTTTACGTTATCGCCTTCGCGCTTTTTAAAGCCGCCGGTTTTTCTATCTGCCGGGGCATCACTGTTATAGGCACGCTTTGGGCGGTCGCCAAAGGCGGGTTTGCTGTCGCGGTCGCCAAATGGTTTGCGGCCTGCGCCAAATGGCTTTTTATCACCATCGGTATTATTGCCATAAGCACGTTTCGGGCGGTCGCCAAAGGCGGGCTTGCTGTCGCGGTCGCCATAAGGTTTGCGGCCTGTGCCGAATGGCTTTTTATCGCCAAACGATTTTTTATCGCCGGCTGCATCGCTGCCAAATTTGCGCGCGGGTTTATCGCCGGGGCCGTAGCCTGTGCCTGATGGTTTGCGTGAAAATGATCTGTTTTCTGATGGGTCGCTGTTGTAGCTTCTTTTGGGCCTGTCGGTACCGGGTTTGTCTGTACCGAACTTACCACGGGCCGAAGATGTGGTGGTTCTTTTTGCGCCGTCGCCCTTCGCGGGCCTGCCGGATGATTTGCCGGACTTGTCGTCACGACTGTTCCGTGGATTTTTAAATGCCATATTTTAATATTTAGCGCTTCGCAGCGGGGGTGTAAAGGTACAGTTTTTTTATATTTTTTTAAAACAATTTTAACACTGTAAATGTTTGACTTTCTGAACTGTAAAGACCGGAAAACGGCCGGGTGAAAACACCCAAAATGGCCCTCGTTTTTGCAAGTGCTTGATATTCTGAATAATATCCGTATCTTTGCAGCGCTTTATAGCTTATTTGTTCACTAAAAAAACACGAATGATTAAAAAACACTTAATTACGTGCTCCGTAATTTTGGTGCTGTTTATCGTTTCTCAGCTGTTTATTTGCAGTACAAACTTTAAGAGGAAAGCAGTATCCGTTACCACTACTACTGTCGACGAAAAAGCAGTCAACAGTATCCCTCTCTTCATCAGGTACAATAAAGATGCCAATGATGAAATTAATTTTGCCGATGAATCAACTCCGGTAAACAATACAGGGGTTACCCGCAAGCTTAATCGCTCTATACGCGCGAACAGCTATCGCAATATAGGTTCGGATGTGTTGCATAAAAAGGCCAAAATGTTGTTCCCGATCATCGAACCGATATTGAAGATCTATGGTATTCCTGAAGATTTTAAGTATATCCCACTGGTAGAATCGGGTTTAAGTTCGGGAACATCTGTAAAAGGCGCCCGCGGATTGTGGCAATTTATGCCCGGTACAGCGCGCACTTATGGCCTGAAGGTAAATAAAAACGTAGATGAGCGGCTTAATGTGCGTAAATCTACCATAGCAGCCTGTATTTACCTGCGCGAATTATTTGGCGAGTATAACAACTGGACCCTTACGGCCGCGGCCTATAACCTGGGTACCATTAAGCTAAACCGCGCCATCAGGCAAAACAAAAAGCGTAATTACTATTTTATGCACCTTAACGCCGAAACCGGTAGCTATGTGTATAAACTACTGGCCATGAAGGCTATTATTAACAAGCCTGATAATTACGGCTACAAAAACAATTACGCGTGGATAAACCGCCCCGATTTACTGGCGGCTAACTAAAACAGCAAAAATTACGGAGCATTTTATAAGCCCGGCAACGCACGTTGCCGGGCTTTTTTATAGATGTTGCTTTTTACCCTACAAGTGAAAGGTAGCCGGTTGAATATAAGTGCCGTGCCGGCCCCGGTTATGAAGATCAATAACTCTCCAACCGCGCCTTTACCAACTCCATCAGCCACATTGGCGTAGAAGTAGCGCCTGCGATACCGATAGTTTGGCCGGGTTGAAACATCTCGGGGTGCAGTTCATCAACCGATGATACAAAATGCGTATTGGCGTTATGCTTGCGGCAAACTTCAAACAATACCTTTCCGTTTGATGACTTTTTGCCGGATACAAATACCACCTGATCGAACTGTTTGGCAAACTCGGGCAGGTCCTTATCCCGGTTGGATACCTGGCGGCAAATGGTATCGTTAGCTTTCACCTCGAAGCCTTTGGCCAGTAGCTGGTCTTTTATCTGGTAAAATTTATCGGTGCTTTTGGTGGTTTGGCTATACAGGGTAAATTTCTGCGGCAGGTCGAGCGCGTCCAATTCGGCAATATCCTGGAAAACCATCGCTTCACCATTGGTTTGGCCTTGCAAGCCAATTACCTCGGCATGCCCATGCTTACCGAAGATGACGATCTGCTCATCATTATCGTGCGATGCCTTGATACGGTTCTGCAATTTCAACACTACCGGGCACGACGCGTCTATCAGCGTGATATTATGCTCCATGGCCAGGCGGTAAGTCTCGGGCGCTTCGCCATGGGCGCGGATAAGCACCTTCTCGTTATGCAGTTCGTTAAGTTGACTATGGTCGATAATGCGCAGGCCCTTGGCTTTCAGGCGTTCTACCTCCTCGTCGTTATGGACGATATCGCCGAGGCAATACAGGTAGCCGTCTTCGGCCAAAATATCTTCGGCCATATCAATAGCGTAAACCACGCCAAAGCAAAAGCCCGAATCGGCATCGATAGTTACCTGTAAATTGTATGCTCCCATATCGGTTGTAAAATTACGGAGAAAAGTTTGGATTATTTCAACACGCTCTTACTAACAATTTGTCATTTGATAGAGCGGGGATGGATAGGGCATTGGGACGAAAGAGAAATCTTATACATAAGACAGGCTGCGCGCATAAGATTTCTCTCTCACCCCTCTCGCACATGGCCACTACTGTTCATTCGAAATGACAAGCGGTTATGATATGGTATACAAGTAACGTTTATGGCAGCCCACGCTTCTGCATTGTTTCGAATACTCATTAGGCTTCGTATCTTTATCGCCATGAAAAAACTGATACGTGGCTTTGGTTATGCTTTTAAAGGGATAGGCTATGCCACGGCCACGCAGGTTAACTTCAGGATCCACCTGGTGGCATCACTAACGGCTACCTTGTTAGGCTATGCCTTGCATGTATCGGCTAACGAATGGATCTGGATCATCTTCTGTATGGCGCTGGTACTGGCCGCCGAATTATTCAATACCGCTATCGAAGTACTAACCGACCTGGTATCGCCCGAGTATAATAAAAAAGCCGGCCACGTAAAGGATGTTGCCGCCGGTGGGGTGCTGGTAACGGCCATCTTCGCGCTGATAACCGGCACCATTATTTTTTTACCCAAGATATTAGCCCTGATACATGCTGCATAAAACCCGTGGCATTGTTTTTAAAGTAACCGATTACGGCGAGAACAGTGTGATCACACAGGTGTACACCGAAAAATTCGGGCTGCAATCATACATCGTTAACGGCGCAAAAAAGCCAAAGGCCAAGATCCATCGCAACATGCTGCAGCCACTGCACCTGCTGGATATGGTGGCTTATCATAAAAACACCGGCGCTGTGCAGCGCATTGCCGAATTAAAGAATGCGCCCCTGCTGCAAAGCATTCCGTACGATGTAATTAAAAGCAGCATTGTGATGTTTTTGAACGAAGTACTGTACCGCTCGGTTAAACAGCAAGCTGCCGATGAGCATTTGTTTAACTTTATCTTCCACGCCATCGAACTGCTTGATCAGCAAACAAGCGGCATCGCTAATTTTCATTTGATCTTTTTAATACGATTGAGCCGCTACCTGGGCTTTTATCCCGACCGGAACAAACCCGACGGCGCCGATTACTTTGATATGAAAGACGGTGTTTTCACTAAATACAAGCCCGAGACCTGGAATTATCTCTCGCCCCCGCACACCGGCAGTTTTTACCGGTTATTAAGGGTTGGCTTTGAAGATATGGATAGCATCAACCTAAAAAACGATGAACGCCGCTACCTGCTGAATAAAATACTGGAATACTACGCCCTGCATGTGGAGGGTTTCGGTAATATCCACTCGCACGAGGTGCTGGAGGAGGTGTTGGGGTAAAGCAGAAAAGTTCGGTTCCCTCCCTGGGGAGGGCAGGGAGGGGTTTATACGTTAATACATCGTGAAGAAACCCCTCCCTGCCACTTCACAGGCTATCGCGCCCCTCCCAGGGGGAGGGAACTTTCCGGGGAGAGGTCTACACCTCGTGCCCCAATACTTCCTTTTTAATAAATTCGATGTTAGATTCGGGCAGCGCGTTGCCGCCAATTTGGTGCACGGTGCCATCGGGTTCAATTTGTAGCTTGGCATCCAGGTTTTCCATGTGCACGTCCAGTATATCGTCGTTTTTTTCTACCCGGCATTCCAACTCCCTTCCCGCATAGTTGATGGTAAATGTGTATTCGCCATCGCTGCCGTTTACCGGCGCTGTATTTTGAGTAGTTTCCATAATTTTTTGCTTTGTGTTTATATCATAGATAACACGGGGGATGGGACGGTTGTTTTAGGAATGTGGCGTATTGCTGTCCGTAAATAAACATTGTCATTTCGAACGAACACGGGAGGGGGATATGCGTTAGCGTGGAAGAGAAATCTTGTACGGCTCGCTTTTCGCACGTATAAGATTTCTCTCTCGCCCCAACTTCTGCACACCCTTCGCTCGTTCGAAATGACAAAAAAGATTACAATCCCACCCTGTAATTCTCCCCGATCGGCACCCGCTCATCGCCAACTTCCAAGTGCTGGCGGCCAAGCAGGGTGATGGCCTGCCGGTTTACCAAATACGAGCGGTGTACGCGCATAAAAGTATCGACAGGTAATAAAGCCTCCAGGTTTTTCATGGTCATGTGGGTAAGGTGGTTGCCCTGTTTGGTTTTCAGGTGGACGTAGTCCTTTACCGATTGGGCCAGCAACAGGTCATCGTGATTGATCTTCACCAGATTACCGGCTACCTTAAAATAGGTGTAGGTTTTAGTGGCCTCCGCATCGGGCTGCTTTATTTTTAGCAGCTTATCAATGGCTTTACTAAAGCGCTCGAAGGTGATAGGTTTCAGCAGGTAGTCTACCGCGTCCAATTCAAAACCGGTTAGGGCATGTTCGGCATATGCGGTGGTGAAAACTATCATGGGTGGCTGCTTTAACGACCGCACAAAATCTAACCCGGTGATGGATGGCATCTGGATATCCAGAAATACCAGGTCTGTTTGTTGGGTATGGATGGCATCGAAGGCTTCCAGCGCGTTGCGGCAACGGCGGATCAGTTGCAACTGCGGAAATTGCGCGATATGGCTTGCAAGGATCTCCAACGCCAGTGGTTCATCATCAACTATAATACACCTGATCATAACATTTGCAGACTAAGGTTTAACTGGTAAGTATCGGCTTCATCCTTAATATTCAGCACGTGTTTACCTGGGTACAACAAATTTAAGCGTTTAAGGGCATTTTGCAGGCCGATACCTTTTTGCCCCGCTTTTGCCGCGACCGGCTTGCTGTTATTAACCTGTAGCACCAGCTCATTTTCCGTTTGAAAAATAATGACATTCACGAAGCCATCTCCCGTTTCTTGATGTAAGCCATGCTTAAAGGCATTCTCAACAAAGGGTAATAGCAGGAGGGGCGCGATCTGTGCACCAGGTTTGATACCTTGCACATCAAAGTTAATGCTGTTCCCCTCGTGCTGGCGGATCTTTTCGGCATCGATATAATCGGTTATAAATTGGATCTCCTTGCTTAGTGGTACAGCTTTGTTTTCGGCTTCGTACAAAATATAGCGCATCATATCGGCCAGTTTGGCTACCAGTGGGGCAGTATCTGCAGACTGCTTCAGGGCCAGCGCGTAGATGTTATTAAGTGTATTGAAGAAGAAGTGCGGGTGCAATTGGGCCTTCAGATAGTTGAGTTCGGTAAGCAATTGTTCTTCCTTCAGCCGGCGCATCTGATCATCCTGTTTGGCCGAATAGATAAAATAAGCCAGCGCCCCGATGCACAAAAACTCGCGGAACATATAGATGACGCTGAAGTGGATCACATCGGCCTTAGCCCAGCGCAGGGCATCATGCCGGATCTTTTCGGGGAACCAATTTATATGACCAACAGTGATGTAAACGCCCCGCATATAATAATGCATACCGGCAAGGAACAGCGCCGTATACAAAATAAACTGCAAGTTTTTTTTAACCCTGAGCGCATGGCGCACGATATGGTAGTAAACCAAACCGGCAATCAGGTTAGTAGTGCCGAAGATCAGGTCGAAATTCAAGTTTTCGCTAAAGCGCGCGATGTTGTGCTGCTCGTTATAGCTATACTCTACATCGGTAAGGATGGGGAACAGGTAATAAAAGATGACGAAGAACAGGATCTCTATCCTTAAATATTTCCATTGCCTGTGCGCGCGCCAATTGTGCATGGTGCAATTTAAGGGATATTTTGCGGGATGCCCGGTATGGTAACCGTCGTTTTCGACTAAACTCCCCGTTTTTTCGACGAAGCCGGCTTTCCGATTGTTCGTCTAATTATCAGCGGTGCCGGTCTAAAAGCCCAAATGCCTATGCAACAGGCGGTTTTCTTTGTATGCCTTTTGGGTACATTTAATTTAATCATCAAAATGAAAACTAACCTAAAAAACCACCTCGCAGCCTTTGCCGCGATCGTTACTTTCGCTTGTCCGCACATCAGCCTTGCACAGCAAAACTCCGCGCCACCGGCTTTTTTAGCGATGGCGAAAAAACTGGAATCGTTAAAGTCCATTAGTTATAATTCGTACCGCGAGATCAACAACATTACCGATAACTACTTCGCTAAGCAATCGGCCACCTGTTATATCGAATTTAACCAGGTCGATAAACTCAGCGTATCGCGCTTCCGGATGGAGGCGGCGGATTATATTTCCGTTTACAACGGCACCGAATCGTTCGGCCTGAGTAAAACTAAAAAGACCTATACCTTAACCGAGCGCATCGACCCCAAGTCGTTTGGTAGCAACTCCTATTTCTTTAATTCCATCCCTACTATTCGCAGCGTCGCTCAGCAAATTGCAGAGAGCGATACCATCCCCAAACACCAGCGCGATACGGTTATCGACGGTAAAAACTATAAACTGGTACAGGTAGATCTGCACCGCAGTTCGTTACAGTACATGGGCAGCACCATGCATTTTACTAAGGATGTTACCATTTCCTATCGCATCGTTATCGATCCCGAAACCTGGCTGCCTTACCAGGTGCTTGAGCGCAATAATATCAACAAGGATGGCTATAATACCAAAGTTGTTTTTACCGATATCAACACCAACCCAAAACAACCCGATGAATACTCCTGGTACTATACTACCTACCTGAAAGATTACCAGCCCGAAAAACAGGAGAAGCGCGAACCACTGATAGCCACCGGAGCGATACTGCTGGATTGGGGCCTGCCCGAATTTGGGACCGATAAGCAGCTAACCGCCGCCGATGTAAAAGGCAAACTGGTACTGCTTGATTTCTGGATCAAGAACTGCGGCCCCTGTATGGAGTCGTTCCCGGTATTGCGGCGCTTACAAAAAACCTACGGCGGCGATAAGTTTCAGCTGTTGAGCATTAACGCTTACGATAAAAAGGAGGAGATCGCCTTTTTTTACAAGCGCGAGAAGCCTGCTTACAAAATGCTGTACAACGGCCTTAGCTGGAGCAAAGGCATTGGGGTAAGCTATTATCCAACAGCGATATTAATTGACAAAACCGGAAAGGTGATCTACTCGGGCGGGTTTGAGCATGAGAAGATAGAGGCTTTGATAAAGGCGAATCTGTAATTTTTTAACCACAGAGGGCACGGAGGTTTGCACAGAGATCACAGAGATTTTAAATACCACTTAAATTAATGGTCATAAAACCTAATCTCGTTCATGATTAGCTCCGTGCCCTCTGTGCAAACCTCTGTGATCTCTGTGGTTAATTCTCTACCACTACCTTATTTTCAAATTTTATTTGCATATCCAATTTCTTATCCATTACTTTGAATAACAAAGTACTTTACACAAGTGGAACAAAACCAGGCACACCAGGACCTTGCATCCATCCGTAATTTGATGGAGCGCTCTTCAAAATTTTTATCGCTTAGCGGGCTTTCGGGCGTGTTGGCGGGTGTTTATGCATTAATTGGGGCAGCGCTGGCATATTACCTGATCTATACCGGCGAGCGACATGATACTTACCATATAGAATATCGTTCGGTAAATTATTTGCTCGATTCGAACGTTGGGGACTTATTATTTATCGCTATAGCTGTACTTGGCGCATCACTGCTGACCGGTTTTTTGTTAAGTGTGCGCAAAGCCCGTCGCTCAGGTCAAAAATTTTGGAACGCGGGCAGTAAAGCATTGTTGTTTAACCTGGTCGTACCAGTGTTGACCGGCGGCTTGTTGATCCTTATTTTTATATGGCGAGGCTATTTCGGTATCATTGCCCCTGCCGCATTGATATTTTATGGCCTTGCGCTGATCAGCGCGGGCAATTTCACCTATAAGGGCGTGCAATACCTCGGCATCAACGAAATTTTGTTAGGTTTGTTAGCTGCATTGTTTCCCGGTTATGGCCTGCTGTTTTGGGCTACCGGCTTTGGAGTACTGCATATTATTTACGGCGCCGTAATGCATTTTAAATACGAAAAGTGAACATCCCCTTCGATAAATTAGATAAAGCGTTTGAGAACCGGGTAAGGTTACAAATTATGAGCATACTGGTGGTGAACGAGCGGTACGACTTTAACTCGCTTAAAGACCTGCTGGGCGTTACCGACGGTAACCTGGCCTCGCACCTGAAAGGGCTGGAGAAGGAGGAGTATATTGTGGTGAACAAATCATTTGTTGGCCGTAAACCCAACACTACTTACGAGGCTACCGACAAAGGCAAGCATGCCTTCAAAGCTCACCTCGACGCACTGGAAGCTTTAATTAAACAACAAAAAGTAAGCTAAATTTTTTTATCCATAAACTTTGAAATTCAAAGTACTTTTATTTAAACTTTAAAACAATGATAGGACCAATTGAAAAACAATCGAAATGGTACGAGGGATCGGCCATCATGATCAAATCGGGTGTGATCGCGGTAATGATACTCGCCCTGCTTATCCCATCGGCCTGGATCCAGGATCTGGTTACCGAACGCGAGGGTTATCAGCAGGGAATGGTTAAACAGGTAAGTAACGAATGGGCCGGCGACCAAACCATACAAGGCCCGGTATTGGCGATACCCTACAAGTTATCTATCGAAGAAACAGATGCTAACAAAAAAACCACTACGCACGATGAGATCAACATGCTGTATGTATTGCCGCAAAACCTGAAGATAAAGGCCGATGTAAAAGGCAAATCGATGTCGAGAGGGGTGTACGATGCCATTGTTTATAATTCGAAGATAGATTTGCAGGGTGATTTCCCGGTGCCCGATCTGAAGGCCCTGGGTATTGACGAAGCTACAGTACTTTACGATAAGGCACGGCTGGTATTCGGCGTAACTGACATGAACGGCCTGAAGAATACCCCCGTAATTAAAATAGCGGGGCAGGATTATACTACCGAGCCCGCAGCGACAGGTCATAATCCCTTCGCCAACGGTTTGCAAGCGCGTTTTGCCTTGCAGAAAGGCCAGGGTTTCGCTTTTAGTTATCAGCTCGATCTGAGGGGCAGCAACAACCTGCAATTTTTACATACCGGTAAAACCACCGATGTGGAAGTAAACAGCGATTGGGCGCACCCCAATTTTGATAACCGTACGCCCGATAACAGCAACATTACCGATAAAGGCTTTACGGCCAACTGGCGGATGAGTTATTTTAAGCGTCCGTTCCCGCAGCAATGGGCCGGCGATGATTCGGTACTGGCGGCCGGAAAGTCGCGCGCGCAGGCAACGTTTGGTGTAAGGCTGCAATTGCCTATCGATCAATACCGCAAGGTGATGCGCACCACCAAATACTCAACGCTGGTGATCCTCCTCACTTTTGTTTCTCTTTTCCTTACCGAACTGATCCGCAAAAAGCGCATCCACTTGTTCAACTACGCGCTCATCGGGGCGGCCATGATCGTATACTACACGCTGCTGCTCTCCTTTTCCGAGCAATTGGGCTTCAACTGGTCGTACCTGATATCGTCGGCGGCTACCATCGCGCTCATCGCCTGGTTTACGGGCTCGCTGTTAAAGAATGGCAGCGCTGCGGCCCTGTTTGCCGGGATACTCACCGTTTTCTACGGCTTTATCTACGTACTGGTGCAGTTGGAAGAGCTATCGCTAATGGTAGGCAGTTTGGCCTTATTTATTGTAGTAGCCGCGCTGATGTATTTCTCGAGGCGGATAAATTTTGAACAGCATTAACACCTAAATCATATCATAACCATCAAAAGGTGTGAGCAAGTGCTGGTTCCCTCCCATCGGGAGGAGGGGCGACCGGGGTGTGCGGTGGCAGGGAGGGGTTTAACCGCGATGCAATATCGCAGAAACCCCTCCCTAACCCCCCCGCTGGGAGCGAACCGGCACTTGCCATGCTTTTGCCCGGAAACTTACATAACCACAACAAAACATCACCACATATGAAAACAAGCAATTACTGGATAGGACACTTCAAGGCAAATGCCCTGCAACAAAGAGTAAACTGGGAACAAAAACCAAGTTTAACCGAACAGGAGCTGACCACCATATTACCATCGCTGCAAGCCTGGCAACTGGGCGAAACATCTGAGGGGCGGCACCTGCTTGCCGCGGCCACCAAATACGCGCACCAGGTTGGCGACATGGCTTATATAGATGCCGTGAAACTGTTTATTAAGGAAGAGCAAAAACACGGCAACAACCTGGGCTTTTATCTCGACGCCATTGGCCAGCCGCGGGTTAAAAAGGATTGGGGCGATACGCTTTTCCGGCGCGTGCGGTATTTCAACACCAATATGGAAATATGGACACTGGCCGTAATTGTGGTAGAAAGTACCGCGCAGATATTTTACCAGGCCCTTAAGGATGCCACCAACTGCCTGCTGCTAAAACAGATCTGCACCGATATTTTGGTGGATGAAGCCTATCATATCACCTTCCAAACCGAGCGGCTGGCCATTATTTACAGCCGAAAAGGCGCATTTTCGCGGGCCTGGCGCAAAACGGCTTATAAGTACTTCTTCTTTTCGGTGGCCTGCATTGTATGGGTGGCGCACCGGCAATTGTTTAAGGCAGGCGGTAATACTTTTGGCGGCTATCTGAAAAAAATGCAGTATAAATACGCCAAAACGCTGGATACTATTACCGGTACGGCGCTGGCGCAATGGGCTTAACATTTTAACTGCATAAACAGATGTACCGCCCTTTATCATACGCCCTAAAAATATGGGTTACTGCGTTGCTGGCATGCCCGGTAATAGTTGCTGCATACATGTGTTACGTAAATAATAGCTATAGCTTTCTGTCGGTCATCGTCTTACTTGTCCTCGTTGGGGCTATCTGTTCGTTGCCAAGTCTGTTATTGCTTTGGTTGGCTATACATTTGTTAAGAAATTGGGATGCGGAAAATTATCAGTACCAAAAGCAGGCATTATCAATTATCTGCGTGGTGCTTTCCGGCTTTCCATTTTTATTACTGGCAGAGCCAGCCGTTTCAGATGAAGTTTGCTTTTTAGCCCTGTACGCCGCAGGTACTGTTGCCGGCGTTTGGATATATAACCTGCATCCTAAAGAAGATCTGTCCGGAGATTTGCCCGAAATTAACGAAGAGGTTGATTAATTCCCCTCGTACAGTTGTTCGCCCAGTTCCCAGGTATAATAGCTGTCGATAATATATACCTCGGTGGCTTTGTGCTTCAGCAGGGTGATCTGCTTATCCTTTTTAAAGATGGACGGGTAGGGGTTAACCACGGGGCTTACCCTGGTATCGGCTTGCTTAAGGCGGTAATCCACGCTCTCTTTTTTAAACCAGAACGGCCCGCTGAAGGCGGCCGTCTTTAAATTAATAATGCCTTCGCTAATGACGATCTCAACCACCACCTTGTTAATGAATTTACCTTTGGCTACAATAAGCAGGTACTGCGCAAATCCCAGGAATATCACCATCCCCAACTCGCAATAAATAAACATTTCGATATCGTTACCCAGGTATTTGTTGTACATAAACAGGGTATATAGCAGTAATACAATATCACAGATGTAACAATCGCGCTTTAGCCGCTGTGTTACCTTCAGCAGGGTAAACAGCAATTCCGTATCGGCTTGATGAGTCTGATGGGCTGCGGGCGGATTCAACAGGTGGTGTTTAGTGTTCCCTCAAATATAACAAAATATGGCTTTTTTTGCCCGCATTGCGCTTAAATAAAATACCCGTACCTTTGCAGCCTGATGAGAAGAAGAACACCCAACGAGGTTTTTGAAAACGTAAGCATTATTGATATTGCCGAAGAAGGCCGCGGCATAGGCAAGCCCGGCGAAATGGTTTTATTTATAGATAAGGCCGTCCCCGGCGATGTGGTGGATGTGGAACTCTACCGCAAAAAGAAGAATTTTGGCGAGGGAAAGATCATTGAACTAAAAAAGGCGTCCGACCACCGCACCACCCCATTTTGCGAACACTTTGGCACCTGCGGCGGCTGTAAATGGCAGCACATGGACTACAGCGCGCAATTGCAGTTTAAGCAAAAGGCCGTTAACGATGCACTAAGCCGTTTGGCTAAAATAGATACCACCGGTATGCTGCCCATCGTTCCATCGCCCGAAGACCGTTACTACCGCAATAAGCTGGAGTTCACCTTTTCGGACAAGCGCTGGCTGTACGACGGCGAGAGCCGCGAAGACGAACAACTGAACATGAACGCCCTGGGCTTCCACATCCCCGGCCGTTTTGATAAGATATTGGATGTGAACCACTGCTACCTGCAGGCCGATCCGTCAAACCAACTGCGTAACAGCATTAACAACTTTGCCAAACAACACGGCATCAGCTATTATAACCTGAAAAACCATACCGGCTCGCTGCGTAACCTCATCATCCGTACCTCTACAACCGGCGAGTTAATGGTAATCGTGGTTTTCGCCTTTGCCAGCCAGGAAGAGGTTGACCTGCTGATGAATTTTGTAGATAAGGATTTTCCGCAGATCACCTCTTTACTATACATACTTAACGAAAAGAAGAACGATACCATCTTCGACCAGGAAGTACTGGTTTGGCGCGGCCCCGAATATATTCATGAGGAGATGAACGGCATCCGCTTCCGCATCGGGCCAAAATCGTTTTACCAAACCAATTCGGTGCAGGCCCTGCGCCTTTACGAGATCACCCGCGATTTTGCCGGTTTTAAAGGCGATGAACTGGTGTACGACCTTTACACCGGCGCCGGCACAATTGCCAACTTCGTGGCCGGCAGTGTGCGCGAAGTGGTGGGCGTAGAATATGTACCATCAGCTATTGAGGACGCGAAGATCAACTCGGCCATTAACAACATCACCAGCACCAAATTTTACGCGGGCGATATGAAGGATGTACTAAACGCCGATTTTGTAGCCGAACACGGTAAACCCGATGTCATCATCACCGATCCGCCACGCGCCGGTATGCACCCCGATGTGGTGGCACGCCTTATGGAGATAGAAGCGCCAAAAATTGTATACGTAAGTTGCAATGCCGCCACCCAGGCCCGCGACTTGCTGGTGCTGAAGGAGAAGTATACCGTAACTAGAATACAACCGGTAGACATGTTCCCCCATACACAGCATGTGGAGAATGTGGTGCTGATGGAATTGAAAGGATAATACTCACCCGGTCGTTGCTTCGCTCGACCACCCTCTCTTCGCCTGCGGCGCAAAGAGGGGACAAGGTAACAGGATATAGTTCCTGCCCTCTTTCCGCGCAGCGAAGAGAGGGCCGACCAGCGTAGCGTAGTCGGGGTGAGTCTGCACAGTAAGATTGGTGCAGAAATTAAAAGACATAATATGGAACGCGAAGAATTATTAAATACCGGCGGCGGCGAAAAGAAGGACAGTCCGCTGGCCAGCCTGGGGGTCGATCTGCGCCTGTACAGCGAATCGCTGCGCGAGGTGGCTTTGGAAATTATGATGGAGGGCATATCTAAATACCCCATCTTCGCCGCGCACCAGCATGAACTATCGCTGGGCGAACTGCTGCTGGATAAAGAAGAATTGAACACCGAGTGGAGCATCCACGCCTCAACCCTGGAAGAGTTTGAAGAGCGTGGTATCATTAAACCCATACTCAGGCAGCGCTTTATCGACAACTACAAAAACCCGCACGACTTTATGTGCGTGTTTGCCATTGTACCAGAGGGCGCCAATTTTGTATTTTTCCCGTACGGAGAAGAATAAATGGGGTTGCAAGGTTGTAATGTTTCAAGGTTTAAAAGTTTTGTCATTACTGAAGGTAACAGATTAACCTTTCAACTTTGTAACTTTACATCATTACAACAAGAAAACCATGCCCGATAAACGCATACCGATACTGAACCATCAGCAAATACAGCAAAAGCTTGACCGTATTGCCTACCAGATATTAGAGGATAATTTTGACGAGACCGAAGTGATCATTGCCGGGATATTGCCACGGGGCAACTTTTTAGCCGATAGGTTAAAAAAGATACTGGACACCATCGCGCCGTTTAAAAGCATCATGATCAATATCGAACTGGAAAAGCAAAGCAGCAGCCTGGTGGCCAAAACCGATACCGACCTGGCCGTTTGCGCCAACAAGGTAGTGATACTGGTTGATGATGTACTGAACAGCGGTAAAACCCTGGCCTATGGCTTCGGCGTGTTTTTAGATGTGCCGCTTAAAAAATTGCGCACCGTGGTATTGGTAGACCGTAACCACAAAAGCTATCCTGTTACTACCGACTACGCCGGCATTGCCCTTTCTACCGTATTAAAAGAGCATGTTGATGTAGTATTTAACGAAGAAGGCGGCGAAGACGCGGTTTATTTGCGGTAGGGTTTAAAACACCAATTCAATGTCATGCTGAGTAATATAATCCCGGCGGCCTCTAATGGTTTTTATGACATGCCGATGAAAGCCCCCTCTAAATCTCCCCCAAAGGGGGAGACTTTGGAACCCTCTCCTCTTGAGAGGGCAGGGTGAGGCTTCAGCGGAAAAACAAACATGTCATGCTGAACTTGTTTCAGCACCCCACCACATAGGTCTGGGTGGCAGCGTTTAACCCATGCAAACGGGATCCCGAAACAAGTTCGGGATCTTTACACCTACAATATTTCTACGCCCGCTTTTGCTGCACCTGTAACGGCGTAATAAAATAATTCAATATCGCCGCAATGATGATCACCAAAAAGCAGCCGATAGGGTTCAGCCATAAAAACGCGACGCGATCGGTAAAGCCCAGGTAGCAAACAATGGCCTCGGTGATCAGCGCGGCAATGAACACCGGTGTCCCGCCTATCTTTTTAAAGTAAAAGGCCACTACAAATACCCCCAAAATAGTGCCATACAGGTAACTGCCCAGCAGGTTCACAGCCTCCAGCAAATTCCCCATTTTACCGGCAAATAAAGCCATGCCGATGCAAACCAGGCCCCAAAATACCGTTGCCAGTCGCGATGCCAGCAAGTAAGCCGCGTCTGAGGCGTTAGGATTGATGACCCGTTTATAAATATCCACCACCGTTGTTGATGCCAGCGAATTGAGCGCGCTTGCCGTCGACCCCATGGAAGCCAGGAACACAATGGCGATCAGCAAGCCGATAAGTCCCACCGGCAGGTTTTGCTTTACAAAGCTCAGGAATACGTAATTGGCATCATCGGTATTGGCGGTGGGATTATTTTGCTTCATTAAAGCAATACCCTTGTTACGGATAATGGTGGTTTGTTCGTCAGCGCTTTTTAGTTCGGCTGTGGCGCGGTCAATTTCGTTCTTGTCGCTTTTTTCTACTGCATTAGCCAATACTGCCGCCTTTTGTTGCTTCATGTAACTAAAAAAGCCGTATTGCTGTTCCAGTCCGTTGTAGCTTTGGGCGTACCGGCTTTGCTTAATTTGATTAACCTCGTAGCTGTTAAAAAACATGGGCGGCCGGTTAAACTGGTAAAAAGCAAATACCAATACCCCTATCAGCAGGATAAGGAACTGCATAGGGATTTTTATAAGGCCGTTCATTATTAAACCCAGGCGACTTTGCGCTACGGTACTGCCTGCTAAATAACGCCCTACCTGGCTTTGGTCGGTGCCGAAATAGCTGAGCTGTAAAAAGAACCCGCCTATCAGGCCGCTCCAAACCGTGTAGCGGTTATTCCAGTCAAAGTGCCAGTCTATCACATTCATGCGGCCCATTTTACCGGCAATGTGCAGGGCATTGGTAAAGCCCGAGCCATTGGGCAGCAGTTTTACCACCATCACGCCGGCAAAAAACATCCCTAAAAAAATGATGCTCATTTGCATCAGTTGCGTATATGATACCGCTTTGGTACCGCCATAAACTGTATAAAATATCACCAGCCCGCCAATAAACAGGGTAGTATGCACCACGTTGATATTTAAAATGGTTGACAGGATAATGGATGGCGCGTAAATGGTAATTCCTGTAGATAATCCCCGCTGAATTAAGAACAACAACGAGGTTAGCGCGCGCGTCTTCAGGTCGAAGCGTTGCTCCAGGTATTGATAGGCGGTATAAACTTTGAGCTTGTGGAAGATGGGCACAAAGGTGATACACAGCACGATCATGGCCAGCGGCAACCCGAAATAGAACTGCACAAAACGCATCCCGTCGGTATAAGCTTGTCCCGGTGCCGAAAGAAAGGTGATAGCGCTGGCCTGCGTAGCCATAACCGACAGCCCGATATGATACCAGGGCAACGAGCGGTTGCCGACCAGAAACTGATCGATATTTTTATTGCTGCCGCTTTTCCATACGCCGTAAAGCACAATGGAGAGCAGGGTAACAACAAGAACTATCCAATCGATATAGCTCATTTAAAATACAGGGTAATGAGCCAGAATATAAAAACTAAAAAAACCAGCCATACAGCCACAAGGGTGTAAAACTGGTTCCAGTTACGTATAAATGATGGTAATTCCGGATCAGGCGTCAACACGGCCTTTAACCAATACGTTCACAAACAGCGCGGTGAACAACAGGCCAACAACAGCGCCGATTACGATAGAAAGGAATGTAATTTCGATACAAGCAGCGGTAAGGATACCCGATACCAAACCTACCAGGTAGTACAGGTTAAAATCGTTCGCTTTTTTTTCTGTGTGATGATGTGACATAATATGCTGTGCTATATAACAGTGGCAAAAGTAACGGATTAATGTTTAATGTGCAAGTTGATTTAAATAACACATAACCAATTAACCATGGCGAAGCGCTATACGGGTTCTGCTTAAAATATTCCCCTGCTTGCGCCCCCATCAACCTGGATGGTAGTACCGCTAATGTAAGCGGCCTGCTCCGATGCCAGGAAAGCCACCAGCGCGGCCAGTTCTTCGGGTTTGCCAATGCGGCCCAGCGGGATGGCTTTAGTCTTTTCTTTCATTACCAGTTCCGGGTCGGCATTTTTGGGGAACGTATGTTTAATGCGATCGGTTAGAATAAGCCCCGGGGCAACGTTGTTTACAGTGATGTTGTATGGGCCAAATTCATCGGCCAGCATTTTGGCCATGCCTACTACGCCCATACGCATACTGGTACTCAGTACCGAATTCGCCAATACCGACTTTACCGATCCGCTAATGATATTGATAATGCGCCCGCTGCCCGCTTTTTGCATATATGGCAGCACCTGCCTGCTGGTACGCGCGAAGCTGAGCAGGTTCAGTTCGAAGGCTTTTTGCCATTGCTCGTCGCCCAGGTTTTCAAATTTATCAAATGGCGGGCCGCCGGCATTATTCAGCAGGATATCAACACGGCCGAATTTAGCGGCGGCTTTCTCTATAAAACCCTGCAATTCACCCGCCTGCGATACATCAACAGACATAGCAATTACTTCGTTCCCGGTCTGTGTACTTATTTCGGCAGCGGTTTTGCTGAGTTCGGCCCCATCGCGCGAGCCAATGATAACCTTTGCGCCTTCGGCAGATAAGGCCGTGGCTATGGCCCGTCCCAGGCCTTTGCTGGCAGCTAAAACAATGGCTACCTTATTGGTGAGTTTTAAATCCATGGTGATGTGTTTGTTTACTAAACTCGTCATTGCGAGGAACGAAGCAATCTCTAAGCTATACAGGGCAAATATAAAGGTTTTGGGTGGGTGTAGAGATTGCTTCGTACCTCGCAATGACGAAATAGTTTACACCCGCCTACCCTTCCACACTGTAGTCTTCGTTAAATACCGCTGTATCGATAAAAACGAGATCAGCATCAAACTAAACATTTGCAGAGGATGCAGCAGCACATTTTTCCACGCACTTTGCCCGGCCGAAAGCGATATCATAATACGGCTAAGGATGATCAACCCGCACATTAGCGCGATGAGCCCGGTATTTAGCGTGGTGAGAATAATAAGCGGGCCGCCAAGCAATATCATTAAATATACAAGCAGCGATAACACATTGTAATTAAATGCGGCCAGCACATCCCGGCTAAAGCCGTTCAGCGCGTCTTCATAACCTGTATAGGCCCGGCAGCTAATCAGTCTATTGGCCAATAATGTTTCCGCACGCAACCCTTCCTCTTTTACCAGGCGCATGATCTCCACATCTTCTACTACTTTTTGCTTTACCTGCTGATGCCATTGGTGGCGATGATAGGCCACGGCTTCAAACAGCATAAACTGCCCGCTGGCGGCGGCAATGGCCCGGTTCCTCACCAGATATACCAATTGCAGGGGCAGCAGATTAAGCAAAATATAATGCATTAGCGGCACTACCAGGTGTTCGCCCAGGCTGTGCATTTCCTGGTTGCTGAAAAGGCTTAGCATCCCCAGGTCCCGCAAATGCATACGGTGCAGCGCGCTGTTGATGAGGCCATCGGCTACCTGTTCGTCAGCATCAAGAAATAATAAATATTCGCCCTGCGCTTTTTTGGCTAACTGGTAGCAGGCATAGTTTTTACCAAGCCAGCCCGGCGGCAGCGGCTTGCCTTTTATCACACTGCATTTGGGGTGTTTTGCCGCAAAATCCTCACAGAGGGCAAGCGTGTCGTCGGTAGAGTTATCGTCAAGGATAATAACCTCGTAGTTGTGATAATCCTGCGCGTGAATAGATCGCAGCAAGTTAAGGATATTATGGGCCTCGTTACGGGCAGGGATAAGAATGGATACCTTATTATGATAAGGCTTATGCACGCGGCGCAACTTTGGGTCGGACATGAAATTAAACAGGCTGACCACAAAACGCAGGATAATAAAAAAGAAGATGACCGACAGTACTATAAACACTTTGATAAAATTATTGCCGTAGCGATGGGTTTAAACCCATCGCTATATTACATAAAATTCTATTGCATCCGCATCAGTGCTGCACATTAACCTGTTCTTCAAGGGATTTTTTATGGTGTTCGTTTATCTGCGCTTT
The DNA here is from genome assembly GCF_013283875.1 of Mucilaginibacter mali. NCBI lineage: Bacteria > Pseudomonadati > Bacteroidota > Sphingobacteriia > Sphingobacteriales > Sphingobacteriaceae > Mucilaginibacter > Mucilaginibacter mali. Next base: position 5,242,003 of record NZ_CP054139.1, read on the forward strand.
CAGCCGTTCAAAGTCGAAGTCGCGGTTGGTGCCACAATCCAGCAGGTGGAAATATACCGATGGTTTAAAGCTTTCAAAATACTCGATAAAGGCGCTGTAGTAAATGATCTGGCAATCGCCTTTTATTTTTTTTACGATGTGGGCTATACCGCGCTCGATATTGATCCCGGTAGCATGATTAGACACCAGTTCGCCCTGCGGGAAAACTGTGACCATATTGTTGGGGTCGTTCAATAATTCGGCTGTATAATTAAGGGAAGTGATCACCTCTTTGGAATGACGGTCGATAGAAAAGCCACCCATATATCGCAGCCATTTGCGTGCTTCTATATGATCGTGCTGCATCATGATATGAAATTTGTGGTGCAACACTTTGGCGGTTATCCAATCAGACCAAAAACCGTCCCACCAGCTAAAATGGTTGCACAATAATAAAACAGAATGCCCCGGTTTAATATCAATGGTATTATGCTGTATTACCCTGAAATGCGTACGCATACGGAAGTACACATACTTGCGGAAAAGATATTGGGCAATATTGTTACGGCGATGCGTGATCATATACAACGACAATTTAGCAGATATTCGTCTAATTGCGATGTTACCAGCCAGTGCCCCATCGGCACCTCATGTATTTCGGCCCTTTTTATTTGGCTTAATACCGGCATAGCCGCGCTTTTTGGGAAAAGCAGATCGCTTTTCCCAAAAATAAACACGCATTTAATATCGTGCCGGTTAAGCACCCTGATCACTTTAGCGGTATCGGGCTTTAACTGCTTAATGAGGTTAAGCGTGTAATAAACGTCCAGTCGCTTTTTGGGTGTGTCAATTTCGTTGTAAGCAATGGTATGCAGGTTATCATCAATCACCCCAAGCCGCTTCAGGCTCCTGAGTGCCGACGGCGCCATCCATTTGCTTTTGGTAGTACTGCGGAATAGCTGTCGGCCCAGGAAGTTATGTTGTATAAATTGGAACCCTTTGTACGGCGCCAGTCCATCGGGGGCCATTAATATGATCTCATCAATCCAATCCGGAAATTCCTCCAGCAATATCAGGGCGATATCGGCACCTATGGAATAGGCCATCAGCGATACCTTTTGCTGACCGTATTTTTTAAACCACTCCAGCAGATACAGCTTTGCCATTTGCCGGGGCATGCCGGTAATAATTTGCTTTTCTGTCCAGCCCTCCAGTGTACTATCGCCATGAAAAAAATGATCGAAGCCATAGATCTTATACTTGCCTATCACCGACTTATCGAGCACATGAAATTGCCGCCCCGTCATGCCGTAGCCATGAAAAGCCAGCATGGGTTTAGCCCCCCTGCCATATTCGTGAAAATGAACCTTGCCCAAACCGGACAGCTGCAAAAAACCCATAAGCGACAATGATAACGAATATTTCTACCCCTCCCAAACCCTCCCCGTAAGGGAGGGCTAAAAAATATTATTAAGGCAATTTAACCACAAAGTTCACAAAGAAATAGCAAACTCATTAGCACAAAGAACACAGCGGTTTTTAAACTTAAATCATCGGTAACAAAGGCTTTGTGCCCTTTGGGGTTAAATTACCGCTAACATCTTCCCGACTTTCGGTCTTGCGCACTTCCCGACTTTCTGATTACCTTTGCCCCTATGAAACGTGTTGTAATTACAGGCATGGGCGTGATAGCCCCTAACGGAAATAATATTAATGAATTTTGGGGCAATGTAGTGAACGGCGTTAGCGCCGCCGCGCCCATCACCCGTTTTGATGCCGAGAAGTTTAAAACGCGCTTCGCCTCGCAGATCCGGAACTATAACCCGGCTTTAGACCTCGACCGCAACGATATTAAGCGTGGCGACCTCTACTCGCAATACGCGCTGATTGCCGCCAGGCAGGCCATTGCCGATTCGGGCTTCGATATCAGCACCATGTCGCCATTTGATGTGGGGGTGATCTTCGGCTCGGCGCAGGGTGGGTTCGAAACTTTTGAACAACAATTGGTTGAATATCATGCCAGCGAACATCAGCCGCATTTCAACCCGTTCTTTATCCCTAAAACGCTCATCAATATGGCTTCGGGTTTGATATCTATTAAGTATGGTTTTATGGGCATCAACTTTACCACGGTTACCGCCTGTGCCAGCTCAAACACCGCTATGATGGAGGCCATGAACTATATCCGCTGGGGTAAAGCCAAGATCATCGTTACCGGTGGTTCGGATGCGCCAGTTACTGAGGCATCTATCGGCGGTTACAACGCGTTGAAAGCATTATCAACCCGTAACGATGACCCAACCAAAGCATCGCGCCCATTTGATGTTGACCGCGACGGCTTTGTAATGGGCGAGGGTTCAGGCGTATTGGTTTTAGAGGAATACGAACACGCAAAAGCCCGCGGCGCGCATATCTACGCCGAGGTGGCCGGTGCAGCCATGACATCGGACGCTTATCACATAACCGCCACCCATCCGCAGGGATTGGGAGCTATACAAGCCATGAAATCGGCACTGAATGATGCCGGTTTAAATAAGGAAGATATCGGCTTCCTGAATGCCCACGCTACCTCAACCCCCGTTGGTGATCAAAGCGAGGCCATCGGCATCCATTCGGTTTATGGCGACAGCAAAAACCTGTTTGTAAGTGCCAGTAAATCCATCACCGGGCACCTGCTGGGCGCGGCCGGAGCAATAGAAGCCATCATCGCTGTAAAATCAATTACCGAAGGCGTAATTCCGCCAACTATTAATACTACCACTATCGATCCGCATATCCCTGCCGGCCTGCAAATTGTAACCGGCGATGCCATTCAGCACAACGTGAAGGCGGCCATGAGCAATACCTTTGGCTTTGGCGGGCATAATGGGGTGGTGGTGATGAAGAGGGTGTAGCCCCGGCCCTCTAAAGGGTAATAGCCCATGATTAGACAGTTCCCTCCCCATGGGAGGGAATCGCCACGCCCCACGCTTTTTATCGCACGTTGTCTAATCATGGGCTATTACTCTCTAAAGGGGGACTGAATGTGCAGATGCGGGAATGTGCAGATATGCAAATGATATATTAATGTAGAGTAGAGCCAGATAATTATCTGGCTCTACAGTTTATATAAAATAAAAGCCTCCCGGTAAATACCAGGAGGCTTTCAAATTTATAATCACTCTTTTAAAATCTTAACGCAGCGAGAACGCGTTGTTGAATTTGCTGCCGTCTGGGTTGATACCCGACAGGAATAGCATGCCGCGGCGGTTGCTGGCGTCGAGGCCTTTTTCTACGTCTTCCACGCTGTTAACCGGGGTTTTGTTTACACCGGTGATGATAGAACCTGTGGTTAAGCCTAAATCATCAAACATACCGCCTTGTGTTACACCGGTAACCATTACGCCCGATGTTACATGGTGCTCGTCCTTTTGTGCCTGGGTAAGGGCTTTAAGCGTACCACCCAGTTTGCCAAACAGCTGCGCGCTGCCGCCGTTTGCTGCAAGGGTGCTGGCATTACCGGCATCACCCTTCAGGGTTACGGTAAAGTTCTTCTCCTGATTATCGCGGCTAACGGTGATATTTACCTTATCGCCCGGCGCCTTACGGCCAATATGCTCGGTCAGGTCAGACGATTCGGTAACCAGCGTGCCATCAACCTTAGTGATGATATCACCCGATTTGATACCGGCTGATTCGGCACCACCCGCAGGTACTACCTTATCTACATATAAACCAATGGTACGGTCTTTTACACCTACCAGTTCGGCCTGGTCGCTGTTGCTCAGGTCAACATATGTTACACCCAGATAACCACGTTTAACCGAACCGTATTGTTTAATATCGTTCAATACCTTTTTAGCAAGGTTGATAGGGATGGCAAAACCATAACCTTCATAACTACCAGTGTGCGAAGCAATGGCCGAGTTGATACCGATCAGTTCGCCCTTGGTGTTTACCAGTGCGCCGCCGCTGTTGCCCGGATTAATGGCCGCGTCGGTTTGGATAAATGATTCGATACCTGAATTAGCTTTTGGCTTAGGCGCATTGCGCGATGGCGAGAAGAAATTGCCATTGCTATCATCATCGTCATCATTTTGTGTACCGATGATACCTATGCCACGACCTTTAGCACTTACGATACCGGCAGTAACGGTCGAGGTCAGGTTGAAGGGGTTACCCACAGCCAGCACCCATTCGCCTACACGCACATCGTCGCTGTTGCCTAATTTAACGATCGGCAGGTTGGTAGCGCTTACCTTGATCAGGGCCAGGTCGGTATTAGGGTCTCTGCCTATTACCTTAGCTTCCAAAATGCGGTGATCGTTAGTGGTTACCTGGATCTTTTCGGCCTTATCAACCACGTGGTTGTTGGTTACGATATAACCATCAGGCGAAATAATTACACCCGAACCCGATGCCTGCGGCGCGCGTGGTGCCTGCCTTTGGCCACGTTGCGAACGCTGACCGAACATCTGTCCAAACATATCTTCCATGCTGCTGCCACCTTGCGATGCGGCATAAGTGGTGCGGATATAAACAACGGCAGGCGTTACAGCCGCGGCGGCAACGGTAAAATCAGTTTCGCCGGCCGATGATGTGATATTTGATGGTAATGGATTGTTGGTAAAATAAACCTTTTGTTTTTCTTCAAAGCTAAGTCCGTCATTATACTTAGTCTCCATAATTTTGTAGGCCCCAATGGCCATAGCGCCGCCCACAAAGGCGGTTAGCAGTGTTAAACCAAACTTTTTCATATTATTATTCACTTTTCGTTTACTTAGTTTAAACAGGTTTAGTTTCGTTTTTCAAATTTAATACCAATAAGACTACATCAGCAACAATTAGTTAACGCTTATTTTGTTAAAAAATGTTAAATGGACAGGCCACCGTCATTTATACCTGTTTACAGTGGCCAATGTTTTACTGCACACAATTAATTGCTTAATATTGAACTGTGAAAATTCCGTTTTATAAATACCAGGGCGCAGGCAACGATTTTGTGCTGATCGACAACCGCGATTTAGCTATCGATCATCATAATCCAGCTATGATAGCCCGGCTGTGCGACCGCCGCTTCGGTATCGGCGGCGATGGCATCATGTTCCTGCAAAGCAAGGAGGGCTACGATTTTGAGATGGTTTATTATAACGCCGATGGCCAGCCCAGCAGCATGTGCGGCAATGGTGGCCGTTGTATTGTAGCCTTTGCCAAATTTTTAGGCGTGATAGATACCGAGACTGAATTTTTGGCTGTCGACGGCCCGCATTATGCCAAAATTTCAGTAAGCGGCGATTGGGTGAGCCTGCACATGATTGATGTAGACACCGTAAGCCGTGATGCCGATGATTACGTGATCAACACCGGTTCGCCGCATTATATCCAAAAAGCGACAGGTTTAGCCGATAAGGATGTGTATGCCGATGGATACGCCATCCGCAATAACGATACTTACAAAGCCAAAGGCATCAACGTAAATTTTGTGGAGCCGATGGACGAGGGCTACTTTGTACGCACTTTCGAGCGTGGCGTTGAAGACGAAACTTATGCCTGCGGAACCGGCGTTACTGCCGTAGCCCTGGCTATGGCAGTAGAGAATGGCAAAACCGGTGCCCTTACCACTCCCATAAAAGTATTGGGCGGTAATCTGAATATCCGCTTTAATTACGATGGTAAGGTGTTTAACGATATTTATTTAGAGGGGCCAGCAGTGCAAGTGTTTGCGGGAGAGGTGGAGATATAGCCCCATACCGTCATCCTGAGCGATAGCGAAGGATCCCAAACTATGTACGTCCGCCCTGCTTATCTGGGATCCTTCGCTATCGCTCAGGATGACGGGACCATGTATATAAAAAACGGCGACCCAAATTGGGCCGCCGTTTTCTGTTTTTCAAAGATAGGTAGGGCTTTGATTACAAATTGAACGAGTATGCAGCACGCAGGCCAACAAAATTGATCTTATTGCCGCCGCCATTAGTATAGCTGGTAGAACCCTCGTAACGCACACCCAGGTCGAGGTTGCTGCTGGCATTAAGCGGCAACAACACGCCTACCTGCGGGGCGTAAATAAACGCGGTCGACTTATCAAAACCCAGGTCTTTTTTGTTCAGCAGGAAACCGGCACCGGCTTCGCCCTGTACGTAAAAGTTATTTACCGGGAAGAATTTTAAACCCGCTTTGGCCGGCAGTAAATGAATGTCCTGCACGTTAACGGTAGTAGAACCAACGGTGATGGATTTACCAAAAATATTGTTGTAACCCGCGTTAACGGTAACAAATAACTGGCTGGCAATTGGCAGGTCGATCTGTGCCGAACCGCCCAGGTTCCAGTTATACTTGTCGGACAGGGCCCCTGTCGGGATACCGGCATCGGCACTGATACTTAAACGTGGACCATTAGCTGGGGTACTTGAAGATTTAGTTTGTGCTTTTGCGCCAAAGGTGAAAGCGGCTAACGCTAATACTAAGGCTGAAATTTTTAATGTTTTCATGATGTTATGTATTTAGATCAATGTCTTTCTTTTTGTTAAAAGACGAGGCAAAGTAAACGCATAAACCGAATACGATTTTTCATCGCATTGTCATGAATATTTAATCAATTGATTAACAATAAATTAATTTTTGACCGATTTGGTTTAATGGTCAGCTTATTGTAAATAAAGTGGGTTTCTGTCATCTGAGTGCGGTTTTTTATGCGGGTGATTAAACCACAAAGGGACCTCACACTGCCCTCTCCAGAGGAGAGGGTTCTAAAAAACTGCAAAAAGCCCCCTCCTCCGGGGAGAGTTTGGGAGGGGTTTTACTTCCCCGTAAACACTGGCTTGCGCTTATTCAGGAAGGCATCCACGCCTTCTTTCATATCCTGCGTACCGAAGCAATTACCAAAGGCGGCAATCTCTTTTTCAAAGCCATCTGGGCTACCGGCAGCGTTAACGGCATTAATGGCGGCTGCTACGGCCAGTGGCGCGCGTTGCAGTATCTTGTTCAGGATTTCTTCGGCTTTGGCAAGCAGATCAGCCTGTGGGGTTACGTGGTTTACCAGGCCGTGCTGCAGGGCTTGGTCGGCGCTGAGCATGTCCGATGTCAGGATCATTTCCATGGCTTTGCCCTTACCCACCAGTTTGGGCAGGCGCTGGGTACCGCCGTAACCGGGTATCAGGCCCAGGGTTAACTCGGGCAGGCCCATCTTAGCATTATCGCTGGCTACGCGGATGTGGCAGGCCATCGCCAATTCCAACCCGCCGCCTAAGGCAAAGCCGTTTACCGCAGCGATGACCGGTTTCGGGCCGTTCTCTATCAAATCGAAAACGCTGGTTTGGCCAACGCGGGCCAGTTCCTTGCCACCCTCAGCATCCAACGCCGGGAAGCCGGAAATATCCGCCCCGGCCACAAAAGCCTTGGTGCCCGCCCCGGTGATAATGATGCCGCCGGTTTGCCCATCAACAAAGGCAGCTGTTAAAGCAGCGTGCAATTCTTCAAGGGTTTCCTTGTTAAGGGCGTTCAGCTTGGCTTCGCGGTTAATGGTGATGTATTGGATGCGGTCTTTGCTTTCGGTAAGGATGTTTTGGTAGGCCATGGTGATGTTACTTAATTAAATAAACCGTCATGCTGAGCGATAGCGAAGCATCCCCGGTTAGCAAGTCGGAAATGCATAGTTTGGGATGCTTCGCTATCGCTCAGGATGACGGGTTGGTGTTGTTATCTTTTAAAAATTACGGTGCTCGTGCACCCAATCGGTAATATACTTTACAATATCAACAGTGCTTGTTCCGGGCGGGAATAGTTCGCCAACACCCTGAGCCTTTAATTCGGCCATATCATTGGCGGGGATAATGCCGCCGCCGGTTACCAGCACATCGTCCATTCCTTTCTCTTTAATAAGCGCCAGTATTTTGGGGAATACCGTCATGTGGGCGCCGGAAAGGATGGAGATGCCGATGGCGTCCACGTCTTCCTGCAGGGCGGTGTTTACCACCATTTCGGGGGTTTGGCGCAAGCCGGTGTAAATTACCTCCATGCCGGCATCGCGCAGGGATGTGGCAATGATACGCGCGCCGCGGTCGTGCCCGTCGAGCCCAACTTTGGCAACTAATACACGTATTGGGCGGTTAAATGGGTTTGTGCTCATAAATTGGTTGATACAAACATCAGCAAAAAAATCCGCCTTGCAAAGTGGTTTAAACTCACCCCGACAGCGCTTCGCTGGTCGGCCCTATCTTCGCTGCGCGGGGCAGCGGGCAGGAGTAATTAAAGAGTAATCTTTATCCCCTCTTTTCGCGTAGCGAAGAGAGGGTGGTCGGGCGAAGCAACGACCGGGTGAATCTATGCGTGCGGCAAGTCACCGCAACAGGTTCGGTAGCGGATCGTCTTATAATCATCAGGCGTTCCGATAGGAACGCCTGATGATTATCTGGGTTATTATTTCTACCAACCAAAAATTCCTAACGGAACTTCACTTTACGCCTGCCCCTCCCGGTATTCCTCACGCAAGGCATCTTTGATCTTCTGCGTAGTGGCTTCAAATTGTTCGGGGGTAAACTTCAGTTTAGGGTTGCTGAAGTTGATATCGTTTGCCTCGTTCATGGGGATGAGGTGGATATGCGCGTGCGGCACTTCCAAACCCATTACCACCACGCCGATGCGGGCGCAGGGGATGGCGGCCTTTAAGCCACCGGCTACAATTTTGGCAAACAGCTGCAGGCCGGTATAGGTCTCGTCATCCAGATCGAAAAGGTAATCCACCTCTTTTTTAGGGATCACCAGCAGGTGGCCCTCGGTAAGCGGACTAATATCAAGAAAAGCCAAAAAATCGTTGCTTTCGGCTACCTTATACGCGGGTATATCCCCGGCTATTATTTTTGTGAAAATGCTTGCCATTTTAGTTGATTACGTTTATTGGGTTGATTAAGTGAGTAGTTCAGAACTTAATCAACCTACTCACCCAATCAACCACTCACTACCGTGAAATTTCCAATATCTCAAACTCCATTTTGCCGGCGGGTACCTGGATCTCGGTTTTTTCGCCAACCTTTTTGCCCAGCAGGCCTTTGGCTATGGGCGATGTTACCGAGATCTTACCGGCCTTCAGGTCGGCTTCTGTTTCCGATACCAGCTGGTAGCTCATGGTAGCGCCGTTCTTTACGTTCTTTATTTTTACGATGGAAAGGGCCAGTACCTTCGATGTATCCAGCTTCGATTCGTCAAGCAGGCGCGCGCCCGATAAAACTTCTTCCAGTTTGGCAATTTTTGCTTCGTGCAGGCCCTGCGCCTCTTTAGCCGCGTCGTATTCGGCGTTTTCAGAAAGGTCGCCTTTATCACGGGCTTCAGCAATAGCCTTAGCTATTTGCGCGCGTCCCGATGTTTTTAACTGTTGTAATTCGTCCTTTAATTTCTCTAAACCTTCTTTGGTGTAATAGGTAACTTCTGCCATGGCACAATTATTTTATCCTGTTGCTTAAAGCCAAAAAAAAACCGCCCTCCCCGTTTTAAGAAGGACGTTATGGCTGTTCATTAAAAACAAACAAGACTACGTTGGCCGGTCGGCCCGCATAGTCTTGCCTTTGTTGTAAAACGAAGATAAGCTATTTAAGTTTTAATTTCCAAATTTTTTTGGCCGGATATAAGGTCCTTTACCCGGCAAACCCGGCCAGCTTTTGTGCCAGCACCTCGCTTAATTTACGGTACGAGTCGAAAGTCCAACCTGCTACATGCGGCGTTAACAATATTTTGCCGCATTGTATCAGTTCATCAAACCAGGGCTGCTGCCCTAATGCCGGAAATTTTTCTACCTCAAGCACATCAAGCCCGGCGCCTAATATTTTGCCTTGTTTAATGGCGTTGAGCACCGCCTGCGTTTTTACCACCTTGCCACGCGCGGTATTGATGAGGAAGATGGGCTTTTTAAAGTGGAACAAGTATTCATCATCTACCATGCCATTAGTTTCGGGCGTTAGGGGGATGTGGAAGCTCAGCACATCGCTGTGTTTTACTATTTCTTCCATGCTCACTTCGCGGGCGTATTGATCGCTAAAACCGGTGCGGTATTTATCGTAAGCGATAACGTTTACCTCAAACCCGCTGATCTTGCGGGCAAAGCTTTTGCCCATGTGGCCGTAGCCGATAATGCCTACGGTTTTGCCTTTTAGTTCGTACCCCCGGTTGGCTTGGCGCTTCCAGCTTCCGGCGCGGATCTCGGCATCGGCACGGTTAAAATTGTTCATGAGGGATAACAGCATGCCGATGGCATGTTCGCCCACCGCGTCTGAATTACCCTCGGGGGCGTTCATCAGTTCGATGCCTTTGCCGATGGCGTAATCCTCGTCGATATTATCCATACCGGCACCCGCCCGGCAGATGAATTTAAGGCGAGTCGCGGCATCCAGCACCGCCTTATCTACCTGGAATTTAGAGCGGATCAGTAAGCCCTGGTAATTGCCGATAATAGCAAAGGCTTCATCGGGTTTAATATCGGGGCGGTATTCGCAAACGTAGCCAAGGGCTTCGGTTTGTTCTATAAAAATGGGGTGTATATCGTCTACGATGAGGATGTTTTTCATTTAAGAAGTTAGTATTTATTTTTTGCCGGATCCTGGCGGTTATCCCAAAAGGTAAGTAAATAAATATGCGTTTTCGTTACCCGGTACAAGTGAGTTTTGTTTGCCGATAACTGCCTTGCGCACACGTTTGCTTTTAGACGCTTTAAATATATAAGGATTTAATGCAATATTATTTAATAGCTGCTGAGTTCTTTTAACGAAGTTAGCTACTTCTCTATCGGTCCAATTTGCGCTTAAATAATCTAAAACTTGAAGATAGGTTGCTTCTGCTTCATTCGACCATTCAATCTTTAATGCCATATTTTACCTTAATATCATGCATTACCAATTCATGATCCCGAACCCTCCCATTTTCTACGTCCTTTAAACCTCTTTCTAAACTTTCTTTTACGTACAAAGGCAAGTCATCATAAAAATCATGTTCTTTTTCCCCAAACACCAATTTCAGACGCTCTATTACTTCACGGCTATTCGTTTCCAGTAACTGCTTCATCAATTCGATTTTTTCTGCCTGTAAGTCCATAATCAAATATAATAATTATAAAACACTTATAAATTAAGCATGCAGCAGAAAATTGTTTAAGAGATGTCATCAAACTATGTCAATTGCCGGCACAACCGCCCTGCTAATCGGGGATGCTTCGCTATCGCTCTGCATGACGTCGGGGTTATGTTTGGGGCGATGCGGGCTTACACTTTCTTATAAATATCCCGCAAGTTCCGCCCCTGCTCTTTATAATCAAGCCCGTAGCCAACCACAAAGTCGTTGCCGATGTTGAAGCCTACATACTCCAGTTCTTCAACCGAGATCTCCATAGACATGGGTTTAAGCAGCAGCGAACATACTTTTATCGATGCGGGGTTGCGCTGGTATAGCTTTTCTACCAGGTAGTTCAGGGTGTTACCGGTATCCACAATATCTTCCACAATAATTACGTGGCGGTCTTTAATGTCCAGTACCAGGTCGATATCCTCGCGTATTTTGCCGCTGGTGGCGGTGCCGCCGTAGTACGATGCCAGTTTGGTAAAGGTAACCTCGCAGGGGATGCTAACGTTTTTGATCAGGTCGGCGATGAACAGGAAACAACCGTTCAGCACGCCGATAAAGATGGGGGTCTTATCCGCGTAATCTTCATTTAAATGTTCAGCTATCTCGGCAATACGGGTTTGTATCGTATCATGAGGTATCAGTTTTTCAAATTCCAGATCGGCTACGGTAGTTTTCATCCCACTAAATTAAAAATTAATAGCAGAACGCGAAAAATATTATCCTTTAGATAACAGTATATTTACAGCCGAATGATAGACTACCAGGTACATACGTTGCCCAACGGCATACGGCTTTTATTTAAACATTCGGCATCGCCCATTACCCATTGCTGCTTTATGGTGAATGCCGGCGCGCGCGATGAAAAGGACGGCAAAGACGGACTGGCACACTTTATTGAGCACCTGCTGTTTAAGGAAACCCAGCGCCGCGGCACCACACAGATCCTGAACCACCTTGAACTGGTAGGCGCCGACCTTAACGCCTATACCACCAAAGAGTATACCTGCCTGCACGCCTCGCTGCTGAAGCAACATTTGGAACGGGCGCTCGACCTGTTTGAAGATCTGGTGTTCCACTCCACCTTCCCCGATGATGAGATGCAAAAGGAGCGCGGGGTGATCCTTGACGAAATTGCCAGCTACCTCGATCAGCCCGAAGAGGCCATACAGGACGATTTTGAGGGCATCCTGTTTAAAGGGCACCCCATCGGCAATAATATTTTGGGCACGCCCGAATCGGTAAACGCGCTGAGCAAGGCCGATATCGACGATTTTATCGACAGCAATTACAACACATCGCAAATGGTTTTCGGCGTGTTTGGCGATTATGATTTTAACAAGCTGATCAAGCTGTTCGGCAAATATTTTGAACGGGTTAAACCCAACCACAAGCAAGAAGCACGCATAGCGCCGGCCGCAGTTTTGGGCCAGACGCATATCTTGAAAAAGCCCATCTCGCAAACGCATTGCATTATTGGCAGCAGGGCTTATCCATCCAATCACCCGGATAGATACGGTCTTTTATTATTGAATAACCTGTTGGGCGGAATGGGTATGACCAGTCGCCTTAATTTAGAGATCCGTGAGAAGCACGGCATCGCCTACACTATAGAATCGGCTTACACCTCGTTTACCGATACCGGCATCTTTAACATCTACTTTGGTACCGATGCCGAAAAAGCTGATAAAGCCCTGCGGCTGACCCATAAGGAACTGAAAAAGCTGCGCGATAATAAATTGGGCCCTACCCAATTGCACCAGGCCAAGCAAAAGTTCATCGGCCAGATAGCCCTTGCCGAAGAGAACCGCATGAGCCTGATCCTATCCATGGCCAAAAGCCTGATGGATTTTAACCGGGTAGATTCGCTGGAAGAGGTTTTTGCAAAGATAAACGCCGTTACAGCCGAACAGCTGCTGGCTATTAGTAACGAGGTGCTGGATGCAAATGCGTTATCTACCTTGATATTTGAGCCGGGGGAGTAAGCTCAGAACTTGTCATTGCGAGCGATAGCGTGGCAATCCCGTAGTGTGTTTACATGCGATGAGATCATTAATGTTTTTAATTGTTTGTTAAAGGCATTAATGAGATCCCGTTGGTCGGTTGTCCGCGTCGCCCCATCGCATCACCGCCCTTGCTTCTCTGCAATTACAATTGGGCTTTAAACAAAAAACCCGTTTAAAAGATCATCTTTTAAACGGGCCTGTTTTTTATAAGTATCCTTTTATTGGAAGTACTATTTACAATTATTAATTATTTAAAAATTAGCTCCAGCGACCGCTGTTACGGTTGTTGTCTTTCTGGTAGCCACCGCCACCACCACGGTTACCGCCGCCGTAGCCACCGCCACCGCGATTGCCACCGACGCCGCCGTAACCACCACGGCTACCGCCTGTGCTTGGTTTGCGCTCTTCTGCCTGGCTAACTGCAATAGTTCTGCCGCTAATTTCGGTACCGTTCAGGCCGTCGATAGCTTTCTGAGCCGATTCGTCATCAGCCATTTCAATAAAACCGAAACCTTTACTTCTGCCGGTTTCGCGGTCAGTAATAATTTTAACCGAACTAACTTCGCCGTAAGCTGCAAATAGTTCCTGTAAATCAGCTTCCTCTACCTTGTAGGGAAGACTTCCAACAAAAATTTTCATCAAGTTTTAATTTAATCGCCAAGCGCTTTTGGCGCTTAACAGCATTTCAGTAACACAAAAAATTTAATTGTGTTTATTTAATTTCAATAATAGGCAAATTATATTCAATATGAAGTATTTATTTACCGTTAGCTTTTAAATATTCTTTTTTTGTTTGATTATACGGCTATGATCGAATAATTGTTATGTTGTGCCGTTTTTTTCAGACTTTTAAATATCGCAAAGTAATAACATATACCTTACACCTTTAATCAACCTAATGGAATTATTTACCGCCGCGTTGCTCATCGTCATATTATATATGCTTTATTATATAAAAGCTGATATGGACAAAAAAATAGATGACCTGGAAAGCCATATCATCAACCTTAAGGGCATGCTAAAAAAAGTGCTGGACGAACGGGCCGCCGCCCCTGTTGCACCAAAGCCCGCTGTGCCCGATGTTCCGAAACCGCCCGTACAGGAGACACCCCGGCCGGCGGTTATCCCATCGCCAAAAATTTCGCCGACCGAAGAAGTTAAGCCAACGCCAAAAACTGGTGACAATAAACCGGCAACACCGACCGAAACCGGCAAGGCAACAGAAATAGCCAACATCATTACACAACCGCCTGTTTACTACGAGCCTAAAAAATCGTTTTTTGAGCGCTACCCCGATCTGGAGAAATTCATCGGCGAAAACCTGGTGAATAAAATAGGGATAGCCATCCTTGTGCTGGCCATTGGCTATTTTGTAAAATACGCCATCGATAATAATTGGATAGGCCCGGTTGGCCGCGTGGGTATTGGCATACTGTGCGGTAGCATATTAATTGGCTTCGCGCATAAGCTGCGTAAAAACTATCACGCGTTTAGTTCGGTACTGGCGGGCGGCGGCTTGGCGGTTTACTATTTTACCATTACGCTGGCCTTTCATCAGTTTAACCTGTTCAACCAAACGGTCGCCTTTATCATCCTGATCTGTATTACACTGTTCGCGGTGGCGCTGGCCTTGCTTTATGATAAGCAGGAACTGGCCATTATAGCGCTGGTAGGCGGCATGGGCAGTCCGTTTATGGTAAGTAACGGGCATAGCAACTTCAATGCTTTTTTTATGTACCTGGTGATATTGAACGCCGGGTTGCTTATCATCGCCTATTACAAAGCCTGGCGTATCCTCAATATCAGTGCGTTTGCACTTACGGCGCTGGTATACATCACCGTATTATTTAATCTGCCTACCGCCAATGATGGCACCGCGCTTATTTACGGTTCGGTATTTTACCTGTTGTTTTTAGCTATCAATATCGCGCACAATGTAAAGGAAGGCAAGGCATTCATAGCCTCCGATTACAGCATCCTGCTCATCAACACCGCCCTTTATTTCAGCGCCGGCCTCTACCTGCTTAGCGATATGGGCCAGGCCGATTACCGCGGCTTGTTCAGCGCCGCACTAGGTGCGGTTAACCTGGTGCTGTCGTACATCCTGTTTCGTAATAAAAAGGTAGATACCAATATCCTGTACCTGCTTATCGGCATTACGCTCACTTTTGTTTCGCTCACGGCGCCTATCCAATTGCATGGCAACAACATCACGCTGTTTTGGGCCGCCGAAACGGTGCTGTTGTACTGGTTGTTCCAGCGGTCGGGTATTAAGCTGATGAAGATCACCGCTATGCTGGTGTGGGTGTTTATGTTCATCAGCCTGGTAATGGATTGGTCGGCGGTTTATGGCGATCATTCCATATTGACCGTGCTGGCCAATAAAGGCTTTATCACCACCCTATGCGCGGCCATCAGTAGTTACCTGCTTTACCTGCTGGCCAAAAAGGATACGCAAACACTCCTGCTTCCGCTTATCAGTGTACATACAGGCAAGGTCGTGTTTCGCACCAGCGCTTTCGTGCTGCTGTTTTTAAGCGGCCTGTTCGAGGTAAATCACCAGTTTATCACCCACTTCCCTTACGCGTCGCTTAACATCACTTACATTGTGTTATACACCGCTGTATTTGTTTGGCTGCTCAACCGGTTTGTATTACAAAAAGGCACGGCCGGCAACGACCCTAACGTGGGTGTCGCGCTGATAGCCGGTGCCATAACCGTATATTTTGTGTTTATAAGCGATGTGTTTAGCCTGGAGCGCCAGATGGTGGAAAGGCATACTCCGCCCGGTATTCACTTCGCGGCGCATTGGGTAGCGGCTGTGGCCATCGGCCTGCTGTTTTATAAGCTGATCAATATGCTGCGGTATAAAATAACTGCGCCCGATGCCGTCAACTGGCTGATCTGCGCCGCGGTGGTGGCCTTCCTTAGCTTTGAGGTAAGCTTGCTGAGCAACTGGCTGTTTACTTCGGCCGCTTATCCGTTTGAGCGGGTGGAAACCGTTTATATTAAAACCGGGTTACCGGTACTATGGGGGCTGTCGTCATTTGCCATGATGTGGCTGGGGATGCGGCACCGGCACCGCACCTTGCGCGTGATATCGCTCAGCCTGTTTACGCTCACCCTGTTAAAGCTGTTTATATTCGATATCCGCGATATCCCGGCAGCCGGAAAAATAGTGGCCTTCTTTTGCCTGGGTGTACTGCTGCTTATTGTATCGTTTATGTATCAAAAAGTTAAAAAAATTATTGTGACCGATGAAGGTACCGAACAAAGTACTGAAGCTTAACCTGCTGTTTTGCCTGTGTGCCGGATCGCTGGCCGCGCAGCAGGCGCCGTTTAAATACCGGGCAGATGTGGCCGGTGTAGATTCGGCGGGATATTACCGGATCAATTTAAGCCCGGAGCTGACCGCCCGGGCCAAAGCCGATCTGTCCGACATCCGGCTGGCGGGTACCGGCGGCAATTTTGTAGCTTATGTAAAAAATGGCGATATGCCGGCAAGCGGGCGTCCGGCCTTTGTTAACTTCCCGCAGGTAAAAACCAACAGCAAGCCCGATACCAGCACCATATTTGTAGCCGAAAACCCAACCGGCGCGCCGATAAGCCATTTATGGCTGAAGTTAAAAAACACCACCGCCTCCAGGCGCATCACCCTAACCGGAAGCGATGACCTGAAGCAATGGTTTGCCATTAGCGAAGACACGGGGATAAGCCCCGCCACAGCAGGCGACGATAAGGGTGTTTACCAACATCAACTGCAATTCCCGGCCAGTAATTACCGCTACCTGAGGGTTGAGATAGGCAACGGTAAAAAAAGCCCGCTGAACATCATCAAAGCGGGCATTTATACCTATCTGCCATCGGTGCCACGGTATGTGCCTTTAACCGGGCTAAGCTTTAAGCGCGCCGATTCGCCAGATCATATCACACATATTTATATCAATTTTAAGGAAGCCTACACGGTCAATAAGTTACATCTCCCGGTAAGCACCAAAACCTATTTTCACCGCGCGGTGAATGTTTACACAAACGATACCGATCATCGCTGGCTCAGCAGCAAAACACTTACCGGCGATGACATGTACATCAACCTTTCGGTTAAAGCTAAAAGCCTGGATGTGCAGATCGTTAACAACGATGACGAACCTTTGGCTATCGACCGTGTGGAGGCCAGCCAGTCGCAGGATTATATCATTGCCCGGCTTGAACCTAAAAATGCCTATTACCTGCTATTGGGAAGCGACAGCGTGGCAACGCCAAAATACGATCTGCAGTTTTTTGTGGAGAAGTTAAGCGGCCCGCTGCCCGAAGTTAGCCATCAACTGCTGGTGCCAAACCCGGCTTATCAGGCTATAAAAGCCCCGCCAGCCAAAAGCTACCCTTATTTATTGTGGCTGTCTGTAGCGGTAGCGGTACTGGTATTACTATCGCTAACCATTAAAATGACGCGGGAGGTGGCGAAGAAGAATTAAGTAAAACATTATTTTATCTCCACCCGGAAAAAAGCCAGCTCCTCATTTTCACGGATGATATTATCCTGCCGTACCAATCCGGCCTTCTCCAGCACTTTTTGCGATGGGATATTGCCATGCGTAGTAACGGCCACAATGGTGTTGATCTCCGGTTGCGCGGACGCGTAGGTTATCAGTGCGTTTACCATTTCGGTAGCCAGGCCCTGCCCCCAGTATTTTACGTGCATGCAGTAGCCTACCTCCAGCGTATCGGGCAGGTTATCGTAATTACGCAGCAGGCACATGCCCACATAGCCGCCATCGGGTTTATGTTCGATAGTCCATTTGCTGAAGATGGCGCCCGCCTCGTCGGCAGTTAAGGTATCCCGGAAGCCCTTACGGTTTTCATCGGGTGTGCGTTTGGGCAGATGCTCCTTTACCTGTTCGTCGCTAAGCAGGGCGATGTAGGCGTCTTCTTCTTCGGGCTGGAAGTTGCGGATAATGAGTCGGGGCGTTTGGGTTATAATTGGCATGGGGGTAAAGATAGGGAGATTATGATTTGAAACCATAGAATGGGTGTTAGTCTGATATGTTGAAGACTGTGTGGCGGCTCTGCTAATTCGTGGACTCACCCGGTCCTCGCTTCGCTGGACCACCCTCTCTTGCCTTTGGCAAAAGAGGGAATAGATATCAGGCATTGCGTTTTCCCTCTTTGCGCGTAGCGCAGAGAGGGTGCCCGAGCGAAGCAACGGGCGGGTGAGTCCACCCGTATGCATATCAACAACGCCGGTCAACCCAAATGCGCTTTTATCCTATTCAAAACCACCGGCATATTATCCAAAATCTCTGCATTTGTAATTCGCAATATTCGTAAGCCTAACGCACGTAATACCTCATCCCGATTATCATCATACTCCTTTTTGTATAGATGTATCGGTCCATCGGCTTCTATTACCAATTTTGCCTCGTGACAATAAAAGTCGGGAATGTAGTATAAGTTTCGGCCTTGTACAGATAAAACGCAGATGGGATGCTGCCTTAAAAACTTATGCTTTAATACATTTCTGTTTCTGAGTGCTTGCCATAAAGCTTTTTCGGCGGGCGTTTCTTTTTGACGTAGTTCGCGGCATAGGTTGATAATGGAAGGCATGCTTAAAGATAAAAAGCCGTGGTTTGAATTGCAAGCGGAGAGGACTCACCCGCCCGTTGCTTCGCCGGGCACCCTCTCTGCGCGTAGCGCAGAGAGGGAATTGGGTTACCCAATATTTGCTTCTTCCCTCTTTTGCCGAAGGCAAGAGAGGGTGGTCCAGCGAAGCGAAGACCGGGTGAGTCCACAGTTATGCATTACCACCAATAAAAGCAGCTTTTTTGTACCTTTGCGCGCTATGGCATCCATCAAACCATCTGTACCCAAAGGCACCCGCGATTTCTCGCCGGCCGAAATGGCTAAGCGCAACTTTATTTTCGATACGATAAAATCTGTTTTCCGTAAATATGGTTATCAGCAGATAGAGACACCATCGATGGAAAATTCATCTACCCTGATGGGGAAATACGGCGATGAAGGGGATAAGCTGATATTTAAGATCATCAACAGTGGCGATTTTTGGAGCGATGCCGAAAGCAAAAAGCAAAAGACTGAAGGCTTTGAATTTAGTGCAAAAAGCCTTTTGCCGATCATCTCCGAAAAAGCCCTCCGCTACGATCTTACCGTTCCCTTTGCCCGCTACGTGGTGATGCACCAAAACGAGATCACTTTCCCCTTCAAGCGCTTCCAGGTGCAGCCGGTATGGCGTGCTGACAGGCCGCAAAAAGGCCGCTACCGCGAGTTTTACCAGTGCGATGCCGATGTGGTGGGTTCGCCATCATTACTGAACGAGGCCGAGTTTGTGCTGATCTACGACGAGGCCCTGAGCAAACTGGGCTTGAAGGATTTCAGCATCAAGATCAATAACCGTAAGATCCTGTCGGGCATTGCCGAGGTAGTGAACAAGGCCGACCAGATAGTCGACATGACCGTAGCCATCGATAAACTAGATAAAATTGGCTTAGAAGGCGTAAGCAAGGAACTGCTGGAGCGCGGCTTTACCGAAGAAAACATCGAACAGATAAAACCCATCATCCTGTTAGAAGGAACCACCGAAGAAAAACTGGCCAGCCTGCGCTCGGTATTGGCTAATTCGGATGTTGGCTTGAAGGGCTGCGAAGAACTGGAGACCGTTTTTAACTACTTAAAAAGCTTTACCATGCAAAACGGCAAAGTAGAGCTGGATATTACCCTGGCCCGTGGGCTAAACTACTACACCGGCGCCATCTTCGAGGTGAAAACCAACGAGGTGCAAATGGGCAGCATTGGCGGCGGTGGCCGTTATGATGACCTGACCGGTATGTTCGGCCTTAAGGACCTAACCGGCGTGGGTATCTCTTTCGGCGCCGACAGGATCTACGATGTGCTGGAAGAACTGAAACTATTCCCTGAAGCTACCAGCCAGAGCACACAAGTGTTGATCTGCCCGTTCGATGCTGAGGGCGAAGCCTACGCTTTACCGCTATTACAGCAACTGCGCAACAAAGGCATCAATACTGAACTGTATCCCGCCGGTGCAAAAATTAAAAAACAGCTTGATTACGCCAATAACAAGGCCATCCCAACCGTGATCATCATCGGTGGCGATGAAATGGTTACGGGGCAGTTGACCGTGAAAGATATGGTTAATGGCACGCAGCAGAAGCTGACAGTGCCGCAGATCATAACCAAACTATAGGCCCATTGTCATTGCGAGGCGCAAGTGGGGGCTTGTGAAATGGGGCGACGCGGCAATCTCATAGGCAGATCCTCGTTGCATGTCCTATGAGATTGCCGCGCTATCGCTCGCAATGACAGGTTGGTAAAAAGCGAGGGGCTAAACACAACGTGTTTAGCCCCTCGCTTTTTTATTTCATTTGCACATCTGCATATTCACGCATCTGCACATTCGCAACTTATTTCAGCGTAAAGCTGGTCTTACCCATGGTGTATCCATCCGAATATAAAATTACGGTGTAAGTACCCTTCACAAATGCCGGGTCGCTTTGGCTTACCCAGTCAATTACGTATTGGGCGCCGTCGTCTTTGTAATCAATAGAGGTGCGGTAGGTTGATTGCAGGTCCTGGCCATCAGCGGGGAAAGTTACAGTATCGCTGGTAGTGATCAGGTTGCCGGTTGGGTCAAGGATGCGGATATAAATATCGTGATTGGCCTTGGCGGCTACCGGGTTACTGGCTACAGTGAAATTGATCTTGATCTTTTTAGCGGGGCTGGCACGGGTTACATCCACCTCCTTGCCGCTGCCCCTTACCTTGTAGGCCACTACATTGGCGGCGCCAATTTTTAGGGCCGATGCGGCCTGCACTTTGGTATTTAGGTCCTGGTTTTGTTTTTCAAGATTGGTGGCCTTTTCGTTAACGGTAGCCAGGTTGGTCTTAAGGGTATCACGTTCGGTAGTAAGGCTGGTGTTTTGTTTTTTCAGCTCCTCAATATCGGCAGTGTACTTGGTAACAAAGTAGCGTAATTGCTTCACATCCTCCTGCGCTTTTGAAAGTTCAGCTTCGGTTAGTTTACCCTTGGCCAGTTCAGACCGCAGCACGCGGATCTTGGTTTTTAACGAATCATTGGCAGCTATCATTTCGGCGGTCATTTTGGCCTTACCGGCGTTAACCTGCTCTATCTGGGCTTCAAGGCTGTCTAATTCGGTTTGCAAACGCACCTTTTCGTCTGATGTGCTGGCTACTCTTACGTCTGATTTGTTTTTTTGCATGTACAGGTAAACATCGGTTACCAGTAAGGCTATCACAACAACAATTAAAAAGTAGATGACATTGGAGTTTTTACGTGGAGCTTGCGTTGGTTGGTTTTCCTTTTCCATCTCTATAAATTAAGTATCCATAAATAAGTGGCATATAAAATGCCGTGGTAAATAATGGGTGTTTTAACACCTTAACTTTCTATAACCACATTTTAGCAGATTGGTTTGCGGCTGTTTATGTAAGTTTTTCGCTATAAACGTATCGCTAAATGTAGTTACATTATGTTTAAAAACACAAAATAGATGTAATTATTGCCCGTTATAGTTAAGTAAAAGTGCTGTATTTATATCTTTGCAGCTTTATAAATATTACTGATGGCAGTTTGTAAACGTTTGTTCTTCACCATTTCCGCTATATATTTAGGCCTGACTTCGCAGGCACAATCGCCAGTAATTCCGCCGCAGGATATGGCCCCCAAACGCGAGTTCCGCGCGGCCTGGATAGCCACTGTTGTTAATATCGACTGGCCAAGCAGTCCGCGGCTAAGTACCGCTCAGCAGAAAAAAGAACTGACCGATATCCTCGATTTCGACAAGCAGATCGGCCTTAACGCCGCCATGTTCCAGGTGCGCCCTGCTGCCGATGCTTTTTATTTTAAAAGCAAGGAGCCATGGTCTAAATGGCTTACCGGCAAACAAGGCCAGGCGCCCGACCCGGTTTACGATCCGCTTGACCTGGCCATTACCGAAGCCCACAAACGCGGCATGGAACTGCATGCCTGGTTTAACCCCTACCGCGCCACTATGGATGGCAACTTCGCCGCTTTGGCCCCGCAACACATCACCCGCATAAAACCCGAGTGGTTTTTTATTTACGACAACATCAAGCTGTTCAACCCCGGCATCCCCGAGGTGCGCGATTATATTATTGAGGTGATACTGAACGTGGTGGACAATTACGATATAGATGGTGTACACATGGACGATTATTTTTATCCATACCGTGTTGCCGGGCAAAAGATAGGCGATGCCGATGCCTTTAAAAAATACGGGGGCGACTTTACCAATATCGACGATTGGCGCCGCAACAACGTAAACCTGCTGATCAAGGCCCTGGGCGATAGCATCCACAAACATAAGCCTTTTATGAAATACGGCATCAGCCCGATGGGGATCTGGGCCAACAAAAGCCAAAACCCCGAAGGATCGGACACCCATGGCGGCGACTCGTACTATGAATTGTATGCCGACTCGCGCAAGTGGATAAAAGAGGGTTGGGTAGATTACATCAATCCGCAACTGTATTGGACATTTAAATACCGCCTGGCCGCCTTTGAAACCCTGCTTGATTGGTGGAGTGATAATACCTACGGCCGCCACCTGTATATCGGCATGGCTGCTTATCGTATTAACGAGCGCCTTTCGCCGGGCTTTAAGATCCCCTCGCAAATGCCCGATCAGATCAAATACATCCGCGCCAATCCGCGGGTGCAGGGCAGTGTTTATTTCAGCCAAAAATCGCTCATCAATAACCCGCTGGGCTTTGCCGATTCGTTAAAGAAGACGTATTATAATCATCCGGCACTACCGCCGGTAATGATCTGGTTGGATTCCATCCCGCCAAACCAGCCGCAGCAATTGCTGGCTACAGCCCTGCCAGGCAAGGTTAGCCTTAAATGGACTGCCCCATTGCCCGCCCGTGATAAGGAAGCTACCTATGGCTATGTGATCTACCGCTTCGGTGCCGATGAAAAGGTTGATGTTGGCCGCGCCGAAAACATCCTCAGCATACGCTATAACACCGAGCAGCTATTTGAAGACCGCACTGCCGAGAAAGGCAAGAAATATATTTATGTGATAACGGCTATAGACAGATTGAAGAACGAGAGCGAACATAGTGAGCCGGTGACGGTGGTTGGGAAATAGTTTAATGTGCAAATATGCAGATGTGCGTATGTGCAAATAGGGAAAAATGTGCAGATATGCGGATATGCAAATGATTTAAGAGTATGCAGATTAATTTGCATATCCGCTAAGTATGTTCCCCAACCACAGCGATGGGTTTCAAACCCATCGCTATAAAGCACTAATTCATCATTTGCACATTTGCATACCTGCACATCCGTCCCATCATCTGCACATTTGCACATCTGCATATCTGCACATCCATCCCATCATCTGCACATTTTGCATATCCGCACATTTGCACATCCATTTGTCACCTTTTTTAAACACGCTCCCCATATTACTTTTTTACCTAACTTTGCAGCTATGATCGATCTTCCGGTTATCCCTGTAAGCCAAACCCAACGCAAGCCAGATTGGCTGCGGGTAAAATTGCCTATCGGTAAAGAATACGCGCACGTGCGCGGTTTGGTTGATGAGCATAAACTGCACACCATTTGCGAAAGCGGCAACTGCCCCAATATGGGCGAATGCTGGGGCGCGGGCACGGCCACCTTTATGATATTGGGCAACATCTGCACGCGTTCGTGCTCTTTTTGCGCAGTAGCTACCGGCCGGCCGCTGGCTGTTGACGTGGACGAGCCTAACCGCGTGGCCACATCAGTAAAGCTGATGCAGGTGAAACACTGTGTAATTACCTCGGTAGACCGCGACGATCTGAAGGACGGCGGTTCCATCATTTGGGCCGAAACCATCAACGCAATCCGCCGCGAAAGCCCCGATACTACGCTGGAAACCCTGCTGCCCGACTTCCGTGGCATTTGGGAAAACCTTGACCGTGTAATTGCCGTACGCCCAGAAGTTGTATCTCACAACCTGGAGACAGTACGCCGCCTTACCCGCGAGGTGCGTATACAAGCAAAATACGACCGTAGCCTGGAAGCTTTAAGTCGCATTTCGGCTGCAGGTTTGCGCACCAAATCGGGCATTATGCTGGGTTTGGGCGAAAAGGAGGAAGATGTGCTGGAAGCCATGCAGGACCTTTTAAATGCAGGCGTACACATACTTACCCTTGGCCAATACCTGCAGCCAACCCGTAACCACCACCCGGTTATCGACTGGATCCATCCCGATCAGTTTGCCTATTACAAGCAGGTTGGTTTAGACATGGGTTTCAAATATGTAGAAAGCGGACCTCTGGTGCGGTCGTCGTATCACGCTGAAAAACATTTATTTGAAATCTAAATTTTCTTTTTAATTTCACTTCGTTGACTCCGAAAAGAAAAATATCGTTTACAGAAGAGGAATTGGTGCGTGGCTTACAAAACCGTGAAAAGGTTGCTGTAGAGTCCCTGTACGATAATTATTCCGCTTCGTTATATGGTGTTATTTCCCGGATAGTTAACGAAACAGAATTGGCTGAAGACATCCTGCAGGAAACCTTTGTCAAGATATGGCAATCGTTTAGCAGCTACAGCCCCGATAAAGGCCGTTTATTTACCTGGATGGTAAATATCGCCCGAAATTTGGCTATCGATAAAGTACGGTCGAAAGATTTTCGTAACCAAAATAAAAACCAGGAGTTAGAAAACACCGTAAATTTAATCGACGAGCAAAATAATACCGTCTACAAGCCCGAATTACTGGGGATCAAAGATCTGGTTACTACGCTAAGGCCCGAGCAGAAGTCCATCCTTGATTTAGTTTATTTTAAAGGTTATACGCACGTAGAGGCTGCCGATGAGCTCGGCATCCCTTTAGGTACCGTAAAAACTCGTTTAAGAATGGCTATACAAGAGTTAAGGAAACATTTTAATTAAAGTGGAAGAAGTAAAGGCATATATCGAATCGGGGGTACTGGAACTTTATGTTCTGGGTGAGGTGAGCCACGCTGAGCGGCTTGAGGTGGAAGCGATGGCCTTAAAACATCCTGCTATTAAGGCCGAGCTGGAGGAGATCGAACGGTCGATGGAGCTGTTTGCCGAAGAGCACGAAATTGAACCATCGCCCGAGTTGCGTAACCGTATCCTGAACAGCATGGTAACCAACCTGGCCGACGACCGCACCTTCCGCAGCAAGCATACCGAAACCGAAGACGCGCCCGTGGTGCCGATGCGAACGTCGGAAAGCAGTAGTTTTTACAAATATGCCTTTGCCGCCTGCCTGGCCCTGTTGCTGGTAAGCAGCATAGCCTTATATAATGTATATAACCAGCTGCAGGATTCGAAGGGGCAGATCCTGGCCCTTAACGCGCAGAAAACCCAATACGCCAAAACCGTAAACCTGCAAAGCGACGAACTGGAGATCTACCGCGGCAATTACAAAATGATCAAACTGCCCGGAACAGGCAAAACGCCAAAAGCATGGATGATGCTGGCCTGGAGCCCGGTGAAAAAGCACGTGATGATAGACATGGCTAATTTGAACCTGCCCGCTAACGATGCCGCCCACCAATACCAGCTTTGGGCTATTGTAGATGGCAAGCCAGTTGACCTGGGCGTATTCGACGCCAAACCAGATTCGGCTACGGTAATGAAGATCATGAAATCGGTTGATAAGCCGCAGGCTTTTGCCGTAACCTTAGAGCCTAAAGGCGGCAGCGTGAACCCAACAATGGCCAATATGACGGTGATTGCCACCATCTAAAAAAATATTTTCAATTTAGTGTAACTATTTACTTAGTTTTACGTCTTATAATATGAAAGCGTATTTCGTTCTTTATAAGATCAGTTAATAGTTAGAAAAGGGATGCATGATACCTGCATCCCTTTTTTTGTGCGCGGTGGGTTTTAAGGGATGCGATTACATATGCTACGTTACTGTAATAACTAAGAGCGGTTCGTGAGGACACGAACCGCGGGGCCATTGCCTGTGCCCCACAGGCAATTTGCAGTTAACACAACTGCCTCGCAATAATACATTCAACGCTTCAACCCCATTGCGTGTGTCCCCACAGGCAATCATAAAGCCAGCATTCGGCAAGAGTTGTTCGTGAGGACACGAACAACGGGATAATCTGATTTTATACTCTCCTTCCATTGCCTGTGTCCTCACAGGCAATTTGCAGCTATCAATACAACTCACCCAGAAATATTGTTATATTTCATCAATGGAACTGAACCAAATATATTTTTATACCGCCAGTATAAAGGATTGGACCTCACTATTAAATACCGATAAATTCAAGTTGATAGTTTTAGATAGTATTATCCATTTAGTAAAGAAAGAGAAAATCAAAGTTTATGGATTTGTTATTATGCCTAATCATATCCACTTAATTTGGGAAAGTGTAAGTATGAATGGTAAGGAAAAGCCACACGCCAGCTTTATGAAATTTACAGGTCATCAATTTCTTGAAGAGTTAAGAAAAAGGGATGGCGGAATACTTGAGCGCTTTAAATCGGAAGACGGAAATAGAAATTATCAATTTTGGCAAAGAAACTCGCTGCCAATAAAAATGTATGATAAAAAGATATTAGAGCAAAAGCTTAATTATATTCATCTAAACCCCTTACAAGCACACTGGAATTTGGTGAGTGATCCTAATGAATATTATTATTCGTCATGTGCCTTTTATGAGCGGGAGGATATGACGTTCGACTGGATAACAGATTATCGGGATGCTATGTGAGATTTGATGAGAATTGCTAGTGAGGACACGAACAGCGGGGTAGAGATTGATTTGGTTAAATTAATGATAACTTAGTTATATGCAGAAAGGCGTTAAACACCTACTCCTTATATCGTTATTGTGTAGCACATATGCCTGCGCCAATGCCCAGAACAATAAAAAAGAGATTCCGTATGCGAAGTTTTTTACAAACCCCAAGATAGGGAGTATCTACCTATATGTGTCGGCTAAAAAAGATAAAACGTACCTAACTTATTTGGGTATGATAAGCGGAGGTAAACAGCACTCTTATAAAATAGTAACTTCTACATGGATTTGGGGCGCTGCTCATCGGGCAACCAATAGAATATTGGTGTATACAGATAAGAATAAATACTTGGGCAACTACTATGTAACAATGACAAATGAATTGCCAACGTATATGCAAGGTAACAAGTTGATATTTTCTACTGAACAGAACACCTGTATCTGCAAGATAGATTTCTCTAAGGGGCCACCGGCACAGCTATATAACGAGTGCGCAGGCGATACTTATAAGTTCGATAAAAATAATAACCCAATCAATTAACCGCCAACTCCACTTCCCCTATAAACAAAACCATCATCCGTTTAAAAACGGACCGCAGCTTGGCCACAAGCTTTTTAAACGGTGAAGTTGCCGGCAGCGGCGTGCTGTCTTGCCCGTCATGATAATATGGCAAAGCCTCCTTTTCCATCTCCCTTAAAACAAACTGGTGCACCAGGGGATCGCGGTTGATGATCTCATCCATTTCGGCCAGCTCTTTTAAGGTCGGTTCGCCGTTCAGGCGTTTTTCCCAAAGTACCTCAAATCGCTCCTGCGAGTCGGTACGCCTTACGATGAACCTGTTATTACTATCCATGGCTTTTTGCTTAGGTTGATTATGCCGCAAATCAGGTGCCATATTTATAAACGACTATTCATCAGCCAGATACAAAAAAAATATCTGTAAACATACGGTCGCTTTTGAAACAGTGTGGTGTTCGGAAATGTGCGGATGATTTTACAATTTTCAGGTTGAGGGTTTTCGTGTGCTACAAACAGGTAGCCCCTGTGGGCAATGTCATTAAGTTAAGGATGATCAGCCAAATAAAGCCCCCTCTAAATCTCCCCCGGTAGGGGAGACTTAGGCGGCACAAGCGTAAAATTCTTAAAGTCCTCCCCTTTGGGGAGGATTATTTCATGAGGGCTTCGCCGTTTAGGTGGGGCTTAAAAGCGTAACTTAATGACATTGCTCCAGCGGGACATCGGAATTGTCCAACGATTGCCCAATGGGGGTAGGAATTGCACTAATCACAGTCTTTTTTAACCCTGCTAAATTACTTGCCTGCTTTCCCGGCTTGAAAATCCCCCGCGCCTGTGCAATACTCCAGTCCCAAAACAAGGGCCATGGTACTTGCAAAACAAATCTTCTGCATAATGGGCAGGTAAGTTACCTGGTGCATGCCGTACATGTAAAGGGTAACATAAAAGATCAGCAGACCGATGATGCAAAGCACCTTAAACAGGTGCAGTTTAGATTTCAGCACAAAAACGGTAATGTAAAACATCCCTATTAAAAACAGGGTGCTGGATATGGTGATCATCACATCGTGCAGCGGGGTAGCTATTAAAAAGGTGAAGACCATGCCGCCGGCGCCGATGTATTTAATTACGTTAGCCGCGCCCCTTTGCGGTATCCGTTTGGCAAACCTAACAAAGAAGCAGGCCAAGCCCGCCGAAAGGAAAACCATGCCGCCAACCGCCCAAAAGCGGGCGGGGTTATGCATGCCGTTAACCGCTGTTTCGCCAAAAAGGTTGCTCACGTAATTATTGGCCCAGCTATACCCAACCGAGTTTTTATCAACCTGCGAGCCACCGGGGTAATTTAAGGTGGCTATTACCAATAACAGTATAGCAGCGATGAGCAGCAATAAAGTGGTATGCTTTTTTAGCATCGGTGATTGTATTACAGCAATAAATATCGCATTAACACTTATCAATCCCAAATCCCGTTCTGCGCGGTGAATATCACCGGCTGGTCGCCGGTTACCATAATGGTATGCTCGTGCTGGGCAACAAAGCCGCCCTTGTTGCCTACCAGCGTCCAGCCATCGGCCTGGGTATCGGTATAGGTAGACCGGGTTGAAATAAAGGTCTCTATCGCTACCACCGAATTCTTTTTGAAACGCGTTTGGTTATCGCGGTCGCAAAAGTTGGCTATTTCGTGCGGTTCCTCGTGCAGGCTGCGGCCAACGCCGTGGCCGGTCAGGTTTTTTATTACAGTATAGCCCGCTTTTTTAGCTTCGGTTTCAATCAGCTTACCGATATCGGATATTTTAACGCCGCCCTTAATATTGCTGATGGCCTTTTTTAATATCTCTTTCGATGCTTGCACCAGTTTACCATGGCCGTGAATGTCCTCACCTAAAATAAACGAGCCGCCGTTATCGGCCCAAAAACCGTTCAGCTCAGCCGATACGTCGATGTTCACCAGGTCGCCCTCCTGCAGGACGGCATCTGCCGATGGAACGCCGTGCGCCACCTCACCGTTAATGCTGATGCAGGTATGCCCCGGGAAGTTATAGGTTAATATCGGTGCCGAGCGCGCGCCCATTTGCGCCAATAATTCGCCGCCATAATCGTCAAGTTCTTTGGTAGAAATGCCTGGTTTGGCATACTCGCGCATCTTCTTTAGCGTAATGGCCACAGCATCGCTGGCCTGCTGCATCCCTAATCTTTCTTCTTCGGTGGATATGGACATGGGTGGTTTATTTCTTTGAGGACAAAATTAAGAATTTGTTGCGAGGGGTCGTCTCTATTTTAAAATTACAACAATCCCCCGTTTTTAGCCCGTAATCGATCTTAATGGGTAAACAGTACGAATGGTCTGTGAGGACGCAGACTGCGGGGAAGATGGCACAACGTATGCGGTCTAACGATGACACAAACTACGGGGAAATTACCCCGGCGCCTGTCTCCCTACAGACACTTTTGATTTTGTTTACTTAAAGTTTAAAATTCAATTTCCGGATGGGTACGTCTGCAATCTCCGGCTGGTTTCACTTATAAATTTGCTTGAATTATTAATTTTAGATAGTTTGGCGCAACATGGATACCAACAAAACCGCGCCGGCAATTCTGCAAACCAAACAACATTTCGAGATATTGGATGGCCTGCGGGGCGTAGCTGCCCTCTCCGTGGTGATATTTCATTTTATGGAATGGGTTTACAGCGATTACGGCAAAAACTTTATCGGGCATGGTTTCCTGGCAGTCGATTTCTTTTTTTGCCTTTCGGGCTTTGTTATCGGGTATGCTTATGATGACCGGATAGCCAAAATGGGCATGGCGGAGTTTTTTAAATCGAGGGTCATCCGCCTGCACCCGCTGGTGATATTAGGCTCGGTACTGGGCCTGCTGGCCTTCCTGTTCGATCCGTTTGTCGGCCATCCGGGAGTATACAGCGCCGGGATGATCGCCCTTACCTTGTTTTGTTCGTTACTTATCAGCCCGTTCCCCATCATGGGCGACAGGGGGTTTAACCTGTTCAGCTTCAACGCACCAGCATGGTCGCTGTTTTGGGAGTATATGGCAAATATTGTTTACGCGTTTGTGCTTTATAAAATAGCCCGGCGCTACCTGTTGCTTTTAACCGTCCTTGCTGCCGCAGCACTTTGCTTTGTAGCTTACCGTTCGGGTAATTTAATGGGCGGCTGGAGCGGCCCTACCTTTTGGGATGGCTGCGCGCGGATATCCTATTCGTTTTTAGCGGGGTTGCTGGTTTACCGCTACAACTTTATCATCAAAAACAAGCTGGGTTTTACCGGCATCGCCCTATTACTGTTCCTGGCTTTTATTATGCCGTTTAATAAATGGAACTGGGTATCCGAACCTTTGGTCGTACTGTTTTATTTCCCCCTGCTAATTGCTTTGGGCGCGGGCGCCACTTTAACACCGGGCTTAAAAAAGCTTTGCAATTTTTCGGGGAAGATCTCCTACCCCCTGTACATGACGCATTATACCTTTCTATGGATGTTCGGCAACTACTACCTCAGTCATAAACCGGGTACCGCGCAATTGTCGCTCATTGTCATCACCTCGGTTATCCTGTTGATCGGGTTCGCGTACCTGGTAATGGTAGTTTATGATATCCCCGTAAGGAAATACCTTAGCAATAAGCGCAACGAGTGGCTTGCCAAACAAAAAGCTACTAATCGCCAATAATTTATAGTAGTTTTGCCCTACTATGCTTAACGTTAGCTGTCTTCCTCCTCCAGCTTCATTTTTATAGATCAAAGGACTATAATTAATGGTACATTCCTGCTTTCACGGGCAAGGGGCGCATCAACGTATCTTCAAATTTTAAAAAATGAAACAAGCATATATTAAATTACATATCGCCCTTATTTTGGCGGGCTTCACCGGTATATTCGGCAAATTGATCACCCTTAACGCGGCGCTGATCAGTTGGTACCGTTTATTCTTTTCAGCATTGATCATGCTGCTATTTTTTGCCGTTAAAGGCAAATTCACGGCCATTACAAATTCATCAAAACTAAAGATCGGCTTTACCGGTCTTTTATTAGGTATCCACTGGATCCTGTTTTATGGCAGTATCAAGTATTCAAATGTTTCTGTCGGGGTGGTGTGCTTTGCCCTCAGCAGCTTTTTCAATGCCATCCTTGGGCCGGTTATCAACAGGCGCAAATTATCTATAAAGGAGCTACTGCTCAGCAGCCTTACGCTTTGCGGCATCGGGTTGATATTCGGGATGGATGCCAGTTATCGTACAGGTATTATCCTGGGTGTGTTTTCTTCCATGTTCTCGGCCTTGTATACCTTGTATAGCGAGCGGATTGTTAAAGACTATGATAGCGCCACCTTTATGCTTTGGCAAATGGGCGGCGGCTCTATCGGGCTTACGCTGCTGATGCCATTGGTGCTTTGGATCACGCCGGTTAATTTGCTCATCCCATCTGCGGCCGACTTTGGCTGGCTACTTGTTTTGGCGGCTTTTTGCACCGTGTTGCTTTACTTCCTCATCAACGCGGCGCTGAAAAAGATCTCTTCGTTTACAGTGAGCCTTACATTCAATTTAGAGCCGCTTTATACCATCCTGCTGGCAATAGTTATTTTTAAAGAGGGGCGCGAGTTTACCACCGGGTTTTATTGCGGGTTGATGCTGATCGTGAGTTCGCTGCTATTCCAAATGTATAGCGTAAAGCGTTTGAGTAAATAATTGAGGGATTTTTTGATGAATATTTAAGCATACGGGCAATCATTTTGCCTGTATGCTTTTTTGTAAACGATTGTTAGGGCTTTAAGCGATTTATTTTTTGTGCTTAATTATTCCTTAAAGCTATAAATATTATATTTGAGAGTAATATTTCAATTGTAAACCTTATTCTTCAAAAATCTCAAACCTTTCTCATGAAAATTTCATCCCGCTTTAACTTTGTGCAGCAGGTGTTTGCACTTAACATGTTCTCTAACCTGGCGAGCGATAAAAAAGGCACCGACCATGAACTTACCCACGACCTAAACACGCTATTGCAGGCCCTGCTTGCCAATGCCGACATGCAGAAGTTTATGGACAACTGGGTGGTGGTATGGGGGCCGGTAGTAGGCTCGTACGGCATGGATGCCAAAAACCCTAAGCGCGAGGTTGTAACTAATGCCATGTATGTTGCCGCTAACGATAAGGGGCAATATGTGGTAGCCGTATCGGCCACCAACCCGGTATCTAAATACGGCTGGCTTGTTGAAGACTTTGACGTGCGCACCATGGTTGCGTGGAAGGAACTGTTAGAGCCAGGCATACAAACCGAGGGCGAAACGGTTTGCATATCAAACGGTACCGCTGTTGGTTTACAGCATTTGCTTACCCTAAGGGATCAAACCACGGGCACTACCCTTATCGACTACCTGAAGTTTACTTTTGCCCAAACACCACACCCGGTAACGCTGGCTGTATCCGGCCATAGCCTGGGCGGGGCGCAATCGTCGGTACTGGCCCTGTACCTCGATCAAACTTTACACATGTGGAACCCCGACCGTAAGGTAGTAGTATCGGCCATGCCTACCGCGGGCGCATCGCCGGGTAATAAAGCTTTCTCCGATCATCATAGCTATGTAATGGGCACCCGCACACTCCGTTTCTGGAACAAGCTGGATCCTGTTCCGCATGGCTGGGAACCTAATATGGTTGAGCAGGTGCCGTTTTTATATTATCCATACCTGCAACCCGGCGCGCTTTTAAAAGGCATTGCCGCCGGTGCTTTATCGCAAAGCCTTATTGGTTCGGCCTCGGTACCCAACGGTGGTTATTACACGCAGCTTCAGCCGCAAACACCACCGCTTCCGGGGCAGGTGGGCATTACCCAAACTCGCGCTTTTTCGGCAGCCGAAATTGTGCAGGCTATTTTTGATATCGGCATAGACGAAGTTTTACAAGCCTTGAAAATCACCGGCGAAGCAGCCCAACTGATAAAGGCGCAGCTAAATGTATATATTGAAGATATTGCCAACGAACAAACGCTCGACGAGTTGCTGGACGAACTGGAAGCCTACATCATCGGCAAATATGGCGCTGAAGGCAGGGCGTTGATACAAATACTGGAAGTATTGTTCCTTGAAATTGAGAACGTGGCGCTGTTCCTGGCGCAGCTTGCCCTGCAGCATGTTACGTACTACCCCGACCTGATGGGTACCGCCAACATGCACGCCTTGTCGCAGGCCATCATCAACAACCTGGTAAACGCCGGCGCACTCGATGACAGTTATACCAATCGGATGGATACCATGTTCGACCCTCGGCGGGGGTTAAACCTATTTGTTAAACTGGGCGAAATGATATTAAAGATCCTTACCCCCGATTTTCTGAAAGCTAACGGTATGGGGCAACTATTATCCTGATATTGATCCGCAATAAAAAGCCGCTTTGCAACGCAGGGCGGCTTTTTTATTGGCAAAATTTTACCCCTCATGCGTTAAGCGTTCCCTGTGCCTCCTTTGTTTACGTGTAGCCGATAAACGCGCAGTGCATTTATAGCATCATCGCAGATAAAGGCTGATGCGTCTTTTAAAAAATGTCAAGTTAAATGATAACAGATATTCCGCAAACAGAAAGAGCTGGTTATTTAACCAGCTCTTTCTGTTTGCGGAATGCTTTAAACTATTGCGCTGTCCAGGTATTATCCTTTTCGTTGGCATCCATATAAATGCCATTATCAATGGTAATGCTTTTAACCTGTTTAGCGGCTTTTACGTTTACTATCGCCTGCTTTTGGTCTTTTTCCCAAACGGCCGGGGTTTGGTGGAAGCTTTCGGTAGAGCCATCGGCATAAGTGGCTACCACGTTGAACGGATTGGCGAAGCCGCCTACGTTCTTAATATCCAGCGTGTATTTATTGCCCGATATGCTTACGTTGGCCAAACTCAGATCGACATAAGACGGGGTGTAGAACCAGTTGTAAAAGAACCAATCGAGGTTTTTGCCCGAGCCGGCCTTCATCGAGTTAAAGTAATCCCAGGGGATAGGGTGCTTGCCGTGCCAGTTATCCATATAGGTATGCAGCGCTTTCCTGAACAGGTCATCGCCCAGCAGATCCTTCAACGCCAAGTAGCTTAACGATGCTTTGCCATACGAGTTATTGCCCGCGCCGAAAGTAACATTTGGTGATGGGGTGATAGTAGGATTTTCTTTATCGTGCGCGCCGTGGATCCAGCGGGTAACGCGGAATTGTTTGTAGAAATCATCGGCACCCTTCTGGCCTTTTTCTTCAATACCTATCAGGTATTCGAAAGTTGTGGCCCAGCCCTCGTCCATAAAGGCGTAGTAGCTTTCGTTGGTGCTCATGTAAAAAGGCATATAGGTGTGGGCTTGCTCATGGTCTTGCACCAGTTGGGCAAAACCCAGGTCGGTTTGATGGCTGTCGTTCATCATCATCGGGAACTCCATATCGGCAAAGCCTTGTACCGCGGTCGATTTCTCGAACGGATAAGGTACGCCCGGCCAGTTACGCGAGAACCAGGCCAGCGAGTGGCGGCCATGCTGTACCGAATGATGGAAATCTTCCGAAGCATCAGGGAACGCGGCCTGCATGCTCACGCGGCGTTTGGTTTTATCGTCAACAATTACACTGCCGGCATCCCAATCGTAATGGTCGCTCACGGCTACGGCCATATCGCTGATATTGGATGCTTTAAACTTCCAGGTGTTGGTGGCGTTTTGAGCGGTAACTACCTTATCGGCCAGATCTTTAGCCGTGGCCACGTGGATGGTAGAATCGCTGGTGAACGATTTTTTCAGGCGTGCCGCTATCTCTGGTTTCAAAACTTCATCAGGGTTCAGGTGTGTACCTGTCGACCATACAATAAAATCCTTCGGAACGGTTACGCTCAGTGTGTAGTCGTTCAAATCGTTATAAAACTCTAAGCCACCACCAAAAGGTTGGGTATCCCAGCCTTTGTAATCGTCATAAACCGATACGCGAGGGTAGAAATAGGCGATATAAAAGGTAGTCGGGTCGATAATACTTTCGCGGCCGCGGCCCTGTACCATCAGGTAGTGCCAGGTAATATCCAGCGTTACCGACTGGTGCGGCAGCAAGGGTTTGGCCAGTGGCATCATGTAATTGGTTTCCGAAACTTTGGCATTATCCCAGGTGGTTTTGGTGCCGTTAACCGAGATCTCGTCAACCTGCAAGCCATCGGTAGGGCTTGGCGTAGCGCCCGGTGCCGACACAGGCCCGCGGCGGTGACTGTTAACGATCAGCTTCATGTTCAGGCTATCCAGTTTATCGGGGCTTTCGTTATAATAGGTAATGTGTTCCACCCCCTTAACCGTACTGTGCGGCGGGTTAACGGTGATGGCAATATCATACTTCCCGTGGTTCATCCAGAAGTTTTTGCCGGGTTTGCCATCCATACCGCGGGTACCGTTGGCATAGGTTTTGGCCATAGGCTGCGGAATGGTTAAGGTTTGCGCGTTGGCCGCCACAAAAGCGCAGCAGGCAAAGGCCGATAGTAAAAATGATTTGATCATATCAAAGACTTTTAAAGGAATATTGAATAGGCTAATATAGGAAAGAAGATTTAAGTACTATATTTGTATATGAGCTGGAAAGAGCGTATAACAGTTAATTTGTTACAATGCGGAGGACGCCCTTGTATACGGGGGATGCGAATCCGTGTAATTGACGTGCTTGACTTACTGGCATCAGGCCTTACCCAGGAACAAGTGTTGGAAGAACTACCCGATCTTGAAAAGGAAGATATTGAAGCCGCACTTAAATATGCGGGTAGCCGGCTTGA
Organism: Mucilaginibacter mali; assembly: GCF_013283875.1. Classification (NCBI taxonomy): domain Bacteria; kingdom Pseudomonadati; phylum Bacteroidota; class Sphingobacteriia; order Sphingobacteriales; family Sphingobacteriaceae; genus Mucilaginibacter; species Mucilaginibacter mali. The sequence goes on from NZ_CP054139.1 coordinate 5,278,162, forward strand.
TCACCCAATTATAGCTGCATGAAGATTTGGGTGGATGCACAGCTTTCGCCTGTTATTGCCTTGTGGATAAATGAATCCTTTACTGATATTAACGCAGTTTCCATGCGTTCCTTAGATATGTTGTACGCCTCGGACATAGATATATTTAAGGCCGCCCGTGCACAATCTGTAGTGATTTTAAGCAAAGATGCAGATTTTGTAAAATTGATAGAATTGCATGGTATCCCTCCTCAATTAATATGGGTCACTTGCGGAAACACCTCAAACAGCCGGATGTTCCAGATATTAAAAACCGCGCTACCGCAAGCCAAACAGTTGTTAGAAAGTGGTGAACAGATTGTTGAAATCGGTAGTTAATCGAAATCAACCATTCTTTCCTATAGATTAAAACCTCTCCTCCTTACCCCGCATTTTCCGTTAACCACTAATGATATGACTGCCGTTAACTTGCAAATTCAAAACTAAAATAGGTTTAATAAACCCTTTCCTTTAACATTGCAAATAATTAAACCTAAATGCAGTTTAGGTTTGTTAATCGTATTCAATTGCCACAAAAAATTTACCTGGTATATATATGACCCGCTTATCCGTAAATATTAATAAAATAGCCACGCTGCGTAATTCGCGCGGGGGCAATAATCCCGATTTGATACAGGTGGCCAAAGATTGCGAACGCTTTGGCGCGCAGGGCATTACCGTGCACCCGCGCCCTGACGAAAGGCATATCCGTTACCAGGATGTGTTCGATCTGAAGGAGATCGTTACCACCGAATTCAATATCGAAGGCAATTGCCAGGAGCAAAAATTTATCGACCTGGTGCTTTCTAATAAGCCCGAACAGGTTACCCTGGTACCCGATGTATTGGGCCAGATCACCAGCAACCATGGCTGGGATACCATTAAGCATAAGGATTATTTAAAGGAGATGATCAGCATCTTTCAATTACATGGTATCCGTGTATCGATATTTGTAGACCCCGATGTAAAGATGGTGGAGGGCGCCGCCGAAACCGGCACCGACCGCATTGAACTGTATACCGAGGGCTATGCCAGCCATTATCACCAAAACCGCGAGCAGGCGATATCGCCATACATCCACGCGGCGCAGGCGGCGCAAAAGCTGGGCTTAGGCTTAAACGCCGGGCACGATCTTGACCTGCACAACCTGCAATACTTCGCGCAAAATATCCCGGGTTTACAGGAGGTAAGTATAGGCCACGCCCTGATTAGCGACGCCTTGTATTATGGGTTAGAAAATACCATCCAAATGTACCTGCGGCAACTGGCTTTGTAATTGCGCGGGTAAATTGATTGTCACGATTTGTTTACTGATTGTTAGTGATTTGTTAAAATTGTACCTTTGCGCAAACTAACAAGGGGACAAACATTTCATGACACTTAACACCGCTTACCAGGAAAAATTCCAATCGCGACACATTGCTCCAAACGAGGCTGATACAGCGCAAATGCTGAAAACAGTTGGCGTAAACTCGCTGGATGAACTGATAGATCAAACCGTGCCGGCAAAGATCAGGCTGAAGCAACCGCTTAACCTGCCTGCCGCTTTAAGCGAGTTTGATTACCTGAACACGCTGAGGCAAACCGCTTCAAAAAACAAGGTATTTAAAAGCTATATTGGCCAGGGTTATCACGATGTGATCGTTCCCGGTGTTATTCAGCGTAATATTTTAGAAAATCCCGGATGGTATACCCAATATACCCCTTACCAGGCTGAGATTGCCCAGGGCCGCTTACAGGCCCTGCTAAATTTCCAGACCATGGTTATCGATTTAACCGGAATGGAAATTGCCAACGCATCGTTACTGGACGAAGGTACCGCCGCCGGCGAGGCCATGTTTATGCAGTACAGCCTGCGTAAAAACCAACAGGCCAGCGTGTTCTTTGTATCCGAAGAGGTGTTGCCGCAAACTATCGATATTTTAAAAACACGGTCGGAGCCTTATGGCATTACCCTGCAGGTAGGCGACCACCGCACGGTTGAGCTTAACGAGAACATGTTCGGCGCCATTGTGCAATACCCTGCCGGCGACGGACAGGTTTACGACTACGCCGGTTTTGCCGCAGATGCCCACGCTAAAGGTATCAAGCTAACTGTAGTGGCCGATTTGATGAGCCTGGTATTGCTTACGCCTCCGGGCGAGTGGGGTGCCGACATTGTAGTAGGTACATCGCAGCGCTTTGGCGTACCGATGGGCTTTGGTGGCCCGCACGCGGCTTTCTTTGCCACTAAGGATGAATACAAACGCAGCATGCCGGGCCGTATCATTGGGGTAACTATTGATAGCGCCGGTAACTATGCCCTGCGCATGGCCCTGCAAACCCGCGAGCAGCATATCCGCCGCGATAAGGCAACATCAAACATTTGTACCGCGCAGGCGCTGCTGGCTATTATGGCCGGTATGTATGCCGCTTACCACGGCCCGCAAGGCTTGAAGCTGATCGCCGAGCGTATCCACGGCCTGGTTGTTTTGTTAAGCCAGTCGCTGGAGCAATTGGGTTACGAGCAGCTGAACAGCGCTTACTTTGATACCGTAAAATTTGACCTGGGTAACCTGGTTAACCCGATACATTCGGAAGCTTTAAATAACGAGGTTAACTTCCACTACAAAGGCTCGCAGATCTCTATCGCTATCGATGAAACGACATCGCCGGAGGATATCAAAACCATCGTAAAATTCTTTGCCAAAGTAAAAGGCAAGACCATTAACGATGTTGATTTTGACGGCCTGCAAGCTAAACTACAAACCGTTATCCCAACTAATTTACAGCGCAAATCGGCTTATTTAACCCACCCGGTATTTAACAGCCACCACAGTGAGCACGAAATGCTGCGCTATATCAAATCGCTGGAAACGAAAGACCTTTCGCTTTGCCACTCGATGATCGCTTTAGGATCGTGCACCATGAAGCTGAACGCTACTACCGAAATGGTACCCGTTACCTGGGCCGACTTTGGCAAAATGCACCCCTTTGCGCCAGCCGATCAAACCGGCGGTTATATGCAGTTATTTGATGAACTGAACAACTGGCTGAGCGAGATCACCGGCTTCGCTGCTATGAGCTTGCAGCCAAACGCAGGCGCTCAAGGCGAATATGCCGGCCTGATGGTTATCCGCGCTTACCATATGGACCGCGGCGATCATCACCGTAACATCGCGCTGATCCCATCATCGGCACACGGTACCAACCCTGCTTCGGCTGCTATGGCGGGTATGAAGATAGTTGTGGTAAAATGCGACGAGAACGGAAACATTGATGTGGCCGATATGCGCGCCAAAGCCGAGCAATATAAAAACGAACTTTCGTGCCTGATGGTGACCTATCCATCAACCCACGGCGTTTTTGAAGAATCGATCATCGAGATCTGCGAGATCATTCACCAGAATGGCGGCCAGGTGTATATGGATGGCGCAAACATGAACGCGCAGGTAGGCTTAACCAGTCCGGCCAACATAGGTGCCGACGTTTGCCACCTTAACCTGCATAAAACATTCTGTATCCCTCACGGCGGCGGCGGCCCCGGCATGGGCCCTATCGGTGTGGCTAAACACCTGGTGCCTTACCTGCCCGGTCACGCGGTGGTAGATATTGATAAAGGCAAATCAATCCCGGCTGTTTCGGCAGCGCCATGGGGTTCGGCCTCGATATTGATCATCTCGCACGCCTACATCGCTATGATGGGCGGTGATGGCTTGACCAATGCTACCCGCTACGCTATCCTGAACGCCAATTATATTAAAGCGCGCCTGCAGCACCACTACCCGGTATTATACACCGGCGCTAACGACCGCTGCGCGCACGAAATGATACTGGATTGCCGCGCGTTCAAAAACTTCGGCATCGAGGTTACGGATATTGCCAAACGTTTAATGGACTATGGTTTCCACGCGCCTACTGTATCGTTCCCGGTTGCGGGTACCGTGATGGTAGAGCCTACCGAATCGGAACCGAAGCACGAGCTTGACCGTTTCTGCGATGCCATGATCAGCATCCGTCATGAAATTGACGATGTAGAAAAAGGCTTATCGGATAAAACCGACAACCCGTTGAAGAATGCCCCGCATACCGTTGGCGTAGTTACCGGTAATGATTGGGAACACCCATATACCCGCCAAAAAGCAGCCTTCCCGCTGCCTTACGTTGCGGCCTACAAATTTTGGCCATCGGTTGGCAGGGTTAACGACACCTACGGCGATAGAACGCTGATCTGCTCGTGCCCGCCACTAACCGATTACGAGTTTGAAGAAAGCGAAGTGACCACGCCTGAGTTTGGAACGTGAGAATTTGAGGTAAAAGGTTAAAGGCGAAAGCTGAAAGGTTTTTGAAAATATGTAAATTGAGGCTCCCTAACGGGGAGCCTTTTTTATGGAACCTGTTTACAAAAATGAAGACTTACTTAAACTAACCAAAGGTAGCTATTACATTCACGATGCTGTGGTTTCGCGCTTTGACATTTACATGAGCGATTATAAACTGTGTATCGATGTGTATTTTATTTCGCGCAATAGAATTCAACAAACAGAAACTACGTTAAGGGTGCATTTTGCAGATGTAATTGAATACGGCTTCTATTATAATAATACACGTTATTTTTATAATGTAGAAAGGTACAAGTTTTTTAAATCAGACAAGGGATATTACTTAAGTCTTGATCCTGTTAGTGAAACAGATGAACTATCGGAAGATGATCAGGATTTTATTTTGTGTAGAAGCGTTGAGGGAAATATTTTATAAGCTCCTATGCTGGCGCTGGTTTGAAGGCTGGGAGTTGTGGTGGAAATCAACCGGTGCCTGGTATCGCGGAAGTTTAAAAACTTCCGCGAATTATGCCCACAGGTTACGCTGCGCTAAACCTGCGGGAGCGTGATATATTAATATCGCGCGTTCATCAGTAAGATACATCTGGCGCCCAGGGCCCTGGAATAGGATTGGGCTTCACCGGCGACACCGGGGGTGTTGTAACAGGTACGATCCTTGGCTGTATCGAGTTTTTGTCCCTGTCTAAAAAATCGTTCAAATTAAAAGTAACACCGGTAATTTTGCATATCCGTTTTGCTATCGCCTCGCGGCATGGGGCGTTAAAGTTTGAATAAGTATAAGGATCGCGCATTACGCTGTTTTGTTCAGGGCGATAAACTCCCTTTGACACAAAATATCCACCCTCGTAGATACCAACCACGGGCGAATAGGTTTTTAACTTCAGGTATGATGCCCACTTTACCTTTGCCGGATCGGTAGTGACATCTAAATTGGGGTAGCCGGCAACGGCGTTTTTAAGAACAGGTTGATCGCCGGTGTTGGCACTTTCCTCGCCAAGATCGGCAAAGGTATGCCCTATTTTATGCAACAGTACGCTTAAATACTTGTCGCCCGCAGGCACTATATCCAGTTGATTATCTAAGTAGCTTGCATTTTCGGCATTATTCACCAATAGGATGATCAGGTTGATCGTTCCGTTTGAAACAGCCAGGCGTGCGTAATCACTGCATTTTTTATTGTTAGCACTAAATAAATTTGTGGCAGTTAAAAGCGCGGTATTAAAAGCCGTATTTTCATTTGGAACATTGTTTCCGGGTTTGTTATCTTTTGATTCGGCGCAAACCTCGTAAATATTGAAGTATTCTTTATACGAACTAAACGGAGCGGTTGTAAAAAGATAGTTGACCACGCCCTTCGCCTTTGTATCAAATTCGCCTCCCACCTGTAGGTCCTTCTTTTCATAACCATCGCCTAAAATAACCACATTAACGGCCGCAGGAGCACTGCTTGCCAGCAAAGGGACTACTTCCCTGTCGTTTCGATATTGAATAAAGCTCGCCGGCTTAGGGTCTTGGTTAAGCCTGCACGAGCACAAAAAAAGCAAAACAAGTCCGCAGCCTGCCAGCATATTGCGCTTTGACATACAATAGGGTTTAAAATCAATAATTAATCAGGACTGTAAAAGTAGTATTATTTTCGACATCTTAAAGCGCAGATTATAAGATATTTAGAAAAATTTTACATACGTATTGGTATGTAAAATTTTTAATTAATAAACAGATAATAATGCAAGCAATTGCATGATGATTAAATAAATTAGTTATAGCATTGGGCTATTTAACTCTCTTCTTCCCGCAGCAACTGGCTAACCGTACCAACACTCTTTAACAGCCGGGCTATTTGCCTTTGGGTGTGGTTTTGCGTGTACAAATTATGGGCTCAGCTGTCCCGCAGTTCCAGACTACGTACATATATACCTGAAGTTTTAGACTTCAGGGCAGTAGCGTACGGTTGCTTTTGTTTGCAGGGTAGTATATTACTCATTAAAATCAAAAATTTCGCGCCATACATACGGCACAGGATTGGTTAATTTAAAGATCAACTGTTCGCGCAGGTCCAGCTCATCGTACCATGCCCAAAAACGCATGGCAAGGCTTTCACCGTCACCCATTTGCCAAAACATATCATAGGGATGAATTTCAGGGTGCGCCTTCCAGGGGATAGCCACCGGCGAAATTACAGCACTGAAATGGCCATATTCTTTTAAAAGATCGCGCGCTTCCATCAGGGCGAAGCCTAATAAATTCTGTCCGTTCCAAAAGTGCGGGTTGTTTATATTTTCTGCATCTTGTGCCAGGCCAATGCCCCATATTTTATCAACCAGGCTGGCTTCCACCAAGATCCGGTTGGCGGTATTGATAAGGTATTGGGCAAATTGCGGATGTTGATTAAATTTATGAATGTTGCCTTTTACCACAATATTATATCGCTCCCTGTTCCAAATTATCTCATCAAAGCCACATACTTGCCTGCCCAATTCCTTTACCTCTCCGGGCTTAACTGCATTAATAATTTTATGGTACGTTTGGGTATCATCAAACAGCAGCGCCTTATTCGCCATCATCCAATGCTCGGTAGTTTTATAGCTGATGTCATCAACCACAAAAGGCAACTCATACCATTGGCTGAAGCAAAACTTCCCAACCTTATCATTGGTTTTATTGGAATGCCCCCAAAAGAAAAGGAATTTAAGCGGTTCGCCGCTATCATACCGGTTAAAAAGCCATTGTAAGTTATATTGATGCATCTTTAAATTATATAGATCTGTTATACTTTCAAATGCGGCCTCCGCCAAAGTATCAATCGCCAAACCACCTCGCCGCTTAGCAATGCCCCTATGGCAAACAAAGCAGGCTTCAACGCTTCGGACATAGACGATAGCACCCCGCTCAGGGCCACGGTATAAATGCCAACCGGCAATATCAGCAATATGCAGATCCATCGCGTGCTTAAGGGGATACGGAAAGGCCGTGTGCGGTCAGGCTCGTTAATGCGCATCTTCACCAGCGATACATACTCCAAAAACAGGCCCGCGCCATAAACGGTAACATCGATAATGATCAGATCGCCAAAGCTCCAGAAGCACATCAGGCTAATGAGCGCCGAACAAACGATGATAGAAATATAAGGGGTGTTGAACCGGGGGTGCAAGGTATGCAGGCGACCGGGCAGAAATTCGTCGTCGGCCATTACCTGCGGCAGGCGCGATACGGCCAGCAGGTTGGCAATGTACAGGCCCAGCGTGCTCGATAATCCCGCGAAGGCGATAAACGCCCCCAGCCAGCGCCCGCCGATCAGCATACCTAAAGCAGGCAGGCCCTCATCGGCAAAAGTTTGATAATTGATGCCCGATAACTGCGCGGTAACGATCACTAAAAAGTAAACTACCATCACCAAAATAAAAGCGGTTAAAACGGATACAAAGTACGATCGTTCGGGCTTTTCCACCTCCTCGGCATAAGTGGTTACATTATCCCAGCCGAAGCAATTCCACATCACGGTATAAATGCCTAAGCCCAGCGATGGATAGTCGATGCCCTTTAACGATGGCGGCGGCAACAGGAAACCGCCGGTATGATGGCTTGCAAACACCGCGAAAAGTACCAGGAACGGTACCAGCAAAATGGCGCCAAGCGCAACAGCCACCCGCCCAACCGGCACAATGCCCCAAATATTCAGCGCGGCCGAGAACCATACAATAACCAGGCAAACGGGTATTTTATAAGCGGCTATCCCCGGGAAAAAGAAAGTGGCGTATTGGATAAATAATACAGGGTAGATGGCCAGATCGGCAAAGGTGTATAGCCAGGTCCACCAGCCCTCGTAAAAGCCAAAGCGGCGGCCAAGCGCATGTTTCACCCACTGGTAATAGCCGCCGGTAACGGGCATCATGCTGTTCAGTTCAAGCACGGTAAATATGGCGGGGACATCCCACAAAAGCGGGGTTATTAATAATAATAGCAGGGCGCCATGTTCGTGCGCGTAACCCAGCAAAGGTTCAAGCCCGTAAGGGCCACCGGACACGGTAAAAAAGATAACGGCTATTAACTGCACGGGGCGGATCTTGCGGTATTTTTTTTCTGCGGGCATTGTGTCGGAAATTTATAGTTTATTTTTTAACTTTAAAGCATTGATTAAACCCTCTTACTGAAAAAACAAATGAACCCTACCTCATCACCGGGCAAGGTTAATTACGGTATCGACGCGCCCGGCGTTGTCCGTAACCTTGTTATTTTGGGCACTATCCTCATTATTACCGTTATTATTTTTCCGCATGTAAAAGTTGGCAGTACGGATATCGATACGCGTGGCTTTATATGGTCGGGCGCATCCTGTGTATTGGCTGGTTTGCTGATGCTGCTATATTCGTTAAACGGGAAATATCACCACCGCGACCGGATGCTGAGCCTGATCAGTTGGAAGGGTAACGAACAGGTGCTGGATGTAGGCACTGGCCTGGGTTTGCTGATGATAGGCGCCGCCAAACAGCTCAACACAGGCCGGTCTACCGGGATAGATACCTGGAGCAATACCGACCTGAGCCGGAACAAAAGAGAAAACACCATCAAAAATGCTGTGCTGGAGCAGGTAGGCAATAAATGCGCTATTATGAGTGAGGACGCTACGGAAATGAGTTTTGCCGATGAAACCTTTGATGTGATATTATCGAACCTGTGTATCCATAATATTTACGAAAAGCCCCGGCGCTTACAGGCCTGCCAGGAAATTGCCCGGGTATTAAAGAAAGGCGGCACAGCCGTTATTTCCGATTTTAGGCACATGCACGAATACCGGTATAACTTTAAGCAGTTGGGGTTGGATACCGAAATGATGGGGGCTAACTATTTAATGACTTTCCCGCCGTTGAATATATTGGTGGTGAAAAAGCAACCCCTCTAAATCTCCCCCGAAGTGGAGATTTCCTTATCGAAAATTCTTTAAGCCCGATGCTTTGGGGAGGGTTTGGGAGGGGTCAGGGCCCCGTATATTTCGGCTGTAAGCAAACCGCTGCCGCCGCCATAATGCTGTATAAATTTCACAAGCGGATTAATAGCCCGGCATGCGGGTTTTATCTTATCTGCCGATATGGCATCCATCCCGCTGCCCATTAATACCACATCAAATGGGCGCGCGGTAAAAAGCACCATTGCCTGGTGCTCGTCGGTTGCGCCGGTGCCATTCCATTCGGGGTTGTTATTGATCAACCTGATAATGGTCTGCAATATTTCGGGGTGGCGGCATACGGCCAGAATTTCTGTTTTGTTCATTTGATATGATTAAAATTAAAGTACGGGGAGCGTGCGATTCCGCCCATCGGGAGAGTGTAGGGAGGAGGGGTTTAGTCAGGATGTAATATCGTATAAACCCCTCCTGCCACTTCATGATCCCACCACACCCCTCCCGGTGGGAGGGAACAGCTTCTCTTTATCCTCTCATTTAATACTTAAACTCCATCGGTACTTCCATCAGCAAAAACTCGGCATCAGTTTCGGCGGTGATGGTAAATTTTTCGGTATCCCAAATGCCGTAGCCATCGCGGGTATTCAGCAACTGGTCGTTCACTTTTACATCGCCTTTCAGCACAAATATGTATACGCCATTGCCTTCGGCTTTAAGGTTGTATTCGCTGCTTACGCCTTTATCAAAATTGCCCATGTGGAACCAGGCATTTTGATAGATCCATACGCCGGCGTCGTCCTTATCGGGCGAGAGGATCTGTTGCAGCTTATTGTGGCGGTCGGCAGGATCGAGTGTTACCTGGTCGTACCGTGGGTCTACATTGCGTTTGTTAGGGAATACCCATATCTGCAAAAACTTAACCGCTTCGGCAGCATCTTTATTATACTCGCTGTGGTAGATACCGGTACCGGCGCTCATTACCTGTATATCGCCGTGCTTGATCACAGCGGTATTGCCCATACTGTCCTTATGTTCCAGGTCGCCCTCTAAAGGTATCGAGATGATCTCCATATTATCGTGCGGGTGCTTGCCAAAGCCACCTCCGCCCAAAACAACGTCGTCGTTCAGTACACGCAGTGCGCCGAAGTGGATACGGTGCGGATCGTAATAACCGGCGAAGCTAAATGTTTGATGACTTTTCAGCCAGCCATGGTCTGCAAAACCACGGGTATTGGCTTTATGTAATACGGTGTTAGCCATGATTGATAATTCTCCTTTTCTTGTTTTTGTTGATACAAATTTATCCCTGTTTTTACAGGAAATTCATGATGTAGGTCAAGAAAACAGGTGGAGTTATTAAACTGTACGTCATAGCGAGCGATAGCGTGGCTATCCCCGATGAGCAGAGACATTATGCAAGATTTACCTTCGAACCGGGGATAGCCACGTCGCTACGCTCCTCGCTATTGACGATGTGTGTGTGCGTTACCGCGCTTTTGCCATCTCGGCCCGTGCCCTGCTCAAAAATTCCGGACTAACCCCAATATAAGCAGCAATCTGCTTTTGCGGCAGGTGGTTGATAAGCGTAGGGTAGCGGTTGCAGAAAATCTTATACCGCTCCTCGCCGGTCAGGCTAAGGCGGTCTATCAGGCGTTGTTGATTGGCTACGAGGGATTTTTCGGCCAGGATACGGAAGAAGCGTTCGAACTTGGGGATCTCGGCGTAAAGCTTCTCCTGGTTTACTTTAGATAGCAGCAGCATTTCGGTTTCTTCCAGCGCCTCGATGTTCAACACACCGGGTTGCTGACTGATGAGGCTGTACATATCGGCCATCCACCAATCGGCCGGGGCAAAGCTGAGGACGTGCTCGGTACCGTTTTTATCGATACTGTATCCGCGCAGGCAACCCGAAGTTACAAAGGCCGAGTATTTGCAAACCTCGCCCTGCTGCAATAAAAGCTCCTTCTTTTTTAACTTTTTTGGCAGCAGGTACGAGGTGAACAATTCCATTTCGGCTTCGGTAAGCCGGATGTGTTTGGATACGTTATCTAAAATTAACTGGAAAGACATAAGCCGGTGGAAAAGCGAATTTATTATTAAATACGCTTTTCCCGACGGTTATTTTGTAAAATGATAGCTTACCCCCAAACTAACACCACCGCTGGCGCTGATACCAAACATCTCTGTTTTGGTTGCAGGCCCGCTAACTTGCGAAAAAGAACGGCCCTGCTGATATAACAATGCCCCATAAGCCATGTTAACGGCTATTTTTTTAGTTGCAAAAAAAGCGAAGTTGGGGCTTATTGCCGCAGAGAAAACATGATCGGTGTTTGGAGAGTTGCTATGGCCTGCGGATGTGAGGTACGAGCCATTAAACTGCGGAAAAAAGGCAAATTGCTGCCCTAAGGTAATATAATACCGCACATCAATACCGCCGCCCAGCATTTTTGATTTGCTTAAAGTAGACGATGTGTAGCCCGGCCCCTGGGTAAACGACGAATCTTTATAATAACTATACATAGGTGTAATACCAATTGCCCATTTAGAACCCACGAACATCCCAATGGTTGGCTTTACATTCAATTGCTGATTCTGATAAAAATAGGAGCCACTCGTGTTGCTTTTTTGATTAAAGTAAGATACGCTGCCGCCTAAATAAAGCGTCCCTTTTTCGGTTTGTGCCTTTGCGTTTAAGGCTGCTGTTACAATAACAAATGCTAATAATAATTTGCGCATGATTTTTATAGGTTTTAGTTTGAAAAGAACAGAACGGGGCAACTAATTATTTAGTGTAGCGCGCCGAAGCTTTAATTTATAAAACCTAATAATGAGGATATTAATTTTTTTGCCGGAAAAAAAGCAATAATACCGGGATGGGACCAGAAAGGCTTAGCGTACAAAATCCACCTTTATCGCATCCGGGTAAAGCAGGCTTAGGTTATGGTCATCTACCTTTTGTACTACAAATTTGGTAAATGGCTGGTTACCCTCGAAGGAGGTGTAGATGGTATCGCCCTTCATAAAGTAGTCTTCGGTAACGGGCGATCCAGCATTTTCGGTAAATTTATCGTCGGTGATGGTGAGTTTGGTGCTGCCATCCTTTGTTTTCCAATCGCCTTTTAATTTATTTTTCGGCGAATGCGCGCACGAACCAATAAACAGCACAGTTGCCGATGCCAGGTGGATAAATATCAGGATGAACGTTTTCATATGGCAGTATCTGCTCTAAAATAGCCGCCTAAAAAAGGCGGCTTTATCTGTTTAATATCTTTAAGACGTATTTTTAACATTAGGGTTTATCTATCAGCTGAGATTTTTTAAGGTAAACCCGGTGCCCTTTCTTGTTTACGTAATAATATTGTGCTTTGTTATTAATGTAAACGGTCTCTCCGTTGGGCGCTACCTTGCCATCCATTTTCTGGTCGATAACGGCGGCATCGCCCTTGGCGGCCAACTCTGAGGTTTTATTGGCTACTTTTTTGGCAGTAGCAGCGGTAGTATTGCCCACCTTTTTTGCCGTAGTGGCTGTGGCGTTGCCTACCTTTTTAGCAGTTTTATTGATCTTGTGGCCCAGGGTAGAGTCCTGGTGAGTTTGGGCGTGTGTTTGGCCGGCAGCAAATAAGCTTGCCGCGAACATCACGGTTCTGAACACATTTTTCATAACAGGCAATTTTAATTCAGTTATGGTATAACTAACTCAAATTTTCTGCCAAATGTTTCATTTCGTTGTACGGAGAGCGTTTTTGGTATAAAATATTGTAAACAGCATTACAAATAGGCATATATACATTGTGCTGTTTGTTGATCTGGTGTAGACAATTTACTGCATAATAGCCCTCGGCCACCATGTTCATCTCCAACTGGGCCGATGTTACGGTGTAGCCCTTGCCTATCATATTGCCAAAGGTACGGTTGCGGCTAAACTGCGAATAGGCGGTCACCATCAAATCGCCCAAATAGGCCGACTCTTTAATGTCGCGATCGATATGATGTATGGCTTCCACAAAGCGCTCTATCTCACGTATGGCGTTTGAGATCAGCACCGCCTGGAAATTATCGCCATAACCTAAACCATGGCAAATGCCGCTGGCAATAGCATAAATATTCTTCAGTACGGCGCTGTATTCGGTGCCGTAGATGTCGTCGGATACGATGGTTTTAATGTAGCGGGTATCTATCATCCCGGCAAAGCGGGCAGCCAGCTCGGTATCGGGTGAAGCGATGGTTAGGTACGATAACTTCTCCAGTGCCACCTCCTCGGCATGGCAGGGGCCGCTTAACACAAGGAGGTTGTTGAAGGGTATACCATAACGCTGGTTCAAAAACTCGCCGATGATGAGGTTCTCATCTGGCACGATACCTTTAATGGCCGATACGATCTTTTTACCCTCCAGGTCCTGCGGGGTAATCCCCGACAGGGCATCCTTTAAAAAAGCGGCGGGCACATTTAGCAGCACAAATTCAGCCTGGGCTAACATCGCCTTCAGATCGGTACTGATGTGCTGTGCCGGCACATTAATTTCTACCGAGCTTAAGTACCGCGGGTTATGCCTGAATTTGGTGAGGTGTTCAACCGCCTCGCCGTTGCGCATCCACCAGTATATATCTTTGGGCGTACTGTTATCGGCCAGCATTTTCACGTTGGCTGTAGCCCAGCTACCCCCACCTATAACGGCTATGGTATTTTTAGTTGTGTGCATTAAAATAAAATCACTGCCCGCTTACTATTGTTTTAAAACGGGAGAACAAAGTAAGGAAAATTTTAGCTTAATGCAGAAATGCAAAACCTAAAAGGTTTTAAAAGCAAAAAAGGCGAAAAGTCCGGAAACCTTTCGCCTTTTACCTTTCGGCTTTCGCCTTTAAATTTATTTCTTGTCGGTGCTGAACAGTTTAGATTTATCTACCTTTTCCACCTCCATTTTATCCTTCAGTGTTTTGGTAATGGCCTCAAACGGCGCCGATACCACTTCCTCGCCACCCTTCAGGCCGCTTAGTACCTGTATATAGGTATCATCCTGTATGCCGGTGGTTACCTGCACCTGCTTTACTTTGCCGGCTTCGTAAACAAACACATAGGTTTTTACTTCGGCGGCGTTGGCGGTTTTTGTCTTCTTGTCGTCGGCCGGTTTAGATTTATCAACCCCTTCGCCAGGTTTCTTATCATCGCGGGTGGTTACCGATTGAATAGGCACCGAAAGCGAGGTAGTACGGTTGGTTTGAATATCAACAGTAGCGGTTAAACCCGGGCGGAAAGGCGATGGGTTCTTTGCATCCTTATTGATCAGCGCGGTATACGATGCCGGGTCGATACGCACCTTAACCGTAAAGTTGGTCACCTGGTCGGCATTAGTGCCTACCACATTGGCCGAGCTACCTATTTCGGTAACTATACCGGCAAACTTTTTACCCAGAAACGCGTCGATCTCAATTTTTGATGAATCGCCTAAAACAACACGGTTAATATCGTTCTCGTTCACGTCAACGTTAACGTCCATTTTGCTCAGGTCGGATATGGTCATGATCTCGGTACCGGCAAACTGCGCTGTACCTAATACGCGCTCGCCTTTTTCAACCGACAGTTTTGATATCACACCATCAACAGGCGCGAAAATGCTGGTTTTAGCCAGGTTATCGTTAGCTTCCTTAACCGAAGCGGCCGACTGGGCCAGGCCGTAGGTAGAGCCGGTTACGTTTTGTTTGGCTGCTTCCAAACCCGCTTTTGACGCGGCATAATCAGCTTTAGCGGCGTCAAATTCGGCCGCGGTTAATACCTTCTGATCATACAGTTCTTTGGCGCGCTTGTATTTGGCTTCCGAGTTTTCGAAATTAGCTTTGGCCTGGTTAAGCATCTGGGTGGTATTGCCCACGTTTGCTTTTTGGGTATTGTACGATGCTACGGCGCGGTCGTAACCCGATTTTAAAATGTCCGGACGGATGCGCACCAGTAATTGGCCCTTCTTCACCACGTCGCCTTCTTTAACAGGCAACTCCACGATCTCGCCCGATACTTCCGAGCTAATCTTCACCTCAACCTCGGGTTTTATCTTGCCGCTGGCTGATACGGTTTCGTTAATAACGCGGGTCTCGGCCTTTTCGGTGGCTATCTGCGTTTTTTTAGCCTGACCGATGATGCCGGTCATCTTGCCGATAATTAACAGCACAATAAAGCCGCCAACTGCGTATAAAATGTATTTAGTGGTCTTTCCCATTGGAATGTGATTGTGTTTTGTTCTTTTAAAATTATAATGTGATAGGGTTGCCTAAATAATAATCGATAACCTTGCTGCGGAAGATCATATTATATTGCGCCTGGATCATATCGAACTGCGATTTATTCAGGTTAGTTAAGGAAGTATTGTAATTCAGCGAGTTTTCCAAACCAACATTATAACGCAGCTGGATCACATTGAACGCATCCTTATTGGCCTGGTACGTTTGCTGTGCCGAAATGTATTGGTTTGCCGCTCCACGCGCGTCAAGCACTGCCTGGTATATAATTTTTGATAAATTGTTTTTCGCTATCTGTGTATTTATCTCGGCATTTTTATAGCTGATGGTGGCTTTCTTTACGTTGGTACGCGCGTTAAACCTGCTAAAGATCGGGATCTGCAACCCTACGCCTACGCTTTGCGAAAAGTTATCGCTTAGCTTTTGTCCAAAAGTATAAGGCACTGTGCTAACCACGCCTGTGGCAGGGTCGATGATCTGGCGGGTTGGCTGTAAGTTAGAATAGTTTGATGACATGCCGCTACCCAGGCTAAGCGTAGGATAGAACGATGCCTTGGCTATTTTTATACCTTGTGCCGCCACAGCCTGTTGTGCTTCGGCCAGTTTTACATCCGGGTTTACACTTGCGGCTGTTTTAAAAACATCGTTAGCATTAAAAGCAGTTTTCACGTCGGTAAACTTGCTGATATCGGGCCTTTCAACCGCGATCTGTGTTGAAGCGGGCATCTCCATATATTGCTTTAGTGTTAAAAAGGATATATCCAGCTGGTTTTGCGCGTTGGTTAAGTTATATTCGGCAGTAGATAGGCCCGCCTTAGCCTGCGACAGATCGGCCATGGTTTGGTTGCCGGCCTTTACCGTTTTATCGGTGCGGTCCAGGTTTATTTTAGAAATATCAATTTGCTGCTTCGCTGCCAAAACCAGGTCCTGATTGGTTAAAATTTGCAGGTAAGCGATAATTACGTTTAAGGTAAGGTCGTTTTTTATTTTCGTGGTGTTCGATTTATCAACCTCTACCTGTAAGCGGTTTTGAATAATGGTATTGCGCAATGCCCCGCCCTGGAAAAGGATCATCGATAAGTTGATGCCCGGGCTTAAGCTAAAAATGCTGCGGCTGTTGTTGAACTGGTTGGTAGTAGGGTCGATAGCACGGCCAAAACTTTGCGAAGCGTTAACGCTCCCCGACAGGCCCGGCAACTGGTTGTTTTTCGACTGCTGGTAAGTAGCTTCGTCAAAAAGCTGGTTAAACGCCGATTGCTTTACCGTAAGGTTGTTTTGCAGGGCAAGGTCAACCGCTTTTTGCAGGCCAATTACCTGTTGCGCATTAGCCGATAACGCTATCCCCCCTAAAAGCAGGGCGCAAATGCCGGTTTTTTTAACTGTTAATAATAGTTGTTTCATTGCTATATATTTCCTGGCCTGGGCTTAAATACCGCTTTGCCGGTGTGATATTTGTTTACGTTATGGCGCTTTTTTAGTTTACTTTGCAATATGTACCTGGTTAAAACTCCCTGGTTGCTTAAAAAGCTGTACCCTGCCCTAACCTGGCACAAAGGCCGCGACAGCCATTGCATTTATCTCACCTTTGACGACGGACCCATACCGATTGTTACACCGTTTGTTTTAAATATTTTAAAACAGCATAATGCCCGCGCCACATTTTTTTGCATTGGCGATAACGTAACTAAGCACCCCGAAATATACAAACAATTATTAGATGATGGTCACCGCATCGGAAATCATACCTATAATCACCTGAAAGGCTGGGATACCGATGATAAAACTTACATTGCCAATTTTAAAAAATGCGATGAATTGCTGCATACCAACCTGTTCCGGCCGCCATATGGAAGGGCCAAACGATCGCAGGTGAAAAAGCTGAAATCGCTTAACCCGCAACTGGATGTGATCATGTGGGATGTGCTGAGCGGCGACTTCGACCAACAGTTAGCACCCTATGCCTGCCTGCAAAATGTGCTGAAGCACACCGGGAACGGATCGATAATTGTATTTCATGATAGTTTAAAAGCGTTCCCCCGGCTGGAATATGTTTTGCCGCGGGCGATGGAACATTGGGCTAAGGCGGGTTATTGTTTTGAAGTTTTATAATCCGGGGCGCCTTTTGTAGAGCCACATATTTGTGGCTCCCGACAGATCTATTTAACCTTTATCAAAAAAAAGCCACAAATATGTGGCTCTACGGCATATTGAATATCATAGTGTATTGGTATAAAATAAACCAAACGGTATTTTTTATTGTTTGATATTGATAAACAGGCATTATTTTGTGTTTATTTACGTCATTTATACAATAATTCTTTTCAGCGTTCGATTTAAATGTTTTAGTTTTGTAGTGTTTTACAGATCAGTTTCTACATGGATCGTCTAAATTATATCAATAGCGGCAACGCGGCCTATATCAACGAATTATACGGAGCATACCAACAAGACCCTGAATCGGTTGATTTTGGATGGCAGAAATTTTTTGAAGGTTTTGAATTCGGCCAGAGCGCCGATGGCGCAGCAACAGGAGCAGCGGGTTCAACCCCCGAGCACGTGCTGAAGGAAATTAACGTACTGAACATGATAGATGGCTACCGTTCGCGCGGCCACCTGTTCACAAAAACCAACCCGGTGCGCGAGCGCCGGCAATACTTTCCCGGTAAGGAACTGGAAACTTTCGGACTGAGCGATGCCGACCTGGATACCGTATTTAACGCGGGTGTAGAACTGGGCATGGGGCCAGCCAAACTGAGCGATATCCGCCAGATGCTGGAAGATACCTATTGCCAAACCATTGGCGCCGAATATAAATACATGCGTAACCCCATCAAAGTTAAATGGTTTGAGGAGCGTATGGAGCCAAAGCGTAACACGCCAAACTTTACTGCCGATGAAAAAAAGCAGATGCTGAACAAGCTGAACCAGGCGGTTATCTTCGAAAGCTTTTTGGGTACCAAGTTCCTGGGTCAAAAACGTTTCTCGCTTGAAGGTGCCGAAGCGCTGATCCCGGCCCTTAACTCGGTTATCGTTAACGGTGCTGATCTGGGTATCGAAGAATTTACCATCGGTATGGCGCACCGCGGCCGTTTGAACGTGCTGGCCAATATCATGGAGAAATCGTACAAAGAGATCTTCGCGGAATTTCAGGGTAAGAACTACGACGAGGATTCATCGCACGGCGGCGATGTGAAATATCACCTGGGCTACTCTACCGACGTAGCTACCCAGTCGGGCAAAAAAGTACACCTGAGCCTTTGCCCTAACCCATCGCACCTGGAAACAGTTGACCCGGTGGTGGAAGGTTTGACCCGCTCGAAGATCGACTTTAAATACAACGGCGACTATAATAAAATAGCACCTATATTAATACATGGCGACGCTTCTGTTGCCGGCCAGGGCATTGTTTACGAGGTATTGCAAATGGAAAAGCTGGACGGCTACCGTACCGGCGGTACCATCCACCTGGTAATTAATAACCAGATCGGTTTCACTACCAACTATAAAGATGCCCGTTCGAGCACTTATTGTACCGATGTGGCTAAAACCGTGCTGGCCCCTGTTTTCCACGTAAATGGCGACGATGTTGAGGCATTGGCCTACGTAATTAACCTGGCGATGGAATACCGCCAGACATTTAACGGCGATGTGTTTATCGATATCCTGTGCTACCGCCGTTTCGGCCACAACGAATCGGACGAGCCTAAATTTACCCAGCCGGTATTATATAAGGCTATCGAGGCACACCCTAACCCGCTGGAAATTTACAAGCAAAAGCTGATAGGCGAGGCCGTACTGGATGATGCAGGCGCTAAAAAAGTAGAGACTGATTTCCGCGCGGTACTGCAAAAAGACCTTGACGAAAGTAAATCAGAAGATCGTTTCCTGGAAAGCAAACCGATGTTCCTTGGCGCATGGCAGGGCCTGCACCTGGCTACCGATAAAGAAGTGGCCGCTACACAGGATACCGCTATTTCGGAAAAAGAACTGACCGAGATCGGTATGAAAATTACCGAATTGCCTAAGGATAAAGCTTTCTTTAAAAAGATAGAGAAACTGTTTGAAGACCGCCGCAAAATGGTGACCGATACGAAGATATTCGATTGGGCCATGGGCGAGCAAATGGCTTACGGTTCGTTATTAAAAGATGGCCACCCGGTACGTTTAAGCGGCGAGGACGTTAAGCGAGGTACTTTCTCGCACCGTCACGCTGTACTTACACTGGTTGATTCGGAAGATGAATACACCCCGCTGGATACTTTGGATACCGAAGCTAAGTTCAGCATCTACAATTCGTTACTGTCTGAATATGGCGTATTGGGTTTTGAATATGGGTACGCTTTAGCCAACCCCAATGCCTTAACTATTTGGGAAGCCCAGTTTGGCGATTTTCTGAACGGCGCGCAGATCATTGTCGATCAATATATCGCCAGTTCTGAAACTAAGTGGCAACGCGGTAACGGCCTGGTGCTGTTATTACCGCACGGCTTTGAAGGACAGGGGCCCGAGCACTCATCGGCACGTATAGAACGCTTTATGGAGCTTTGCGCCGATAACAATATCCAGGTAGCTAACGTTACCACCCCGGCCAACTTTTTCCATATGATGCGCCGCCAATTGAAGCGCGATTTCCGTAAACCACTGGTGGTATTCTCGCCAAAGAGTTTGCTGCGCCACCCGGCCTGCGTATCGCCAATGAAAGATTTCACCGAAGGCAAGTTCCAGGAACTGATAGACGATAACTACGTTGATGCTAAAAAGGTAAAACGCGTACTGTTTGTATCGGGCAAGCTTTATTACGAATTATTGGACAAGCAACAACTGGATAAGCGCAAGGATGTAGCCATTGTTCGTGTAGAGCAACTATATCCTACACCTGTTGTACAGATGCAAAAGATCAAGGCCAAATACAGCAACGCTACCGAGTTTTTCTGGGTACAGGAAGAGCCGGAGAACATGGGCGCATGGCCATACATGCTGCGTAAATTCCGCAATAACGATCTGCAACTGGATGTGATATCACGTAAGGAAAGCGCCAGCACAGCTACCGGGTACGCTAAGCAGCATACATCGCAGCAACTGTATATTATCAGCAAAGCGTTTGACGCGCCTGTTGGTAAAACCACTAAAGAGAAAGTAAACGCTACCACGGCTAAAATGGCCCACGTAGCTGCCGACTAAATAATTTGTGAATAGTGAGTGGTTGACTAAGTTGAATACGTTGACTGCTCACTACTCACCACTTAACTTATCAACCCAAAAAATATGAGTTTAGAGATCAAAGTTCCTGCGGTAGGCGAATCTATTACCGAAGTAACACTTTCAAGCTGGAAGAAAAAGACCGGCGATGTGGTGGCGATGGACGAGGTGATAGCCGAGCTGGAATCAGACAAAGCTACTTTTGAATTAACCGCCGAAAAGGCCGGTACGTTAACCACCCTGGTAGCCGAAGGCGACACGATAGCCATTGGTACCCCGGTAGCTAAGATAGACGAAGGCGCTGCGACAACAGTGGCAGCAGAAAGTAGCAGTAGCACTCCTGCCACCGCCCCTGTGATGACCAATAGCGCTCCAGCACCAATTGCCGCTGCCCCTACCGCTGCAACTGCTACTACCATTGAAGTTAAAGTGCCAGCCGTTGGCGAATCGATAACGGAAGTTACCCTGTCGCGCTGGATCAAAAAGGACGGCGACCAGGTAGCGATGGACGAAGCCATTGCCGAATTAGAGTCGGACAAGGCTACTTTTGAATTGACCGCCGAACAAGCCGGTACCCTGAAAACCATTGCCAAAGAAGGTGATACCTTAGCTATTGGCGCTGTAGTTTGCAGCATTACCGGTGGGACTGCAGTAGCAGTAAATAACGGCAATAGCACTCCTGCTGCCACAAGTGCAGCTGCCACTGCAACTACAAATACTGCCACTCAAACAGCTACTACATCTTATGCATCGGGTACACCATCGCCTGCTGCCGGTAAAATATTGGCCGAAAAAGGCGTTGACCCCGCTACTGTAACAGGTACAGGTGTTGGCGGCCGAATCACCAAAGCCGACGCGATCACTGCCGATAAAGTGAACGAGAACCCGCAAACCGCGCCTTCTCCGTCGCCAACCAAGATCCCGGTTCCGCCTGCTACACCAGCTGTTACCGCTCCTGCATCAAAACCTGATGCCCGTGGCGAGAAACGCGAAAAAATGTCGAACCTGCGTAAAACCGTAGCCCGCCGTTTGGTAGCCGTTAAAAATGAGACCGCCATGCTGACCACCTTTAACGAGGTAGATATGCAGCCAATTATGGAACTGCGCGGTAAATACAAAGATAAATTTAAAGAGAAACACGGTGTTGGCTTAGGCTTTATGTCGTTCTTCACCAAGGCCGTTACCGAGGCTTTGAAGGAATGGCCAGCTGTTGGCGCGCGCATAGAGAACGAAGAGATCGTATACAGCAACTTTGCCGATATCTCTATCGCTGTATCGGCTCCTAAAGGCCTGGTGGTTCCGGTTATCCGCAATGCCGATAGCATGAGCCTGGCCGAGATTGAGAAAGCCATTGTTGTTTTGGCCGGCAAAGCCCGCGAGAACAAACTGACCCTTGAAGAAATGACCGGCGGTACGTTCACCATCACCAATGGTGGTGTGTTCGGTTCGATGATGTCGACACCAATCATTAACTCGCCGCAATCGGCCATTTTAGGCATGCACAACATTGTTGAGCGCCCTATAGCCGTAAACGGACAAGTGGTTATCCGCCCGATGATGTACCTGGCCCTGTCGTACGATCACCGCATCATCGACGGCCGCGAATCGGTAAGCTTCCTGGTACGTGTTAAACAATTGCTGGAAGACCCTGCAAGGTTGTTGTTGGGGGTGTAATTTAATGTGCAGATGTGCGCATATGCAGATGTGCAAATGATATAAACAAAAGCCGCTTAACGCGGCTTTTGTTGTTTTATACCTTATTCGTCATCCTGAGCATAGCGAAGGATCCCCGATAAGCAGAGGCGCTCTGTATAGTTTGGGATCCTTCGCTATGCTCAGGATGATGATTTGTGAGGGAAGGGGGGGACTACTCAGCCGGCCCCAACTCCAGCAATACCGGGCAATGGTCTGAATGTTTTGCCTCAGATAATATCGCTACCCGTTTAATGCGCGACTCCAGTGGCAAACTGGCCATGGTATAATCGATACGCCAGCCCAAATTCTTAGCGCGGGAATTGGCGCGGAAGCTCCACCAGGTATAGTTATGCGGTTCCTTATTCAGGTGGCGAAAGGTATCTATAAAGCCCGATTCTACAAATTGCTCCATCCATTCGCGTTCTTCGGGCAAAAAACCTGATGAGTTAGCGTTCGATTTTGGGTTATGGATATCAATAGGGCGGTGGCAAATATTGTAATCGCCACAAACCACCAAATTGGGATGTTCCACTTTTAGTAGCGTAAGGTATTTACCAAATTCATCCAGGAAGCGGTATTTAAACACCTGTCGCTCATCACCGCTTGATCCTGAAGGAAAATATACGCTCATGACAGATACATCATCAAAGTCTACCCGGATATTACGGCCTTCGCGGTCAAAATCGGCAATGCCGCAACCGTATTCCACATGTTTGGGTGTGCGTTTGGTAAGGATAGCCGTGCCGCTATAGCCTTTCTTTTCAGCCGGGAACCAATAGTGCTGGTAGCCCAATTGCTCAACCAGGTGCAGGTCGGTCAGTACATCGGGTGTGGCCTTAATTTCCTGCAGGCAAACCACATCGGCATCGGTAGCCTGTAGCCAGGCCAGCCAGTTTTTATTCATGGCAGAACGTATGCCGTTAACGTTATAGGTAATTATTTTCATATTTAAATAGAACCGTCATCCTGAGCGATAGTGAAGGATCCCCGACATGCAGAGCAGATCTGTATAGTTTGGGATCCTTCACTATCGCTCAGGATGACGAATTGGTTGAATGCTTGTTTATTTCCTTAATCCTGTCAACTTATCCATGCGCCTGCACTCACGTCTTTTCAGCACTTCCACCGTCATAGGCACATCTGCCAGCGGGCGGTCTTTGGCGTCTTTTTTAACAGCCGCAATACGGTCAACCATATCAAGGCCAAAAACTACTTCACCATAAACGGTATAGCCATGGTCTAGCTGGGCTGTGCCGCCAACGCTGCGGTACCATTCGCGCTGCCATTCGGGTACTTTAAAGCCTTTCAGGCGGCCTTGCTCCAGTTTGTCCAGGTCTTCATCGGTATAGCGCTTACCTTCCACAATGTAAAACTGCGATGCGCTTGATGCTTTTTCGGGGTTATTATCCCTCGCAGCAGCCAGCACGCCTTTTTTATGGAATAAGGTATCGTTAAACTCGGCAGGGACACGGTATTTCAAATCGCCCTCGCCCAAAGCCTGGCCGGGTTTAGCGTTTTTTGAATCCGGGTCGCCACCCTGGATCATAAAATTTTGAATGATGCGGTGGAATAGTGTACCGTTATAAAAGCCCTCTTTGGCCAGCTTAATAAAATTATCGCGGTGCTTTGGCGTTTCGTTATACAGGCGGATGATGCACTGCCCATAACTGGTTTTAATGCGCACATATTGATTTTTCGGCGGTTTGGCAAATGCCGTAGCTACGCCTAAAAACAGGACTAAGCAAAGGGTAATTACTTTTTTCATCAACGATCTTTTGGCTGGCTTAAATATGGCATGAATATACAAATGCGATACCCAAATTACAATTATTTGACCATGGGGAATTATTTAAAGCATGCTGTTTGGGGCTAAAGCCCATTAGCATTTTACACTATCCGTCCCATAAATGGTACGGCAATGAAATATAACAATTCATTGCCGTTGGCTTTAGCCAACAGATAAATAAGGAAAGGAGATGGCTTTAGCCTAAAGATATGCAGTTAAATTATAAAAATGGTACCACCTTAAGTTTGGATGCTACTGATCCATCTCCTCAAAATAATTGATGATGAGTGATTTCATATTCATCTCCTGCTCCAGCAAGGTATAGTTAGGGATGGGTTTCACCAGTTTCCAGTGCGGCCAGCCATCCTGGTCAAGGCCCTCCAGTTCGTAAAAGCCCATCAGGCTGAACAGTTTGCAGGTGGCAATATGCATCAGCTCTTCTTTTTGGCGCTTGCTGAATTTACGCGGCCCCTGGCCCAGTTCCTGTACGCCAATCAGGAACAGCATCACTTTTATATCGGGTATATCGGTGTCAAAATCGGCCGCAATGCGTTCCTGCAAGGCTTTCCATTTGGTATTGATCTCGGCTGGTTTCATGGGGGGTAAAGATAGAAGAATAGTCGGAAAGACCGGAAGTCGGAAAAGTCCGAAAGAATAAGTTTATTGACCCGTTTGCCCCTTGCGATTAAAATAAGAAAGCCGCTTAACGCGGCTTTCTTGCTTTATATGTCTTTCGGACTTTTCCGACTTCCGGTCTTTCCGACTATTCCTCCACCACCTCACTATTCAAACTCAGTTCTTCCACCTTCTCGTGTTTGAAGTAACGTTTTTGCCAGATCAGGATGGCGATAACGCCTACCGAGATCGAGGCATCGGCAAAGTTGAATACCGGCTGGAAAAACTCGAAATACTGCCCATGCCAGAACGGAAACCATGATGGATAGGTGCCCCTGATCAACGGGAAGTAAAACATATCAACCACGCGGCCCTGGAAAATGGGGGCATATTTGTATATCACGCCGTAAAATGTCGAATCGATAATGTTACCTACTGCGCCGGCAAATATCAGCGCCACGTTCATAATTAAACCGCGGTGATATTTGTGTTGCACCAGGTAATACACACCGTAACCGATAGCGGCCACAGCGGCTATACGGAAGATGGTGAGCGCAAGTTTACCGGCTATGCCGCCAATTTCCCAGCCAAAGGCCATGCCGTTATTTTCGGTATAGTGCAGCATACCGCGGCTACCCATAAACCGAATTTCTTCGCCAATGTACATATGTTGCCTCACCCAGATCTTGATAACCTGGTCGATAATAATAATGATCAGCGCAACTAAGAAAGGCTTTACGTAAGCTATCTTCATTTAGTACTGTTTCATTTTAGCTTCCATGCTCAGCGTAGTATGCGGCACGGCGCGCAGGCGTTCTTTCTGTATCAGCTTACCGGTTTCGCGGCAAATGCCGTAGGTTTTATTCTGGATACGAACCAAAGCGGCCTCTAACTGCTCGATAAACTTTTTTTGACGGGCAGCCAGCTGGTTGATAGATTCCTTCTCTAAGGTAGCCGAACCGTCTTCCAAAGTTTTATAAGTACCGGCAGTATCGTCGGTACCATTGGCGTTAGGATTGCTTAATGATGAAGCCAGGCTGTTCAGCTCCTCTTTGGCAATACGTAATTTCTCAAGGATGATATCTTTAAATTCCTGCAGTTCTGTGTCAGAATACCTGGTTTTTGCGGTTTCTTCTTTCATTATATTTTATTTATAACAATTACAATTTCAATTCCGTCTATCTCTGTTTTTTCGCCTTCGGTTAAAGTGTTGTTAAACAGGATAGTGTCCGCCAAAATTTCGGCGCAAATATAGGATAAATTATTAGTTACGGCTTCGCGGATATGTTCTGCATTGCCAAGTGTAACATTTATCCTGTCGGTAACTTCAAACCCGCTGTTTTTACGCAGGTTTTGTACCCGGTTAATTAGTTCTCTCGATGTTCCCTCCTGTTTTAATTCGTTGGTTAAGGTAACATCTAAAGCCACGGTTAGTTTGCCTAAATTTGCAACCTGCCAGCCCGGAACGTCCTCGGCAATGATTTCTACATCGGACCTCAAAAGCATAAAATCTGAAAAAAGAGGAATCGGCGATATTTCCTCATCCACTTTGAACTCAATTTTTAATTTCTTTTTATGTTCCAAGATTTCTATTTGTTGTTGACTTAGATTATTAATCACTTCAACAATAGGCTTCATGTTTTTCCCGACTTTAGGGCCCAAAATTTTAAAATTTGCTTTGACCTTCTTTTTAATTAAGCCGGATGTACTGTGTATAAACCAAATATCTTTTATGTTAGTCTCAGATAATATCAGTTCTTTAACCTCATGGATTTGAGCTTCTCTCTTTTTGCTAAGTACGGGAATTAATACTTTAGATAAAGGTTGACGAACGTTAATGCCAACTTTTTTTCTTATCGATAATATAAGGGAAGATATTTCTTGTGCTAATTGCATCTTCTCCTTTATAGCTCCATTTATTAATGGATTTCTTTTTCTATTAGGAATTTCATAAATTGGAAAAGAGGTTAAATGTACCGACTCAAATGCTTCTTTTTTAGTAACCGAATTAAGGTCTTTATATAATTGATCTGCAAAAAAAGGAGCAATCGGAGACATTAGTTTTGATACCGTAATGAGACAAGTATAAAGTGTCTGATATGCCGATAATTTATCACTCGGGATATCTGAGCGCCAGAATCTACGACGGCACAAACGTACATACCAATTACTTAAATGTTCATCTACAAATTCCTGTATTGCTCTTGCCGCTTTGGTGGGTTCAAAATCCTTATAATAGGCATCAACATCTTTACTCAAAGTATTTAGCATTGAAATAATCCATTGATCTATCTGCGGTCGCTTTAATATTTTAATCTCGGCCTCGCTGTAGTTGAACTTATCGATATTGGCATACAGCGCGAAGAACGAGTAAGTATTATACAGCGTACCGAAGAATTTACGGCGCACCTCGTCCAAACCCTCGATGTTGAATTTCAAGTTATCCCATGGCGAGGCGTTGCTGATCATGTACCAGCGGGCCGCATCGGCACCATATTTCTCGATGGTCTCGAAAGGTTCTACAGCATTGCCTAAACGTTTAGACATTTTGTTGCCGTTCTTGTCAAGCACCAAACCGTTTGATACCACGTTCTTAAAGGCCACGCCTTTGTTACCCACCAGGCTGTTAACAGCTTTTACCTCGTCGCTGGCTTCGCTAAGCATTACGGCTATAGCATGCAGGGTAAAGAACCAGCCACGGGTTTGATCCACACCTTCGGCAATAAAATCGGCCGGGTAGGCATCGGTAAATTGTTCCTTATTTTCGAATGGGAAATGCCATTGTGCGTAAGGCATAGCGCCGCTATCGAACCAAACGTCGATCAGGTCGGGTTCGCGGAACATCTTATTGCCATTGGCTGATGTTAACACCACATCATCCACATAAGGGCGGTGCATATCTTCCAGCTTAAAACCGGCAGGCATAAAGCCCGCGGCGATAGACTGTTCTATCTCCTTGTTCAGTTCCTCTATCGAACCGATACATTTTTCTTCCGAACCATTTTCCTCGCGCCAGATAGGCAGCGGGGTACCCCAGTAGCGCGAACGCGACAGGTTCCAGTCAACCAGGTTCTCCAGCCAGTTACCAAAACGGCCAGTACCGGTCGATTCCGGCTTCCAGTTGATGGTTTTGTTTAGTTCTACCAGCTTATCTTTAACGGCGGTTGTTTTGATGAACCAGCTATCCAGCGGATAGTAAAGTATCGGTTCATCCGTACGCCACGAGTGCGGGTAGCTGTGTTCATATTTCTTAACGTCGAACGCTTTGTTATCCGTTTTTAGCTTAATGGATATCAGTACGTCGGTAGCTTTAAAGCCCGGTGCTTCGCGTTCTTCTTTGGTATAGTATTCTTCTTTAACGTAATAACCGGCAAAGTCGGTTACTTCATCTACAAATTTGCCCTGCTTATTTACCAGCGGTACTTCCTTGCCTGTTTCATCCAGTACCATTACCGATGGCACATCGTTCTCTTTACAGGCCCTAAAGTCGTCCGCGCCAAAAACAGATGCGGTGTGCACAATGCCGGTACCATCTTCGGTAGTTACAAAGTCGGCAGGTATCACACGGAATGCTTTGGCTTCTAACTCTGCGTTAGTTACGTAAGGCATCAGTTGGTGATAACGCAGATCCACCAGGGCGCTGCCTTTAAACTCGGCTTTAACGGTCCATGGGATAACTTTGTCGCCTTCTTTATAATCGGCAAACGATGCGTTCTCGCCTTCGGCTTTAAAGTATTTTGGTACCAGTACTTTAGCCAGCACTACGCTAACAGGTTGGAAAGTATAAGGGTTAAAGGTGGCAATTTTAACATAGTCGATGTTCTCGCCAACGGCCAGGGCACAGTTTGATGGAAGCGTCCACGGGGTGGTGGTCCAGGCCAGGATAACGGTATCCTCATCAGCGCTTTCGAACAGGGTCGGCATCAGCGGGTGCTGCTGATCGTTCTTTAAATGGAATTGGGCCACAATGGTAGTATCCTTTACCATTTTATAAGTACCCGGCTGGTTCAGCTCGTGCGAGCTTAAGCCCGTGCCCGATTTAGGCGAGTATGGCTGTACGGTATAACCTTTGTACAGCCAGCCTTTTTTATACAGTTCCTTCAGTATCCACCAAAGGCTTTCGATGTATTCGTTCTTGTAGGTGATGTAGGGGTTTTGCAGGTCGACCCAGTAACCCATCTTTTCGGTGAGGTCGTTCCAAACGTCGGTATAGCGCATTACCTCTTTGCGGCAGGCATCGTTATAATCTTCTATCGAGATCTTTTTGCCGATATCATCCTTAGTGATGCCCAGCGATTTTTCAACCGCCAGCTCAATTGGCAAGCCGTGCGTATCCCAGCCGCCTTTGCGTTTTACCTGGTAACCTTTAAGGGTTTTGTAACGGCAAAAAATATCCTTTATGGCACGTGCCATCACGTGGTGAATGCCCGGCATGCCATTGGCAGAGGGCGGCCCTTCGTAAAAAGTATAAGGGTTGGTGGCCGGCCTGCTGCTGATGCTTTTTTCGAAGATGTTATTCTGCTGCCAGAATTCCAGTACGTCTTTACCTGTTTGCGATAAGTTTAATTGCTTATATTCCTTGTACATCAGTGTATTCGCCTCAATTTTTGAGGTGCAAAAATACGGAATTTTAACTTTAAAAAAGCATATATTGCCGCGATGGATAATAAAGTTAAGCGAACACTGGTATTATTGGCCATTTCGGCGGTGCTATTCGTCATATCCGAATTTTTCCATACTTCGTGGACACCCTGGATCCGTGGCGCATCCGCCGGCCTGGCGCTTGGTGGGGTATTTAGTGTGGTGTTGATATTTGCTGATGAGTTGAAGCGGAAGAAATAGCAATCGTTGCGATGAGTTTCAGCCCCCTGGAAAGAGCGTAGGGGATGTGCGATTCCCTCCCATAGGGAGGGTGGAGGGAGGGGTTTCATCAAGCGCAATAAACCCCTCCCTGCCACAACACAACCAACCGCACCCCTCCCGGGAGAGGGAACTGGAAAAGGTTTCGAACACTCAAGGTTTCACCCCCCATGGCATAGGTCAAAAGGCCTACTTCTCCTTTTTCAACTTCACCGGCTTCGGCGGCGCGCTCATCAGGTTAACAAATAGCCGGTATGCGCCCGGCACACCGGCCGGCAGTTCACGGAAGAAATCTAACGAAGTGTATACAAACCTGCCGCGGCCATATTCGGTAGTGATGAGCGAACCGTTTTTGGGCGCTTCGCCGGGGTCGTTCATTTCCAGCGGGGCCTCATATTTAGCGTCGATGCCGCTGACGAAGTAAAGGCCACGTTCCTGGATCCAGCCATCAAAATCGGCCGGGGTGATCTTGTTGGGGAAGTTCAGTACCGGGCTATTGGGTTTGGTGAAGGTAACTTTGGCGGTTTCGTCGGTTACGCGTTCATTCACCACGCGGAACGGATACGGGCCAATTTGGTTGGTTACCAAAGTATTGAAGGTGTTGTACTGCACTACCAGGTTGCCGCCTTTATTCACATATTCCAGCAGTTTGGGTTGCTCTACTACCAGGCGCGGGTTCACGTTATAAGCGCGTACGCCGGTAATGATGGCATCGTAGCCCGAAAGGTCGGTGTTCATGATCTCGTTCTCGGTGAGCATGTGCACATCGTAGCCTACCTGTTTAAGGGCTTCGGGTACCAGGTCGCCGGCACCGGCTATGTAACCGATCTTGTTGCTGCCGCCTTTTATCTTCAGGTCGATGCTTACCAGCTTAGCCTGCGCGGGCGGGAACAGGGTGATATTCGGTACATGGTCGTAATGGATACGCTGTATACCCAGCGACGATGTTTTGCCGTTGATCTCGGCCACAGCCACCAGTTCGGCGCTTTTTTGCTGGTTATCGGTCGGGCTAACTACAAATTCGGCGGTCCACTCGTCGTTTTTATTTTTATTGGTAAACGGCACCTGTAGCGGGCTGATATTCCAGCTGGGGATGGCCTGCATACGAATGCTGCCGCTGCCCGCCACAAAGCTTTTCAGTTTTACCTGCACCACCTTGGGCTGTTTGCCATTGAACACATAAACCGGGCTGGCCAGGTTGGCAATGATGGGTGGGGTGATCTCTACAGGCTGGTAGATCTCGCCTTTGGCGGGGTCTACGTATTTGTATTTAATAGGCCGATCAACCGTAATTTCTTTTTCGAATATTTTAAAGGAGATCCTGTTTAGATACGGGTTATTTTCTGGTCGTGTTTTTTGATCCGTATAACCGCTATCGTCTAATGAATCTATAAAATAGGTACCGATAGGATGCGACTTTTTTAACCAATAGGGTTGCGTTATTGCAGTTGTAGCTAATAAGGTTTGATCATATGACTTTACGCTATTTAATGGCAGATCGGCATTTTCGCCAACTGGCATCATTGTATTGACTGTGAAGTTATAATTCTTGTCATCTGTGGATGCCGGAAAATAATTAATAACATACACTTTTGCCGGGACATCGTTTCGCTTAATAATTTGTGTCCTTACAGACATTTTTTCTCCAAGAGCATAAGTAGGAGCCGCTGCATAACTCTCCACCCACAACCCAGAACAAGAAAGTATCAATTCACTCAACTCTGCAGTTTTCTGGTCTTGCCAATAGCGGTCTTTTATTTTTTTAACCTTTTCAAGAATTTGAACCAAGCCTTGCACCGACTTCTCCGGGTGCTCATCATCAAACCCTTTTTTTATATCTGCCATTTCGGCGGCTATCGCGTCGCCGCCATCAACCCTGCCCCAGGTGGTGTTCACGCCATCCATCAGATCAGTTTTGGGGGCATCGCCTAAAATGGTGCGGAAATATTCATACGATGTTCCCCTCTGCGCGGCCGAGCCGAAGCCCTGTGTTTTGTGGTTACTGCGGCTTTCGGCGGCTATCTCGCCGTAGCTTTTGCCCAGCAGCGGGTTGTAGCCACCAACGTCAAATTTAAACTGGTTCTCGGCTGTGGTAACCGCGCTGCCAAAATTAAAGGTGTTCCACATTAACCTTTTGGCCTGCCATACCTGTACGTATTTCAGTTGTTCGGGAAAACGTTTCGGATCGGCTGCCGCGGTGAAAGCTTCCTGCGCTAAAATGGCCGAACTGGTATGGTGCCCATGACCGCCTTCGCCGGTCGTCGGGAAACGGCAGATCATCACATCGGGACGGAACTTGCGGATCACCCAAACCACATCGCTCAATATCTTTTCGCGGTCCCAGATCTTCAGGGTCTCTTCCGGCCCTTTACTAAAGCCAAAATCGTTAGCGCGGGTAAAAAATTGCTCGGCGCCGTCTACACGGCGGGCGGCTAATAACTCCTGCGTGCGTATCAATCCCAGCAGTTCGCTTTGCTCGTTCCCGATCAGGTTTTGGCCGCCATCGCCACGGGTAAGGGCCAGGTAGCCGGTGCGGTAATGCTTCTCCTGCGCCAGGTAGCCCAACAGGCGGGTGTTCTCGTCGTCAGGGTGGGCGGCTATGTATAGTACGCTGCCCAGTACCTGCATCTTATTCAGATTTTGGCGAATGGTGCCGATATCGGACTTAGGCGCTGTTTGCGCGAAGCAAACGTTAGCAGACAGTATGGTTAAGCTAATTAAGGCTCTTATTTTCATAAAGCGCGGTTTTGTGATGGTGGTATTCAAGGAATCAGATCACGTAAAAATTTTTATAAAAATAGGGAATGCGGTTTACTGTGCAATAGCCCTTACCTGCCAAACAATGTAATAAATATGTTGAAATGCTGGCCGGATAAGACGCGCCATTGACGTTAACCCCCGGGTATTTAATAAATTTTAGCTAAAGCCCCTTTCGCTCCTGCCCAATCTGACCGTTGGCTAAAGCCAAACGGCAATGAAAATCGCCGCTGCTTTATCTTCATTGCCGTCCCCTTTAGGGGGCGGATAATGTAGCAATGCAAGTGGCTTCAGGCAAAATTATTGCACTTGGTAGTGGTCATTTAACCCCGGGTATTTAATAAATTTTGGCTAAAGCCCCCTTCATTCCTGCTCAATCTGACCGTTGGCTAAAGCCAAACGGCAATGAAAATCGCCGCTGTTTTATCTTCATTGCCGCCCCCTTTAGGGGGCGGATAATGTAGCAATGCAAGTGGCTTCAGCCAAAATTATTGCACTTGGTAGTGATCATTTAACTGGCGCTGCATTTCACGTATTCCAGGTATGTGGTTGATCCTGGGGTAACGGTAATTAATAAATTTTAAAAAAGTTTAAAATTAAAAACAAATATAAACGTCATACCATTATATCATTAATTAATCGTTTGATTAAAAATTTAACATTGATAATCAATTAGTTAATATAGAATGACAAAAGGATGATACGGTTAATCAATCGCTTGATTAATTTTGACCCATCAAAAGAAAATGGACAAGGATAAAATAGACAAAAAGGACCATATACTGGACGTAGCCGAGCGGGTATTTTCAGATCACGGGTTCGACGGCGCTTCCACCCGGATGATATCGGGCGAGGCCGGGGTTAATATGGCCATGCTGAATTACTACTTCGGTTCGAAGGAAGGTTTGTTTTTGGCAGTGATTGGCCGCAAGATCAGCAGTTTTAAAGACCTGCTGGTTACCATCAGCGGCGACAACACCATGACCCAGTGGCAAAAAGTGGTAAAGTATATCGATCTGTATAGCGAGAAGATCGTATCGAATAACTGCTTTCAAAAATTGATCTACCATGAAATGACGATGAACCGCCGGTCGGAGCTGGCCGATAGCGTTCGCGAGATCCTGATGCAGAACGTAAACGAGTTTCGCAAGATCATACAGGATGGTATTGATAACGGTGAGTTTAAAAAAGATATAGATACCCACATGGTTACCGCCACCATTTACGGTACCAAAAACTACGTGGTAAATATGCCGCTAATGACATCGGCCCTTTTTGGGTACGATATACAGGACGATAAGATACTGGAAGAACAGTTTAAGCCCAGGATGAAATCGTACATGACAAACTTATTAAAATGTTACCTACTCAATTGAAACATATGAATACACTAAATAATCACCCCGTTAAACGCTACCTGTTTAAAATACCGGGTAAGGCTTTGGCCGCCACCCTGTTGTTTGCAGCTACCGTTATTACAGCCGCTACGGCCCAGGAGCGCACCATTACTATTGATGAGGCGATAAAGCTGGGTATCGAAAACAGCAAAACGCTGAAAATGTCGCAATCGAAGATCGATCAGGCCGTTTCAGAATATAACCAGGCTAAAGATAAAGCCCTGCCCACCGGCAGCGCCAGCTTTGCCTATAACCGCGCGCAGATCCCGGCGCACACGCTTGACCTGGGCGGCGGCGACCCGATCCACCTGCCATCATCGGCCAATGCCTACTTAGGCATCGCGTCGGTAAGCGAAACTATTTTTGCCGGCAACCGCCTGCGCTACGCCCGCGAAAGCACCGACCTGCTGGTTAAAGTTGCCCGTTTGGATGTGGATAAGGATAAAGAAGAGATCAGCTACGATGTGATCAACGCTTACTATGGCCTTTACAAAGTGCTGCAAAGCAAAAAAGTTGTTGAGCAAAACCTGAAAACAATCGACGCGCAGATCAAACAATCGCAGCGCTTTTTTGAGCAGGGTTTAGTAACCAAGAACGATGTGTTGCGTTTCCAACTGCAACGCGCCAATATCGAACTGAACGGCATCGACCTGGAAAGCAACCGCAAGATCATTAACTATAACCTGGATATCCTTTTAGGCTTGCCTGAAAGCACCCAGCTGAACATAGCGCAGATCAACGAAGCAGACAGGAAGATGGGCATGCTATCAAACTACATTGATACCGCAATAGCTAACCGCCAGGAACTGAAACAATCTGACCTGCGCACACAGGCCGCCGAGGTTAATATCAAATCTATCATGGCTAACAAGGCACCTACTTTGGCTGCCAGTGTTGGTGGTTACTATGTTGATGTATCTGGCAACCCAATACCGCAAAGCGGCAAATTTATTACACCGATAACCGCTGGCCTGACCCTGTCGTGGAATTTCGGTACGCTATGGACCAACAAGAACAAGGAGGCCGAGGCCCGCATACAGCGCGACCAGACCGTGATTGGTAAAGACATACAACTGGATGCCATTAAACGCGAAGTGAACGGCAACTACCAGAATTATCAAACCGCTGTTAACAAAATTAAACTGCTGCAAACCAGTATTGAACAGGCAGGCGAGAACAACAAGATACTGGAAAACAAATATCAAAGCAATATCGCATCGGCAACAGACCGCGCGGATGCCGAGACCTTGCTTTACCAGGCGCAAATAAACCTTGAACTGGCTAAGGCCGATGCGGGTTTAGCGTATTATACCCTACTAAAATCAACCGGAAAACTTACAAAATAACGAAAACTCAAACACATTAATACAATGGCAAAGGAACAAACAACTCCGCAGGAACCTAAAAAGAAGAACAAAGTGATCCCGATCATTTTGGGCGTGTTACTGGTAGGAGGCATGATATTCGGGGCTAAGGAATATATCTATTATAGCAAACACGAGGATACTGACGATGCGCAGATCGATGGCGATATCAGCCCGGTAGTGGCCCGCGTTGGCGGCTATGTAGATAGCATTTTCTTTGAAGAGAACCAGCACGTAACTAAAGACCAGGTACTGGTTAAAATTGACGACCGCGATTACAAAGTAAAACTGGAGCAGGCCATCGCCGCCAAACAAGGCGCAGGATCGGGCACGGGTGTTAACGAAGCGCAGGTATTATCGCAAACTGCAAATTCGGCCAGCGCTAAAGCGCAGGCGGTATCGGCAGGCGCGCGTTTAGAGAAAGCAGAAAAGGATTACGCACGCTATGCTAACCTGGTGAAAGACGGTAGCGTTACCCAGCAACAATTTGACCAGGCCAAAGCCGACCGCGATGTAGCCGCCGCTACTTACAAAGCCGCGCAGGACCAGTACAAAGCATCGGTTGAACAAATTGGCGCTACCCGCAGCCAAATGACGGTAATTAACACCGGCGTTACCCAAAAGCAGGTAGATATTGATTACGCTAAACTGCAACTGAGCTATACTACGGTAAAATCGCCGGCAGGTGGTATCACTTCTAAAAAGAGCATACAAGTTGGTCAGCTGGTACAGGCAGGACAAACCCTGTTCTCGGTAGTGAACGATAATAGCATCTTCATCACCGCTAACTTTAAAGAAACCCAGCTTGATAAACTGCGTAACGGCCAAAAAGTAAACATAGAGGTTGATGCTTACCCTGAACTGAAGGTAGAAGGTACGGTGTACAACTTCTCGCCAGCTACAGGTGCTAAGTTCTCGTTACTGCCACCAGATAACGCTACAGGTAACTTTGTGAAAGTAGTACAGCGTGTACCTGTAAAAATTAAAATTAACGCTGCTAAAGATGTGATGGAGAAGTTGCGTCCGGGTATGAGCGTTAATGTTTCGGTAATAACTAAAGACTAATAACCATGGCTGAAACCGGCTTTAAAAAGTGGATCATCACCATTACGGTGATCGTGGCTTCGTTACTGGAGCTTATCGATACCACTATCGTTAACGTTTCGCTTCCGCAGATACAGGGTAACCTGGGCGCAACCTTAGAGGATGTGGCCTGGGTAGTAACCGGCTACGCGGTAGCAAACGTAATAGTGCTGCCCATGTCGGGCTGGCTGGGCAGCCGTTTCGGGCGGAAGAATTACTTTCTTGCATCCATTATTATATTTACCATCGTATCGTTTTTGTGCGGTAACGCGCATACCATGGGCGAGTTGGTTACCTTCCGTATCATCCAGGGGCTTGCCGGTGGTGGTTTAATATCTACAGCGCAGGCCATCCTGTTGGAGACCTGGCCACGCGAGCAGATCGGTACTGCTACGGCCCTGTTTGGTTTAGGCGCGGTAGTAGGCCCAACTGTGGGGCCTACCATTGGCGGCTGGATAACCGACCACTATGCCTGGCCATGGATATTTTACGTAAACATCCCGGTTGGCGCGCTGGCGGCTTTCTGTACGTACACTTTTATAAAGGAAACGCCCAAGGATGCCAAGGGTAAACCGGTTGACTGGTGGGGGATCCTGCTGCTGGCTATAGCCGTAGGCAGTTTGCAAACCGTGTTGGAAAAAGGCGAAAGCGAAGATTGGTTTGCCAAAACCTATATCCTGGTGCTGACTATCGCAGCCGTATTGGGCTTCATCCTGTTTATCTGGCGCGAGTTAAGTACCGACCACCCGATCGTGAACTTCAGCATCCTCCGGCACCGGAGTTTCGCAGTGGGGATGTTTACATCCTTTGTGCTGGGTTTCGGGTTGTACGGATCGGTGTTTGTGTTCCCGGTATTTTGCCAAAACCTGCTGGGCTTTTCGGCACAGCAAACAGGCGAACTATTGTTCCCCGGCGGTTTGTGTACCATTATGATGATGCCTTTCATCGGTAAAATGTTGAATAAAGGGATCCCGGCGCAGTTTATGGCTACCGCAGGCATGTTTCTGTTCTTTGTGTTTACCAATATGCTGAGCCACAGCACGCTGGCCACCGGCGAAAAGGATGTACTGGTACCGCTGCTGATCCGTGGTGTGGGTATGGCTTTATTATTCGTGCCATTAACCACCCTGGCCATGGCCGATCTGAAAGGCCCTGAACTGGGACAAGGATCTGGCCTGAACAACATGATGCGCCAGTTAGGCGGCTCGTTCGGTATCGCCATCCTGACTACGGTTATCCACAACCGCCAGGGCTTTCACCGCAGCAACCTGTTAAATAACATCAACCAGTACAACCCACTGTTCAACGATCGCTTTAACCAGTTGTTGCACGGCTTTATGGCAAAAGGCAAATCACTAACCGATGCCACTACCATGGCCTACAAAGCCATCGAGGGTATGGTTACCCGCCAGGCCATGCTGTTAACCTACGACGACGCGTACTGGATCTCGGGCATGGTAATGCTGTTCTCGATACCGTTGCTTTATTTGCAGCCATTTAAGAAGTTGAAGGCAGTGGCGGATTCGCATTAAAAGAATAGGCCCCACCCAAACCCTCCCCAGTAGGGAGGGCTTAAAAATACTAAGCCCCTCTCCTTTGGAGAGGGGGTGGGGTGAGGCTCCAAAAAAAGAAAGCCGTTCTGCTGTTAAGCGGAACGGCTTTTTCCCAAAAATCAACAATTAAATCTTCTCCTCCACGGGAAAAATACATTTTAACACTAACGTTTAAACATGTAGCCGCGAGTGTATTTAATCATACCACTAAAATAAAAAAATTTAATTAATAATCTAAAATTTATTTCAGGGATATTTTGGGGACAAATGCGTGGACAAACATAAAGGGCTTTGCGGTATCGCAAAGCCCTTTATGTTTGTTTCTAATTCCCTGCGCTGGGAGGGAATTGCGCAGAGTTCCAGCGCTATTTACTCACCCCGACTACGCTCCGCTGGTCGGCCCTCTCTTCGCTGCGCGGAAAGAGGGGATCGGGTTATCCGATATTGCTCCGGCCCTCTTTCCGCGCAGCGAAGAGAGGGTGGTCGGCGAAGCAACGACCGGGTGAGTCTCGCCGCCTTACTTCTTCAACCCTATTTCCCGCAACCTTTCATCCAAATATTCGCCCGCCGTCATATCGCTGAACTGTTTCGGGTGCTCGGCATCAATGGTTGATGGCAGGCTGGTCAGATCCATGTCCGACTTAGGGTGCAGGAAGAACGGCACCGAGAAGCGCGAGTTCTTCATCAATTCGCGCGGTGGGTTCACCACCCGGTGTGTGGTCGATTTTAATTTGCCGTTGGTGAGGCGCTGCAGCATATCGCCAACGTTCACCACCACATCCTCGCCATGGGCACTCACCGGGAACCAGGTGTTCTCGCGGGTAAGCAGTTCCAGGCCGTCGGCGCTGGCACCGATCAGCAGGGTGATCAGGTTAATATCTTCGTGGGCGCCGGCACGTACCGCGTCGGCAGGCAGCGAATCTGGATCTTCAATACCGAAGTAGTGCAGTGTGCGCAGTATCGAGTTGCCGTTGTGCACATGCTTGTCAAAATAGTTTTCGTCCAAACCCAAATAAATAGCGATGGCTTTCAGGATAGATTTACCGGCCGTTTCCAGCTTTTGGTAAACCTCTAAAGTTACCTGGTTAAACTCGGGCAGTTCCTCTACCATCACGTTGGCCGGGTACTCATCTTTCACAGGGTCGCCATCTGTAACGGTCTGGCCTATCTGCCAAAACTCCTTCAGGTCGGGTACCTTGAAGCCTTTGGCGGTCTCCTTACCCTTGCCGGTATAACCACGCTGACCGGCCAGTCCCGGGATCTCGTATTTAGACTTTACATCGTCGGGCAGGGCGAAAAGGGTTTTCACCTGCTTATATAAATTATCTATCAGTTCTTTACTTAAGCCATGGTTGGTGATGGTGACGAAACCGGTCTCGTTAAAAGCCTTGCCAATGTCGTCCGAAAACTGTTTCCGCTGGGCCGCGTCGCCGTTAACATAGGTGTCCAGGTCTAAGCGGGGAATGTTTACTGTACTCATATTTTAAAGTTTAAAAAGTAAAATTATCCAATTAATATTTGATAAAGCACAGGTGTGAAAAAATATTTAAGCGGTTGCAGGGCGTAAATGTTTTAAATAAAGCGGCGACCGGTACAGCGAATGCGTTGGGCCCCGTGCGATTCCCCTTTCGAAAGGGGCGGAGGGGTATGTCCTTTATTCGGTGTGCATGGCCATAACCTGCGGCGTGTGCTTTTCACTATTTCCCCGCGTTAGGGATTGCAGCGGATACCGGCCCTGTGGCTAAGGCCTTGTGTAGAATGAGCGGAAAGCCCGGGCCGGAGGCAACGCCATAATGTGCAGCCGAAGGAACAGAGAAGCAAACAATCGTATTACGCTATTGGAACGGTAAAGGTAAAGGTACTGCCTTTACCAACTGTGCTTTCTACCCCAATACTGCCACCGTTAAGGGTTGCAAAATACCGGCACAGGTTAAGGCCTAAGCCGGTGCCTTTCTCGTTGGCGGTACCAAACGAGGTATAATACTCGTCTGGTTTAAAAAGCTTTTGCTGTACTTCATCGCTCATACCTATGCCGGTATCAGTTACCGATAAATGCAATAGCTGATCTACCACCACAGCCGAAATGATGATGCTATCGCCTGCGCGGCTAAATTTTATGGCGTTTGCTATTAAATTCCGCAATACAATATCAATGGTTGATATATCGGCCATCACCAAAATAGCCTGATCGTATTGGTTTACCAGTTTAATATGCTTGTTGGCGGCCTGTTTGCTAAAACTGTGCAGGTTTGAGCTGATGAGGGCCTGGATATCGAAGGCCACCTTGTTAAGGCTAATGCCCTCCATCTGGCTTTTGGCCCAGTACAACACATTATCCAGCAGCGCCGACGTACCAGTTACGTTTGCCAGTAATTCTGCCGATATGGAGGTGATCTCCTCGCGCGTTAGCAGTTCGCTGTTAAACAGGGTGAGCGTATCCTGCAGGGTAAGCACCGGCGACCGCAGATCGTGCGAGATGATCGAGAACAGCTTGTCTTTAGTGGCGTTTATTTGTTCCAGCTGTTCGTTCTGGCTAATAATTTCCTCGTGTTGCTCGGTAATTTCCAGGTTTTGCTGCAAGACCTCCTGCCGGCTGGCAATAAGCAATTCGTTATCTTTCTTTTTTATCTGTAGGTTGCGATAATAAAACACCATTAAAATAACCGCCGACAGCAAGGCTACCCCAATTAAACAACCCATGGCATACTGCCGCTGGATGGTGGTTTTTTGAAGCAGGATCTGCACTTGGTTCAGCTTTTTATCTTTAAGCAGGGCAACGTTTACATCTTCTTTTTTCTGCAATTTGTAATTGTATTGCAGCTTTTCAACAGCCTTTACGTTATCGGCATTAACAATACTGTCCTTTAATTGGGTGTACAGGGTTTGGTAATTGTATGCGCTGCTGTAATTGCCAATTGCAGCATACACTTTTGCCATTTGCAAATAGTTATCGGGCAGTAAGGCTTTATAATTATACTTTTTGCCAATGCTAAGGCCCTTTTGCGCAGCAGTTAACGCGGCGTTGTATTGTTTTTGGGCGATGTTTAGTTTGCTAAGCAGCAGGTACATTTCTGAAAGGTGCGGGAACTCTGCTTCATCAGCATTCGATACGATGTTTATAGCCTGCGTTAACCATTTCCGGGTATCGGCATATTGTTTACGGTAAAAGTAAATGCCGCTAACGTGGTAAAGCGAGTTGGATTTAAACGTAAGCTGGTTTTGTTTAAGGGTTTCGCTAACCGCCAGCGATTGCATATAAAACTTTAAGGCCAGCGTATCCTGTTTTTGCTTTTCGTATATGCGCCCTATATTCATATTGCCCCGCCACACGTTTTCTTCGTGGTGCTTCATTTTGCCGTAAATATCAAGGGCCTTTTTAAAATAATCCAGCGCCTGGGCAGTTTGGTTTTCATCAAGGTAAACTACACCAATATTGTTATACGAGCCGGCAACGCCAGCCTCATCGCCCATCTTTTCAAATATTTTAAGAGACTTTAACGCGCTTTCAATACCATTTTGCATATCGCCGCTGGCTTCGTACGCCACGCCCATTAAACGCCAGGCTATGGCCTGGCCCTTATCGTAATGTAGTTTTTTTGCCAGCGCCAGTTGTTTTGCAGCAAGGGCAATTGCTTCATCGTTCCGTTTATCAATGTACTCAATAATCAGCTGCTTCATGGCGTTTACCTTAACCGTATCGTTGGGCATTTGGCCAATCACCTGTTTTAAGCTGTCGGCTTTTTTAAACTGCGCTTTTAAGGGAGAGCAATACAACAGGCAAAAGGCAAGCGCAGCTAACGGGATTGATTTTACAGTCATTAGATATCCGGTAAATTAGGGAGAAAATAAACGGGTGTATTCTCAACGTATAATTAGCAATATAAAGTTGAAGTTTAAAACAAATTTTGTTAATCTTTTTCCCGGAAACCTTGCACACCAGTTATCAGCATTTTTAGGTTAAAAG
Organism: Mucilaginibacter mali; assembly: GCF_013283875.1. NCBI lineage: Bacteria > Pseudomonadati > Bacteroidota > Sphingobacteriia > Sphingobacteriales > Sphingobacteriaceae > Mucilaginibacter > Mucilaginibacter mali. The sequence goes on from NZ_CP054139.1 coordinate 5,319,903, forward strand.
GCTTGCGGTAGCCATAAGCGGTTGTTACCCCGGGCTTGTTGAAGGGTGCATTGGCCGGATGGGGTTTCGCCATCATAAGCATTCGCGGTCAACAATTCATTAATATTAACCATTGTGGCGTTGCCTGCGGCCGGGCTTTCCGCTCATACGCCTGCAGGCCTTAAGCGCGGGGCCGGTATCCGCTGCAATCCCTACCACTACACAAGCCCGGCACACCCCTCCTCAAGGAGGGAACTGTCTAATCTGGGCTATTACTTTCGAAAGGAGCGGAGGGGTATGTCATTTATGCGGTGTGTATATCACAATCCTCCAATGACTAATGCCAGTGCAGCGAAATGACCAACGCCATAAATGGCCATCATTACAAATTACCGGTACCCTGCCGCATCCATGGCGGTATGGGCGGTTGGTAGCCGGGTTTTATCATATCGTTTATTCTTGGCTGTAGCATCCATACGCCAATAAAGTGGAACCATACCATAAAAAATTCCGCGGCAAATTCGCCAAAGCCTACCGGCCTTTGCAGCTCTACTGTTTTAATGGTTTTGGCAACCATATACATGCAGTAAAAAAGGGCAAACGTAGCCAGGAAATGAAAAGGCATCATCAGGAAAAACAATCCGCCTATGCCAAAGGGTACCTGTGCCGGGTGTGTAAAAAAATCGAGCATCATTATACATATAAACCCGCAGAACACGGGCATATACACTACGCCATACCAAAAGCAGATCCTGAACCATTTGAGGTTAAGTTTAGCGCCGTCGGGAATTTTGCTTTGCAAGCCTACACCAATGGCCCAAAACCAGCCAAACATAACGGCCATGATGAGCAGCCCGATAAGCGGGTAATACCTAAGATAGCTAAACATGCCGGTGGGGTTGCCCCCGGCTATCATACTGCCAAACACGCTGGCCATTAACATCATTTGAAACAAAAACGGGACAGCCGTTGTGAGCAGAAACAATTGCCAGTGTTTGGCCTTTAAAAATACTTGCATGGTTTACAGAATTGCGACAGGTGAAAATCATCACTAATATAAAAAATCATCACCGAAAATGAAATCGCCCGGGGCCACCGTTTTTTACGGTCGTTACGCTTGAGTGTTTGAAATAGTAGTTTGTCACCCTGAGCGATAGCAAATGGGTCTCTCGCGTGCAGATCCAATAACCAATCCGTAAGCACTGGCGGTAGATTTTTCGCTATCGCTCAAGAGATAGTTCTTCACTACGTTACCCATGACATGTTTGTTTTTCCGCTGAAGCCTCACCCTGCCCTCTCCAGCGGAGAGGGTTCCAAAGTCTCCCCCTTTGGGGGAGATTTAGAGGGGGCTTTCATCGGCATGTCATAAAAACCATTAGAGGCCACCGGGATTATATTACTCATAATGACAAGTACATTTTTTAACTATTCCGAACACTCAAGGTTTTTACCCAAACAAAAACGGGTACACATGGCCCTTATTAAGCCGGCGTACCCGCATAGGTTAAGCGCAAATACGATCTCTTAAATAGCAGCCGAAGAAATTACGCCCCTGATAATTTCAGTGATCTCGTTCTCGTCTACTTTTAAATAGGTATTGGTTTCTTCTATCAATATCTTGCCTCTTTTTCCCTTAGCACCCGGGGCACCGATATTGCCATGTTTACCCACATTGCCTGCCTGTCCCGGAGGGCCGCCATCGCCACGGCCGGCCACACCTGTAAAAGGTGCACCGCTGCCGCCACGTCCGCCCGCGCCTGGCTGGCCGCCTTTACCGGCTTGCCCGCCATCTGCGCCCAGGCCGGGTTCGCCTTCCTGGCCACCCAAATTGTTTACCACGTATAACAGTGGGGTAGCATTTGCCCTTAACGACCATAGCTTCACCAGTCCGCCGTTACCGCCGTCGCCGCCATTGCCACCATCGCCGCCGTTACCGCCATCACCACCGTTGCCGCCGCGCCCGCCATTACCGCCGTCTTTAGGGTTGCCGAGGCCGGTTTTGCCTTCTCCACCCCGTCCGCCGTTACCGCCAATACCGCCCTGCTGCCCGTTGCCGCCAACCTGCCCAAGCCCGCCATTGCCGCCTTTGCCGCCTATGGCGTTCAGGTAAACCTCGGTAGTTTCGCCAAATGCTTTGCAAATAAAGCTTACCGAGCCTGCATCCCTGCCGTTTTCGCCGTTCGCGCCTTTATTGCCATTATTGCCTTTGCTGCCATCGGCCCCGTTTCCCCCGTTACCGCCAGCATCGGCCGACCATTTCTTAACACCTTTTATTGAAACTTTCATACCGGCACTGCGCCCGTTACTGCCATTTTTGCCATTGCCGGCGGCCTGGGTTATGGCCTGCGCGGCTTCGTTCCAGTCGGTTGCCGCTTTGCCTTCCCGGCCGCCGGTGTTCTCGATATCGATAATGCCGGTACCCTTATTGGCAATAACCACTATATTACTTGCCGAGCGTATTTTTGATTTTTTAGCGGCGATGATCTCATCGCACACAATGATCACGGCAAAATCCTCGCCACGGGGGTTAACAATTTCGGTTTGATTTTTTACGATCAGCGTTTTGGTACGCAATACCGCGAAGGTGCGTTTCTCGTTACCGTGTTCGCCAAAAATGGTGGTTTCCGTATCGTATACGGTAGATGCCAGCGAATTAAGGATCTTTTGTTTTTCATCCTGTGCGAAGGCAGATACACACATTGTCAGCACGACTACTAATAATTTTAATTTTTTCATGATAATGATGGTGATTAAGTTTTACGATTTTTTTATGCTAAGCTACAGCCACCAAAGCGCGCGGATACAGGTGTTTTTACCCTTTTTACTTGCGTATCTGCCGAAGTTTTGCTTAGCTGCCGGAGAAGCGGCGGCGTATTTAATTACCTCAATGACGAGAAGCAAATAACAGCGCGGCAGATGACCTAATGACGCGCCCCCCTCTTGCATATCCCACCAAATTTTTGTATATTGTATCAGCCTGTCGCCACAATTTAGCTTTCTATTGTACTATCCTGCAAACGAAAATTTCGTACAGCGCTGGAAAATCGATGAAAAATCAAACGAAATCCAAAGGAAAAACAGCCTTTTATTATCGGTTTTTGATACCTTTTTTTATCTGCATGGAGCCGGTACCCTGTTCTTTTATGTATTAAACCTGCATATTCAAAGCAAAACTATCATGAAGCAGCCGGCTCTGTGCCCTCTGTGCAAACCTCTGTGTCCTCTGTGGTTAAAATCTAAAACCGGAAATTTTTTTATGATAAGATTTGCAAATCCGGACAAGTGCAGGGCATATCCGCCGGTCATAAAAACAATTTGATTAAACATTTTGTCGTATCATAAGTCAAACCTTTAACAATAGAGGAAACGACACAGAGAAACAAAATCATGAAAACACTAAATAAAATATGGGGAGCGGCCGTGTTGGCCTTATTCTTCATGCTGGCCTCGCCCCAAAAGTCGAGTGCGCAGTACGGGGGCGAGATCTCGTTCCAAACTTTTTACGATGAGCTTTCGCCCTACGGTATCTGGATAGACGACCCCGAATACGGAAACGTATGGGTGCCAGATGTTCAGGAGGATTTTCGCCCCTACGCCACCAATGGGCACTGGGCAATGACCACCTACGGCAACACCTGGGTATCCGACTACGAGTGGGGCTGGGCGCCGTTTCACTACGGCCGCTGGCGCTATGATGATTATTATGGCTGGGAATGGATCCCTGATTACGAGTGGGGACCGGCCTGGGTAAGCTGGCGCAGTGGTGGCGGTTATTACGGCTGGGCACCGCTAAGGCCGGGCATCAGTATCGACCTGTCCTTCGGTAGTGGCTATTACGTGCCCGATTTTTACTGGAGTTTTGCGCCATACGCTTATATCAATAGTCCGCGCATATATAATTACTATGTGCCCCGTACCCGCGTGGTGAACATTATACATAACACCACCATTATTAACAATACGTATGTTAACCGGGGCAACCGTTACGTATCGGGCCCGCGCCCTGCCGATATACAACGCTACACCCACAACAGGGTACCGGTTTATAATATCAATAACGACAGGCGCCCCGGCGTAACCCGTGTGCAAAATAATACGGTTAATATTTACCGCCCAGCCGTACAGCGTGTACCCGATGCCCGCCCGGCAAGGGTGGTGGATGCTAATGCCTATCGCCAGGCTAACCCTAACGATCGTATTGCCGGTCAGCGTGGTTCGGCACGTATTAACCACGAGAACGCTTCGCGCTTAGCTAACTTTGCCCGCACCGCCCCGGCCGATAACAGGATAGTACGCGAGAACAACAACCGCCCCGGCAACCCCGCCCGCGATAATCGCGGCAACAGGGGGGATAACCGTCCCGGCAATCCCGGCGTTGTGCCTCCGGGCCAGCCTAACGATAACCGCCAGGGCCGTCCCGATCAGCCACGTACCGACAGGCAGCCTACGCCGGTTAACCGCCCCGGCCAGCCGACCATGAACGATCAGCAACGTCAGCAGCAAAACGATCAGCAGCAGCGTCGCCATCAGGATGATCAGCAACGCCGTCGTCCACCGGTAACGCCCGACGATCAGCAGCGCCGGCAACAAATGATGGAGCAGCAACAACGTACACAGCAGGCCCAACAAGCCGAGCAGCAGCGCCAGCAACAGGCGCAGCAAAGGCAACAGCAGGATCAGCAGCAACGCCAGCAGCAAATGGAGCAACAACGCCAGCAGCAGGAGCAAAACCAACAGCGCCGTCAGCAGGATGACCAGCAACGCCGTCAACGCCCGCCTGTAGATCAGCAACAACAGCAAGCCGACCAGGCCCGTCAGCAACAGGCAGAGCAACAACGCCAGCAGCAAGCGCAACAGCAACAGGCCGATCAGCAGCGCCATCAGCAATATGAGCAGCAACGCCAGGCCCGTCAGCAACAGATGGAGCAGCAAAGGCAGCAGCAAGCGCAGCAACGCCAGCAGCAGGACGATCAGCAACGCCGTCAACAGCAAGACCAGGCGCGCCAACAGCAGATGGAGCAACAACGCCAACAGCAGCAGCAAGCCCGCCAGCAACAAATGGATCAGCAAAGGCAGCAACAAGCGCAACAGCAGGCACAACAACAGCAACAGCAAGCCCGTCAGCAACAGATGGAGCAGCAAAGGCAGCAGCAAGAACAGCAACGCCGTCAGCAGGACGATCAGCAGCGTCGCCAACAGCAAGATCAACAGCGTCAGCAACAAGAGCAGCAACGCCGCCAACAGGCCGAGCAGCAACGCCAGCAGGAGCAGCAAAAACAACAACAGGAACAACAACGCCAAACAAGGCCACCGAGAGATTAAGTATTATGGATAAACAGAAAGAGGCACCTATTGAGTGCCTCTTTTTGTTATTGTGTAAATATGGCTAAACCCCTCCCTACACCCTCCCCGTGGGAGGGAATCGCTCAAGGCCGGGCTTTTCATGTGCATATCTGCACATCCGCACACTTGCACACCTGCTCCCCCTTAGGGGGCTGGGGGGCTTCGGCTTAATGCGCTTCCAGCCAGTTTACGCCGGTACCTATTTCTACCATTATCGGTACTTCGGTTTTGATAGCGTTTTTCATGTGGTGTTCGATGATCGGCTTTATTTTTTCCACCTCGTGGTGCGGCACGTCGAACACCAACTCGTCATGCACCTGCATGGTCATGCGGGCATCCATGTTCTGGGCTTTCAGTTCGCGGTGAATATTGATCATGGCTATTTTGATCATATCTGCCGCCGAACCTTGTATGGGGGCATTGATGGCGTTTCGTTCGGCAAAGCCACGCACCGTCATATTAGCCGAATTGATATCGCGCAGGTAACGACGGCGGCCCATCAGGGTACATACGTAGCCGTTCTCGCGGGCAAAGTTCATGGTATCGGCCATGTAGTTCTTAATACCGGGGAATTGCACAAAATATTGTTCGATGATATCGGCAGCTTCCTTACGTGGGATACCCAGGCTTTGCGAAAGCCCAAAGGCCGATTGCCCGTAAATGATACCGAAGTTAACGGCCTTGGCGTTGCGGCGCATGGTGCTATCCACCTGGTCTAATGCTACGCCGTATACGTTGGCAGCGGTAGCGGTGTGGATATCCAGGTTATCGATAAAAGCCTTGCGCATATTCTCGTCCTTACTGATCTCGGCAATAATGCGCAGTTCTATCTGCGAGTAATCCGCCGATACCAGGATGTGGTTCTCGTCCCTTGGGATAAAAGCCTTGCGCACCTCGCGGCCGCGTTCGGTACGGATGGGGATATTTTGCAGGTTGGGATTGTTGGAGCTTAATCGCCCGGTGGCCGCCACGGCCTGATTGTAGCTGGTATGCACGCGGCCTGTCTTATGGTTTATCATCAGCGGCAGGGCATCAACATAAGTCGATTTTAGCTTTTGCAGCTGCCTGAAATCCAGGATATCGCGCACAATGTCGCTCTTATTGGCCAGGGCCAATAGTACGTCCTCGCCGGTTTGGTATTGGCCGGTCTTGGTTTTTTTGGCTTTTGGATCAAGCAGTAATTTCTCGAATAACACCTCGCCCAATTGCTTTGGCGATGCGATGTTGAAGCGGACCCCCGCTTTTTCGTAAACCGTTTTTTCCAGTTTAACAATATCGGTCTCCAGTTCTTTCGAGAAATCTTTCAGCGCTTCGCGGTCAATGCGCACGCCCTCGTATTCCATATCGGCCAAAACGTAGATCAGCGGATGCTCTACCTCGTTGATCAGTTTTTCCGATTCTACCTCTTTTATCTTCTTCTCAAATACATCCTTCAGTTGCAGGGTGATGTCGGCATCTTCGGCGGCGTACTCTTTTATCTTCTCCAGTTCCACATCGCGCATGGTGCCCTGGTTTTTGCCTTTGGGGCCAATGAGTTCGGTAATGGAAACCGGCGAATAACCCAGGTAATTTTCCGAAAGGATATCCATATTATGGCGGGTATCCGGGTCGATGATGTAGTGCGCCATCATGGTATCAAACAACTGCCCCAGCACATCTACATTATACCATTTCAGTATCATGATATCGTACTTGATGTTTTGCCCGGTTTTGGCGATAGCCGGGTTTTCCAGCAGGGCCTTAAACTCATCAACAATGCTTTGGGTAAGCACCTGATCTGCGGGAACAGGCACATACCAGCCTTCCCCTGGCTTAATGGCGAATGACAGGCCCACCAGTTCGCAATTGTTGGCATCGGTACCGGTGGTCTCGGTATCAAAACAGATATGTGTTTGCTTACTAAGCAAGGCCACCAGGTCGGCGCGTTTTTCGGCAGTATCTGCCAAATGATATTCGTGCGGGGTGTTGTTGATATTCTTAGCCGCTAAGGTTGGCACTTCGGCTATGTCGGTCAGTTCAACCGTCATGGTAGTGCGGCCTTCGGCAACCGGGGCGCCGAACAGGTCGGTTTGTATGCCTACCGATTTAATTTCGGTTACGCTGAAATCATCGCCAAACACGCGGCGACCCAGTGTACGGAATTCGAGTTCGGCAAAAAGCGGCTCCAGCAGGTCTTTGCTTGGGGCGCACATTTCAAGGCCGGCCTCGTCCAGTTCAACGGGGGCGTTCAGGTTAATGGTAGCCAGTTTTTTCGATAGCAAGCCCTGCTCGGCAAAGTTCTCCACGTTTTCGCGCTGTTTACCTTTCAGTTCATGACTGTTGGCAATGATGTTCTCCATCGAACCATATTGCTTAATGAGCGCCTTAGCTGTTTTCTCGCCGATGCCGGGGATGCCGGGGATATTGTCCACCGCGTCGCCCCAAAGGCCAAGGATATCTATCACTTGTTCAACCTTTTCAATCTCCCATTTCTCCAGCACTTCTTTCACGCCCAGTATCTCCATATCGTTACCCATACGGGCCGGTTTGTAAATGAAGATATTTTCGGACACCAACTGCGCGAAATCTTTATCGGGGGTCATGCAATAAACCTGGTAGCCTTGCTTTTCGGCTTTTTTGGCCAGGGTACCGATGATGTCGTCGGCCTCATAACCGTCGGAAGTGATCAGCGGGATATTGAAGCCCAGCACCACTTTAAAAATATAAGGCAGCGCTTTGGCCAGGTCTTCGGGCATCGATTCCCGTTGGGCTTTATAGTTTTCGAATTCTATATGGCGTTCGGTTGGCGCATCGGTATCAAAAACCACTGCCATATGGGTAGGGTTTTCCTTCTTCAACACATCAAGCAGCGTATTGGTAAAGCCCATTACGGCCGATGTATTTAAGCCGTTCGACGTAAAACGCGGGGTTTTACTTAAAGCGAAATGCGCCCGGTAGATCAGGGCCATACCATCCAACAGGAATAATTTTTTCATAACTGGTTACAGTATTTTCAAACTGTTTAATTTTTATGTGTACAGGCATAACGTGTATACTCACCCCCGACTACGCTTCGCTGGTCAGCCCGCTCTTCGCTTCGCGAAAAGAGGGCTGAAGCAATAATTCGTTAATCTGTTCCCTCTTTCGCCAAAGGCGAGAGAGGGTGGTCGGGCGGAGCCACGACCGGGTGAGTAAATACCCGTACCGGACCTGTTACAAGTATAAAGCAAAGATTTGTTAAAAATATTTAAATATGGCAGTACTATTTGCTTAGTTAAAGATTTATGCTAATCTTCATCGATTATTTTTTTATGAAGATTGTGAAACTATTGATCCCCATGCTATTGCTGGCCGCTGTGGCCGGCGCGCAAACTAAACCTGCACCCAAAGGAAAGCAACCGGCAGCTAAACCTGCTGTTGTACCGGCACAAACGGTGGCCCCTGCTGCCGGCACGCCTACCGATGATTTTTACGAATATATGATCCTAAAGCATACCGATACGCCTGCGCCTGAGGGCTACGGTTTAAAATCGGATATGCTGATACCTGTAGGCGCCTACGTAGGTAATATCGGCGACGAAAAAAAGATAGGGCAGCAGCTAAACCGTTTTTTTAAGTCGCTGCTGTGGGCCGATGGGAGCCAGATCACCTGGATATCGCGCAATACATCCATGATAAACGGTGTAAACGTAGAGCAATTTAGGGTGACTAAAACGGGCACAAAAGATACCGTTACGCTGTATGTTGACGAGTATAAAGCCGAACCTATACAACTACCCAAAGGCTTTAAATTTTACGAAAAGCAGCAAATGCTTACCGATTTTGCCCCTGTGCTTGATGATATACATAAATACAACGCCACTCCCGATAAATTTGGCGATGCCGCCGCCAAGGCACAAAGTTTTAAAATATTAGGATACCTGCAAGGCGATGTTGGCCTGGATTATTTGCTGGATAAGGATATGCTCGACCCGATGATCAACGAGGTATCTATCGATCTGGACCTGAAAGCATTCCTTATCAGGGCATACTTGTTCTATAAGTTTGAATATGAAATAACCGGGCAGCAGAACCCGAAAGTAGCCGCGTTTAACGCGATGGTTGATGATTACCAGGTAGTGATGAAAACCCACAATATCCTGTTGAAAGGTAACCTGGCTACCTATATGGTGAAGAAATAGGGCGGCAGTAGTTTGCTTAAGCCATAGCGATAGGATTCAAACGCATCGCTATGGCAATATACAGTGTTATGCCTCTGGCGTAAATTGGGGCGGCACAGGTTTGGGGAAAACGATCTTGCCCTTTAACTCGGGAAACTTTTTGTAGATCGCCTCTTCGTTAATACTGCCCGAGCCTACAAAATACCAGTTTTTGCCATTATCAGTACTTAAAGCCAGCAGTGTTGACTGAGCGGTATATACCCCCTTTGGCATCATGCTGCTTTGAGGTACTGCCATTCCTACAATTTCGGGCACTAAGCAAAATAGCTTGCCGTTTACGGTTACAATGGCGCCGGGTTCTCCGGCTGTGGCGCTTTTTACGTACGCCCCCTGCTTTTTCATTTGGGTGAAAACCCGTTCCATTACTTTAACCATCGCATCCCGGCCGCCGGCCGCTTTAACCGTTTCGGGGTCGGTATGGTCTATCACGGTTTTAAAATCGCCCTTTAGGGTGGCCGTGGCCACTAATTGGGCCAGCGCTTTAACTTTGGCCTGGTGCTGGGCAAGTGCGCAGATGTTTAACATCAGTAAAACCACAAGGGAAATGAATAGCTTTTTCATAGCGGTAATATCTATCTAAAATCGCAATCTTCCAAATGGTCGTTCACCATGCCGGTGGCCTGCATGTGGGCGTAGCAAATGGTGGTACCAAAAAACTTAAAACCCCGCCTTTTCATATCCTTGCTAATGGCGTCGGATATTGCGGTAGCGGCCGGTATGCCGCCGGGTTTGGGTTTGTTATCTATGGGTACGCCATCGGGCATAAAGCTGTACAGGTATTTATCAAACGAGCCAAATTCCTTTTGTACGCCGATAAATAGTTTGGCGTTGTTTATTGCGGCAAGCACTTTCAGGCGGTTGCGGATAATGCCCTCATCCTGCATCAGTCGTTCTACGTCGGCTTCGGTAAAGGCGGCTACCTTATGCACATCAAAACCAGCAAAAGCCTTGTGGTAACCATCGCGGCGGCGCAGGATGGTGATCCAGCTCAGGCCGGCTTGCGCCGATTCCAGGATCAAAAACTCGAACAGTATTTTATCATCATGCACGGGCTTACCCCACTCTTCATCATGGTATTTCATGTAAAGCGGATCGGTACCGCACCAGGCGCAGCGTTTTTTTGTATCTGTAGACATTAAATAGGTTTCATTTAGTAATAATTGTTGGCCGTTCGTGTATTATGCACCAACGAGAATTTATTTATACCGATGCTTCGCAAATCATCCATAATTAATTTAACAACCGGGTATGGCTCATCCTTATCGCAAACAATGGCAAACTTCAGTTCCCTTTCTTTATGTTTCATCTCAATGTTCCGGGCGGCAATTACCCATTGCATTAACTCGTTAGCTTTAGTACTGTCAACAGGGATGCCATCCTGTTCAAAAATATCATCGGGGGTATGGTAATTGTGTACAAATGATCTTAATTGTTCAATGGGCGTGCAAATGGCATCCATCCTGCTAAATTTATTACTTTCCTGTTCAGAAAACATCAGGCCATAATCCCTCCCTACTTTTGTCAATAACTCTTTTTTAAAAATGTCGCCCTCAACACTAAAATAGCATTTCCCTTTATTAATAATAATTTCGGCAATACCTCCATCCGGATCTGAGGTTTCTAAAGATGCTGCAGGTAAGTTTATACGGTCTGAAAAGATGGATCTTGGCTTAGCCGTTAATACCAGAAACACAACCAGGATAAAAGCGACATCGCACATGGCGGTCATATCAATACCCAGTTTCGTTTTTTTAAATTTGTGTATTGCCATGGCATAACTGATTAATAATGCAATGTACTAAAAATCTAGTTTCAAAACATGCGCTATCATTTATTCATGCTCAGCAAAGGTTAGCACATAGTTGTTATTGTCTAATATGGAAAACTCCGTCGCGCCATAAAAGGTTTTTTCCAGGCCTTTTAACACTGTTACCTTATCTTTTATCTTATCAAAAAAAACAGTGATGTCTTTCACATTAATATACAGCAACAGCGAACCACCATTATTGCGCGATATTTCCGGCAATTCTTCGGCCAGGCTTTCAAACGTTTGGAACATCATGGTTACGCTGCCGGTTACCATCATGGCCCAAACCAGTTCGTCGCCTTCTTCGGGTACCGACATTGTTTTTTTGAAGCCCAGTATTTCATAAAAGGCAATGGTGCCCTTCATATCGTTTGTAAAAATGTTTGGCGACAGCGTTTCCATAGTAATTTGATCTTGATTTGTTGACAGGTTAAATTGCTAATATTTTTCGCAATTTAATAACAGATAATGAATTTACATAATTTTTAACGAAAATTGTGCTTAAGATAAACAGACACCCATGGGAGAACTGATAGACAATTTTGAGAGCTACCGCACGCGGATGAACGACCGCATTATGGAGACGGCCAATACCAATATCAAGCGCTTCTTCGCGCTGGATACCACCACTTATGCCGATGGCGCGCTTGATGTAAAAACCAAAGAAATGCTGGGCCTGGTAGCATCAATGGTGCTGCGCTGCGACGATTGCATTAAATACCACCTGGGCAAATGCCACGAGGCCGGAGTTAACCACGATGAAATGAACGAGGTGTTTATGATAGCCAACCTGGTGGGCGGCTCCATCGTTATCCCACATTACCGCCGCGCGGTGGAGTATTGGGATGAGTTGAACTCCTAATGTGCAAATGTGCGTATATGCAGATGTGCAAATGGATTTGCGCGTCGGCTATATTCTCATCATTTGCACATGTGCACATTTGCATATCTGCACATTAAAAAACCATGATCGACTTTAAAAGAATAGACCACATACACGTTTGCGTACCCGAAGAGCGGCTGGATGAAGCGCGGGCTTTTTATGCTGATATCATCGGCTTGCCCGAAACTTACCGGCCGGATGTTTTTGGAAGGCCCGGGCATTGGTTTAATGTATGCGGGATTGAACTGCACATTGGCGTGGAGGAAGCCCGCCCACGCACCATTCGCCACAGCGCCTTTGAGGTTACCGATGTAAAGGCCGCCAAAGCTTATTTGGAAAGCAAAGGTGTAGAGCTAATTTGGGAGCCGGTGATTCCCGGTCGCCAACGTTTCGCCTTTATCGATCCTTTCGGCAACCGGATGGAGTTGCTGCAGTTTGAGGTTGAGGGGGAGATGTAGAAAACAGCCCCCGAACATAAAACACATTGTCATTGCGAGCGATAGCGTGGCAATCTCAGAGGACAAGCAACGTGGACCTGCCTATGAGATTGCCGCGTCGCTACGCTCCTCGCAATGACAAGCTGATCATCAATTCTTCGCCAGCGTTGTCCGGTTCATTGATCTGGCGCTTTGCATCAGCCGCACAAATTCAGACCGGTAGCCTTCTTCGTCATTTCCCTTAGCGGCTTTGGCAATTTTTATAGCCTGATCAAATGTAGCGTTGGCTTTATAGTCCGATTCGCGCAGCAGCATGCCGGCTTCGGCAACTGCGGCGGCAAAGCGGTAATCGGCGCTCAGGTTGTCAAATTCCTTCGGGGTATCCATAACGGTGGCCTGGCTCAGTTTACTTACCGATCCCTGCGGTTGTTTGTAGCGGAATTTAATGGTCGCCATCTCATCCGAAGCAGAAGCCACTGCTGGTTTTTCCACCTTTTGATACTTTAACGGATCGACACTGCCCGAATAATCGTCCTTAACCCCTGCCGGGATGATCTCGTAAAAAGCAGTAACAGCATGGCCCGATCCCATATCGCCGGCATCCTTTTTATCGTTGTTAAAATCCTCTTTAGCCAGCAGGCGGTTCTCGTAGCCAATCAGGCGGTAGGCCTGCACTTTGGCCGGGTTAAATTCAATCTGCAGCTTCACATCCTTGGCTACGGTAAACATGGTGCCGCCAAACTCGCTCACCAGGGCCTTGTGGGCCTCGGTCAGGTTATCAATATAGGCGTAGTTACCATTGCCCTTATCGGCCAGGGTTTCCATTTTGCTATCTTTATAATTGCCCATGCCAAAACCCATGATGGATAGGTCTACGCCGCTATCTCGCTCTTTGGTGATCAATTGCTCCATGCTTTCGTCGCTGCTGGCGCCAACGTTAAAATCGCCATCGGTGGCCATTACAATGCGGTTGTTGCCGCCCTTCCTGAAATTCTCCCGGGCAATTTTATAGGCCAGCTTAATGCCCTCGCCACCCGCGGTTGATCCGCCCGCGCTCAGGTTATCAATGGCATCGTTTATGGTTTCCTTTTCATCGCCGCTGGTAGCGGGCAGCACCAGCCCGGCATTACCGGCATATACCACAATAGCTACCTTATCCTGTCTGCGCAACTGATCTACCAGCATTTTCATCGACTGCTTTACCAGCGGCAGTTTGTTCGGTTCGTTCATCGATCCGGAAACATCTATCAAAAAAACCAGGTTAGATGCCGGCAGTTTATCGGCCTTTATGGTACGGGCCTGGAGACCGATGCGCAGCAGACGGTGCTTCGGGTTCCAGGGTGCGGCGGCAAGCTCGGTGGCTATGGCCACCGGCTCGTCGCCTTTCGGTTCAGGTAATTGATATTTAAAATAGTTGATCATTTCCTCGATGCGCACGGCATCCTTAGGCGGTAATTGCCCTCCGTTAATAAAGCGGCGGATATTACTGTACGATGCCGCATCCACATCAACAGAAAAGGTCGACAATGGGTTATCAAGTGGGTTTTGGTATTTATTTTCGATGAATTTCCCGTACGATTCGTTAGCTACATCGGCCCGGGTAGTAATGTTTAATACGCTGGTCTTTATGCCATTTTTAGCGGCCTGGTCGCCATAGTCATCTATCATCTGCACCTTTTCTATAATATCGGCAGGCAGGTTTTGGATAGCTTTAGCTACATCACCACCGGCGTAATCTTTTCCGTTCAGCTTTATTTTAGTTACCGCCTGGCCTTTTGATGAGAGGTTGCCTTTATCATCTACCGATAAGCCCTCCATTTTTTTCAGCAGGTCTTCAAGCGATGTTTTTGCGCCGTTATCCCGTTTGGGTTTTTCGATGGCAATAGCTGCATTTCTTTTTGCATAGGTGTTGTTAGCAGGTGCAGAATTTCCGTACAGCTGCGAAAATACGGATGAGCCATCTGATGTCGACGTGCCGTACCCTGTTACAACTACCTCGCTTAACTCCCGCGAACTCGGTTCCATCTTAACATCCAGCTTATCCTTTTTGCCAACCTTTATAGTTTGCGGTTCGAAGCCAACAAAGGCAAACGTCAGCTTATCCTTGCCCGCGGGTAATGTAATGCTGTATTTTCCGCTTTGGTTGGTTTGTGTGCCGGTGTTGGTACCGGTTACTTTAACCGTTACGCCGGGCAAAGGCAGGCCATCGTCCTTAGCATAAACTGTTCCGCTGATTGTGCGGCCGCTATCCTGGCTGTATCCTGTCAGCCCGGCTAATAGCATTATCATAAGTAGCGCTATCTTTTTCATGATCCTTGTGATTTTTTTAATCATGATGCTATCGAAACCATATTTCCATAAACCAGTTAAAAAATTTATTTTGACGACGATAAAATGAGCGTATTCGGCCCGGCAAAAAAGCATGATGAAGCAGATGAACTGAAACTGCTGGACAGCTACCGCAAAAGCGGTGACATAGCTGTGCTTGGCCGTTTATATAAGCCCTATATGGGTTTGGTTTATGGTGTTTGCCTTAAATATTTAAAAGATGAGGAAGCCTGCAAGGATGCCGTGATGCAAATATTTGAGGAACTGGTAGATAAGGCCGCCCGGCACGAAATAAAACAGTTTAGGGGTTGGCTCTATGTACTTGCCCGCAACTATTGCCTGATGCAATTACGGTCGGCAAAAAAGATGGATGTAATTAGTATGGATGATGTTATGGAAAACAGCATCATTATGCATCCTGAAGAAGAAAACAAGGAAGAAGCGATGAAAGCGCTGGAGCGATGCATGGAAAAGCTGCCCGCAGCGCAAAAACAAAGTGTAAATTTGTTTTATTACAATGATAAGTGTTACAAGGAGATAGCCGACGAAACCGGCTTCACCCTTAACGAAGTAAAAAGCTATATACAAAACGGAAAACGCAATTTGAAAATTTGCCTGGAGAAAAACGGTGGCCTATAAAAAGCACTACATATCGCAAATACGGAAGTACCTGAACGGGGAGCTTGATGCCCGTGCCATGCACCAACTGGAGCGCGAGGCACAGGACGATCCGTTTTTGATGGATGCGATGGAGGGCTATGAACAAACCACCGGCCCGCAGCAAGGCCAGCTGAACGATTTGGATGCCCTACTGGAAAAACGCATCGGCCCAAGCAAGGTGCGCCGCATTATTCCGTGGAAGTATTACGCCGCCGCGGCATCGGTATTGTTGTTTTTAACCATTGGATATTTGCGATACGGCAGGCAGGAAGCCCCTGTTGACAAAAAAACGGCCGCGCTGGAAAAAGCGCCGGCACCTGCCGATCATCCACTGGTAAACGCTGATACGGTTGCTAAAACGGTTGCCGATAATAAAATGCTTGCGGCTACAGTTCCGCCTGCCCCCGCCAATAAACCGCAGGCGCAATTAAGGCAGGCCACAGTAAAGGCTGATGCGGAAATTCGTATTGATGAGCCGGTTGGCAATAGTGATGTTAAAGCAGTTACAGCGTATGGCTACGCTAAGAATGATGTGAAAGTAAAGCCAAATGCTACGCTTGCAGAATTATTGAAAAAAATGGAAGGTATAGAGGTTGACAGTAACGGCAACCTGACAGCTAAAGGGCGGGCGGTAACTAAAGTAAGGCTAAATGGAAAGGATTATACAGGCGCCGATGTACAGCAGGCCGTTAAAAACCTCCCAGCCGATATTATAGAAAAGGCCCAGGTGATAGACGACTATGGCGACCAGGCGGCAAAGACAGGAATAAAAACAGGCGACCCGGCAAAAGTATTAAGTATAGCCACACGTAAGCAATCTAAAGACAGCGTGGCGCTTAAAGAAGTAGTTATCCCGGGGCTGGCCAAACTATCGCAAAAAGATATTGATAAAAAAGCTTCAGCTCCGCAAACTTTAAAAGCTAAGGTGGAAGGAGCGGAGGTTACCACACCTAAAAAAATAAGCGGTACCATACTTAGCGATCTGGGCCTTCCTTTGCCCGGCGCTACTGTATTTATAGATGGTACAAAAAAGGGCACCCAAACCGATGCGCAGGGGCATTTCTCTATCCCCGCCGAGGGGCAGGCTACGCTGAATGTGCGATCGTTAGGGTTCCAAAGCAAACAGGTTAAAGCCCGGGCCGATGATAGCGTAAAAGTAGCCCTGCAAAGCGAAGGCGCCTCGCTGGCCGAAGTGGTAATTGTAAACCCTAATAAGGCGGCCGTAAAGGAAGCCCACCCCCAAATGGGCTGGGATAATTATAATAAGTATTTACAGCGCCAGGCCATAGGCGATAAAACCGGAACGGTGCGCTTATCGTTCACGGTAAGCAGCAAAGGCGAACTGAGCGATTTCAAAGTGTTGAACAGCTTTGATACCGATGAAGATAAACGGGCGATAGATATTGTTAAAACCGGCCCCCGCTGGAACGGCGCTGCCGGTGGCAAAACAAAGACCGTGAAGCTGAATATCGAATTTAGTAAGCGGAATGAGGAGTAATGAAATTGAATATATAAAAAGCGTAAAGAGGCTGTATCATAAATCATGGTATGGCCTCTTTTTTATTTGTGCATAATTTATTGGAATAAAGAGGGGTATTTAGTTGATATAATAATCTGATTTTCATATATTTATGTATCGAAAGTAGCGTAGTATGTCCTCTAAAAGACCTGTATTCAAGCCCTACCAGCAACGGCAGTTGATGGCTATTCCTCCGACACTTGACGAATTAGTTCCGGCATCGCACCCGGTGCGTGTAGTTAACGATGTGATCGACAGGCTCTATCTGGAACCATTGCTGAAAGCTTATCATATCCGCGGGAGTTCAAGCTATCACCCGCAAATGTTGTTAAAGGTGCTGGTATATGGGTATGTAACCAACACCTACTCCAGCCGAAAGCTGGCAGCAGCCTGCCGGGAAAGCGTTTACCTGATGTGGCTGAGTTCGATGAACTATCCTGATCATAATACGATCAACCGTTTCCGGGGCGTACGTTTGAAGCATGCGCTGCGTGATGTGTTCGAAGATGTGGTGAAACTTTTGGCAGAGGAAGGCCTGCTCAGTATTGAAGAAGTGAATACGGACGGGACAAAGATAGAGGCGAATGCAAACCGGTATACCTTTGTCTGGAAGAAAGCGATTCAGACCAATAAGGAAAAGATGAAAAAGCAGCTGTCAGAGATATGGGACTATGCCCAAAGCGTAGCAAAAGAAGAAGACAGGCTGCCTGATCCGCCTGACTTTACTGTTATTGACAGTGAAAAGGTCAATGCCGCAGTAGATAAACTCAATGAGAAGCTTTCCTCGCGTGAGGATGTTTCCAAACAGGTCAAAAGCAAGCTGCGGTATATCAGCAAACATTACCCGCAGGCCATTGCCCGCTATGAGCAGCAGGAAGCTCTGCTGGGTGAACGCAACAGCTATTCCAAGACCGATACGGATGCCACATTCATGCGGATGAAGGAAGACCACATGAAAAACGGCCAGTTAAAACCGGGGTATAATGTTCAGATATCCACATCCAACCAGTTCATTGTCAATTACACCATTCACTCCAACACCACAGACACCAATACATTAAGTGCTCATTTAGCGCAGCATGAAGTCAGCTTTGGCAAAGCACCGCAAGTGCTTACAGCCGATGCCGGATATGGCTCCGAGGAGAACTACACGCGGTTGGAACAAAAAGGAACAATCGCCTTTGTAAAGTATGGGATGTTCGATAAGGAACAAAATGAGAATCACAACAACAAGCACCCTTTTGCAGCAAATAAGCTTTTTTACAACCAGGTTACAATACAAGTTTAAAATAGACTCGACTGAAAATTAGTGCAAATTTTTATTGAAAAATTTCGAACTCTTTTTGATGGGAAGTAACGACCTGTTTGTCATTTTGTTAAAGCCGATAAACAAGAAACGCGCCGTAAAGCGCGTTTCGTTAAGTAGGGGGAACGGGCGAAAAGTCGAACCTTTTGGATGATTTAAATTCGATTGCTAACGCCAATAACCTTTTAAAAAATGATAAATTATACTTTTAATTCTATCTGATCGAACTTTAACGCGCCGCTTTGGGGCTCCGCGTTATCGGCATAAAGTGTCCAGCTTAATACGTCTCCCTGCCAGATATTATCAATGTCAACAGGAAAAGATTGCAGGGTCACATGCATACCGGGCAATAGCGGCTCACGCCTTGCTGGCCCGTATTGTTTGGGCTTGTTCATGTCCCCTATGGAAAGCGTCCGGCGGTTATCGTCGGGCGGTTCAATCAAATCTCTAACCTTATTGTCAAGTGGAATTTTTACGGTTGTGTTATCGTGTTCATCACACATTGCATCAAGTAAACGCTGCGGCAGGGTTAGCACTATGTTGATATACCTGGCGTACATCTTGCCTACATTTTCAATATGCACATTTAAAAAATAAAGGTATGGCCTTTGCTTGTGGAGTATGGTTCTATCATTAGGCGCAATCCAAATATTGGCCTTTTTCCCAACGTCAAAATGAATTTTGATTTGAGGCGCTTTTTGCCTTGCCATGACATCGCGTATCTCGTAATCAAACATAGATTCAACGCTGAAATTGTGCCGCCTGTAATATAGTTTATCGTTAGCCTGATGGGCTGTTTCGCCTTTTGGTATCTCTAAAACGTACACTACTTTGTCATCAGCAATTGTTATTACATGAATTTTTAAGCCATGTATACGTGGCCTTATCCTGGCGTTTAAGATTTGTTCCAGCCATTCTTTAGTAATGGCTTTTCGGTCTACCGGGTCGATGTTACCGGGCAAATGCTTACTGGCTTGATTTTCACTGATGCCGTAGATTAATATGCCGCCATTAGAGTTGGCAAATGCGGAAACGTCCTTTGTGGCTTCGGTTATTTTCTTGTCCTCCCGCTGCAATGCCGCAGCGGCCTTGTATTCTAACTCTGTATTTTCTTCTATGCCATTGGCAATTAACTGGCTTAGGTAATCAATGTCAAACATGGTAGCCGCACGGTTTTATAATATTAAATCTACGAAAAGCCCGCTTTCGCGGACTTGCAGGTGTGTAATAAGCGTATTGCTGTGCAATGTCCAGTACCTAATAAATGGCGGAAGGGCAACTGTGTTGATTTTCGATTTTACCATTTAATATCGGGAAAGTCCTGAAATTCTAAATCAGTAATCTCACAATTCTGCTCTTTGGCAGACTGCTCAAACGACGCGATGAGAGATTTGTATTCAGGAGCCCATGTATTAAAGTAATTGTTCAGTAACTTAGGGATTTTCTTAAAACGCGCCTTGCCCGACTTGCCTGAAACATATTCTATATGAATGGCCTGATATATAATGAAAGAGTATTCATTACTTACAGGAATACCATAAGTAATAAAATTTTTAATCTCGGAAGCGGCTGCCCTATCATAATCATCCAGTGCTTTTTCTATAACGTATTCCAACAAATACAGGGTTGCCTGTTGCAACCTATCTGTTTGAATATAACCGGCATTATGACGAAGTGTAGAAATAAATATCAAAATATCCGTCCATACCAGTTGAAAACCATAATAATGAAGGGTATGCTGCTCTCCCGGAAAACGCATTTCCTCTGTCAGCCGAAGGCCGCTATATCCTTTTCTTATTTCATAAGCGAAGTTCATCAGCAACTGATGCTGACCCTTCTGAAATTTATTATCCCCATTAAGTGTATTTGCAATGTGGTCGACTGCTTCATAAAGACTTTTTAAATCCCCATAATCGCCATAAATTGATACTCCAGTGCCGTTTTTTGTTGGTATAGCTTGTAGCATTGTGTTATAAGGTTTATTAATTCTTCAAAATTACAAAATAACTAAATGTCTTCCTGTCATTCCTTTTTTAATATCTGGTATTTTGCTATCCGTATAAGCGCGGCTAAGAGCAGGTGCATTTTGTCAAGTGAGTAGTCGGTAACGTTATATAGGCAGTGAGCTATATTATTACGTAAATTGATCCCTCCTTCATTGGCAAACAAAAATTTAAAAAACTGCACATCTTCCTGATCAAAATAAGTCTGTATTCGTTCATCCTCCAATATATTATGTATATACGCCTCCTGAGTACCATTCTTTCCGAGAACAGTTGTAGAAATGTTTAGACGCTCTGCAAAGTTTCTAAGCAGGCCCTCCATTTTCAAAGTCAAACTTTCTATAGGAAGCATAAAACTTGGCGTGTAACCGGCGCTCCATACCCAGCTTTGCACCTGGACGAAATATTCAACAATGGCAGGAGCTAACATCGAAATCCAGTTAAATGACAAGACATTGCCCGATAAATCGGTTTCCAAATAAGGTTCGCCCAGCCAGGTGCGTTCTTTGAGAAAAGCCAGGAAATTACGATAAGTCAGATGTCCGGATTTGATGCCCGGAACAAATACATAGTGCAAATACTGCAAAGTATAATGTTCAAGATACCTGCTGTAAGCCTCATTGAACCGCTTATTTTTTCCGGCATCGGCCTGCTCAGTCCGAATGTTCTTGTTATTGTCAAACTGAACGACCGTGAATAGGTCAAAAGTTGATTTTATCGTCTTTACTTTTTCGCCTATCGCAGCGGCATTGGGAAAAAACCAACCCTCAATCAAGCTTGCATAAATTTGCTCCGGTGGTTCAAGCAACAGATTTTTACACTCGTTCTTAATATACTTTTGCAGTGTCTCATATTGCTTAATTTCATCGTCATTGGCCGGTATTCGAACACTTGTTAACTTGATATGCGGCTTTAACTCAAACAGCAACTGTTCTGCGTTTTTCTTTTTTTCCGCATGCCCAGCATTCCGGTAAGCCTCTATGGCAGAACTTATTGCCTTTCCTTTAAGCCAGTTGCGCTCAGGCTTATTTTCAAGTTCTGCAATGTGCGTGTGCATATCGCCCAAGCGCTCGTGCCATATTTTTACGTCTACCCCAAGCCTTGTCGCCAAATTTATTGCATTGTCGAAATACCCGTGTGTCCAAAGAAATCTATCTTTTTTATGAGTCTCTTTTAACAACTCAGCTTCATATATGTCCAGTGCTCCCTTGAAGTCGGCAGGCCTAAATAAAACCTTGGTTTCCAACATCAGCTCCAGTACGGAATCTTTAATAAAAAAGGGGACGGTGGGTGTGTTGTAAAAAATATCTGAAAGTAGCTTTTTAAGTTCGTCTACTTTAAATTTGGTTTCCGCACATAGTCGAATAAGCTTTTTGAGCAACTGGCTTATTTCAGAAAGGCTATGATCGTCGCCATCAATATCGAACTGTTTTAAATACAGTGGGACTTGAGCCATGTATCCATCAATTGCGCGGGTTGCAAAAGCTTTATTTTTTATTCCTTTCGGCCCCCGCCAAACAAGGTGGTGATAACGCGCTACCAAAACAGGATTATTTGCCTGTACACATCGTTGCCGCAGGTAATTAAAAGCCTTGGCTTGAAAATCATCCATGTCTGGGAACTCGTTGTAGGTGCCTGGTTCCGCGCCGGTTGAGGTGCTGTAGGCGAACGGATCAATACCGTGAAAGCCAAATAAGAACGCTTCTAATTCCCATTGGGCCAACTGTTTCTCATCGGTATTTTCCGTTTGATTTCTATAGTCAACTAAAACGTCAAGTAACCTGTGATCTCTGGTCAGCAGCAATGCATCCTTTTCGAGAAGTTCGTAAAGCTGCGACATCACTTTAATTTCTTTTAAATCGACTTTATCCTTTTTCATTCAAACCGCACTTCTATGGATGCGAAAGGTTTATCCAAATCTAACATTAGATTTCTAAATTTTATTATAACAGTTACAGACAAAGCCGTTTGGGAGAAAATTATGAACTGTCAAACGAAGGCAGCGTAACCGCGCTGAACCCCTTGCTCTCCGAACCATCTATCAGTAGTTTTATATAGATATGATATAGAGGAAGGTTAACAAAGTCTTCATAACCAAATGTAGGATAGAACTCCTTTTCCATTACTTTGGCGTCGGAAAACCCAATGCGAAAACAAATTATGCTACCAACTGAATTTAAAACAGATGTGCGAATGTCGGGAGCAAGCTGGTCGAGGTACTGGTGCGCCAGGAATATCCCCACGCCGAACTTACGCACCTCGGGCAGCATGCTGGCGAACGAGGCCGACAGGAAGTTGTGGCACTCGTCTATGAACAGATAAAAAGGTTTTAACTCCCCCGCGGGAACGTTCACCCGGCGCATGGCAGCATTCTGGATGCCGGAGATGAGGAAACTGCCCAGCACGCCTGCAACGTCCTGCCCGATGACGCCCTTGGGCAGGTTGCACAGCACTATCTTCCCCTCGTTCATGCACCGCTCCAGCGAGATGCCGCCCTGTCGGCCGAAGATGCCCCGCAGCGTCCTGTTCGACAGCAGCACGCCCACCTTGTTCAGTATGGGCAGAATGGCCGCCGCCTGCGCGCCGGCCGCAGGCAGCCCGAACTCCCTGTTCCAGAAGGCCAGGACGTGCGGGTCGGAAACGGCTTGCAGCACTTCCGCGCGGAACGCGCTGTCGGTCAGCAGCGGGTGTATGTCGAGCAGGGTCGAGTTGGGGTACTGGAGCAGCGTCAGGCAGGACATGCGCAGGGTCCGCTCCATCTTGCTCCCCCACGCGTCGTCGAACAGCTTTTTGAACGTCGCAACCATTTCCGAGGCCACCAGTTCGCGCTGGTGCTCCGGCACGCCGTGCAGGGGGTTGAACGCGGGAAGGGCGTCGGCGTTGGCCGCGTCAAAGTCGATTACGTCCTTGAGCCGCTCCCTGGGAATGCGGCGCTTTATCATCTCGCTTACCTGGCCGTGAGGGTCCAGCACGCAGATCCCGTTGCCCTTCACAATGTCGTCAAGCGCCATGTTGACCAATAATTGGGATTTTCCCATACCTGATTTTCCGATAACCAGCATGCCGTGCAGTCGGTCCTTCGGCTTAATTCCAAACAGCCTGTTGTCGTTGCGCCAGTTGGTGCGGGCGATGGGGGTGAAGGGTTTCAGTTCGTACATGCGGCTATCGTATGCGATAACCGATACCAGTGGTAGCGGGGGATTCTTAAACAGTCCTTTAATCTTCCCCCGCTGTTTCGCACGCCTAAAACGTGCGACTATAGGCCCATGCAAATAAACGACCAGCAGTTACAGGCATTCGTTCAGCTCTATTACGAGGAATGCGGCGTCATGCTGTCCGACAAGGACGCATACGAGAAGGCCTCGTTGCTGCTGCAATACGTCCTGATGTGCCTGAAGCCCTTTCCAAACGCTGATCGGGATGAGATAATGGATGTGCAGGATTAATGTAATACACGATCATTTTTTTATGCCCAGCGAGGGGCGGCTTAACATTAGTCCTGCAATGACAACGTGTGAGCCGTCCCTCTTTGCGTTTAACATGGATAAGGAACAGATTGCCTATTTTGAATACGCCCGCAAGTCGACCGAGGGAGAAGACCGGCAGGCTTTGTCGATTCCCGGCCAGCTGGAAGACACCGCGAAGCTCGTCGAGCGCGAGCGATTGCGCGTGCTGGCTACCTTTACCGACAGCGGCAGCGCGAAGGTCCCCTTCAACCGCCCCAACTATTCCGAAATGATCCGCCGCATCAAGAAGGGCGAGGCCGCGGGCGTTATCGTGTGGAAGGTCGACCGCCTGGTGCGCAACCACCTGGAAGGCGGCGAACTGGTGCACCTGCTGCAGACGGGCGTCATCAGGTCGATCTGGACGCCAAACCGGGAATACCTGAGCAAGGACAGCGCCATCCTGATATCGCTGGAAACGAGCATGGCCGCGCAGTACAGCGTCGACCTGTCCGAGCGCGTGGCGAAGGGGCTGGCAAAGAAGGCCGAGATGGGCCAGCCGCCCTGTATGGCCCGTCTAGGGTACCTGAACACGAAAAACACCCTGCACGGCTCCAACAAGATCATTGCCGATCCCAAGCGGTGGCACCTGGTGCGCAAGCTTCACGACCTGATACTGACCGGCCGGTACACGATGAGAGAGGCGGCGGCTGTCCTTAACGAGCAGTTTCACTTCCGCACCCGCGGCAGCAGGCACCGCAGCAGCCGCCCCCTGTCGCTGTCGATGGCACACAAGATACTCAGCGACCCGTTCTATACCGGCAACTTCTACTACAAGGGCAGGCTGTACAAGGGCGCCTACAAGCCGATGATCACCATGGAAGAGCACAAAAGGATAAAGGACATCCTCGCCCGACGGAACAAGCCCAAGGTGCACAAGCATGACTTCGCGTTTACCGGCTTCATAAAGTGCGGCAGCTGCGGCTGCTCCATCACGGCATCCAAAAAGCTGAAGAAGCTGAGCACGGGAGAGTACAGGGCCTACATCTTTTACCACTGCACCAAGCGCAAGAGCGGCACCCCCTGCGCCGAAAAGCACTACACCACGGAGCGGGACATCCTGGAGATGATCGGCACGGAAATCTCGAGGATAACGGTAACGCAAAGATGGAAGGAGTGGGCGCTAAACACCGTTCGCGGCAACTACCAGCCGAAACTGGACGAGCAATCGGCACTTCTGCAAACCGCAAGGTCGCATGAGCGTTCCCTTTTGGCCGAACTCGACACCCTGCTTGACCTCCGAATCGCCAATACCATCAATGAGGAAAAATACCATCAAAAGAAAGCCGAGCGCGAGATGCAGGTATTGGCCGCGCGGGAAAAGACCAGGCGGCTTGAAGAAAACGTAAACGATTGGGAAAACCGGTTGTCGCCAAGGCTTGACTTCGCCGTTTCCGCAGCCGACCTGCTCAAAAGCGACAATCCCAAGGCCCAAAAATCGGTGTGCGGCTACTTAGGTTGGAACTGGGTGCTATCGGGCAAAAAACTAACGTTTACAAGGTTTCCGTGGTTTGATTACCTGGAAAAAATCCATTTTACCCTCAGCCCCGAAATCACACGGTTGGAACCAGAAAAACCCTTACAGGGATTGACGGAATCACTTTTTTTGGAAACTGTTCCATACTTGTCCGCCCTCGTTGAGCACATTGGAACTTTGGACGAGTCGAAGGAGCCGGCAAACCCCTGCGGCGCGGCGCGCACCACCGGATAGTTAAGGGGCGCTTTAACTTTGCCCCACTACACGCCCGGCGGAAGCCGGCGTACACTCGCCGCATGAACAAGCCAAAGCACCCCAACAGCATACGCGAGCACCGCCTCGCCCGCGGCCTCACACAGCGGGAACTCTCCGACACGATCGGGCTGCGCTGCGAGTCGCGCCTGTCGCGCTGGGAGAACGGGCTGTCGCTACCCTCCGCTACGAACCTTCTCCTGATCGCCTCATCTCTTCGAGCAGCCCCGGAGGAAATTCTTGCGCCGTTCCCTCGGCGGCCTCGCGGCGGACGCACTCCGCAAGGCCCGCGAGCGCTTCCCTGATGCCCGGCGGGAGGACGTGGTCGACGAGGTAGTCCCTGTAGGCGAAGTCCGACACGTAATAGCCGCGCCCGATCCTGATTGCCGCGAGCTTTCCCGCCTTCACGTACCTGAAGGCGCTCACGCGGCTGACGCCGAGCGCGGCCGCAACCGCGCTGAGCGGGTAGTATTCGGTTTCGCTTTCCTGCGGCATAGACAGGAATCGTACCACAAAATCCCCTTATTTTTATGTTACAGGCGGGCGGTTTTCGCGCCGGCCCGAAGGCGGCACCTGCGGCGGAATAAGGATATTTTCGGGAGGAGGGGTGTAACGGAAACCGGCTTTCCGCACCCCTTCGTTGCAGTTTGGCGGCCGGGGCACGCGGCGCGGCTCCCGTTCGCCCTTTGTTCCCTTGATAAACGGGGTTGCTACAAGTAGCAAGTGGTCCGCCCTCGTTGAGCACATTGGAACTTTGGACGAGTCGAAGGAGCCGGCAAACCCCTGCGGCGCGGCGCGCACCACCGGATAGTTAAGGGGCGCTTTAACTTTGCCCCACTACACGCCCGGCGGAAGCCGGCGTACACTCGCCGCATGAACAAGCCAAAGCACCCCAACAGCATACGCGAGCGCCGCCTCGCCCGCGGCCTCACACAGCGGGAGCTTTCGGACTTGCTCGGCCTGCGCTGCGAGTCGCGGCTGTCGCGGTGGGAGAACGGCCTCTCGCTGCCCTCTACCACTAACCTGATTGAGATTGCCCGATCACTTCGGGCAAGACCGGAGGAACTTATCGAAGCAGATAAATCCTGCAAAGGAATAAATATTTCATAGCCTCCTAAAAGGCGTCGGCAGTTCTCAACTGAAGCGCAAAAACAACGTAGCCCTAAATTTCTTTAGGGACTACGCTGAAAAAAAATATATACAAATATGAAACAACAACAACGCTAATTCGGTGCCTCTGGATCCAACGGAGCATCCCTGCTGCGTTTTTTCTTGGGCTTACCCTCTGCGTCCTTGGACTGCCGGAGAGATTCCCGAGAAACCTTTTGGCGAAACCCATATACCTTTTTGAGGTATTTGAGTTCTTGGGTCTTCAAGTCAATCTCTTTTGATCGGAAATAATATACTGCATTTACTACGCCTATAGCGTAGACAACCCAGACCATACATCCCGACCCCTCCGAAAATGCTTTCAACCCATCCGAACCGAACTTCCAAAGAATGCCTACGAAAACTGGAGCTAAAGACAGAAGCTTCCTACCTCTTTTAATAGGCTCTGTGAGCCGCTTTTTTTCTGGGCTCATAGTTTTTCAATTTTTAGTTGGTTTGTTGAAGAACAAATTTTCTCGTTTCGGATCCGGAAGCAGCAAGTATCCCCCTTTGCTGGTCTATTGCCAAATTTTGGCTCTCATGTTAGGATATGTCAAGGAATTGAAGGTTCTTTTGCCGAAAACTAAGACGGGCGACATCCCTTTAACGTTCAGTAAATCACCCGACTAAAAGTAAGAAATTCCTGAAATCTTTCCAAGCCGCTTGGGGAGATTTTTTCATTTCACCGATTACCCCCGGCCTCTGCGCCACTATAAACGGGGTTGCTACAAGTAGCAAGTGGTCCGCCTTAGTGGAACACATTGGAACTTTGGATCCTTTAAATGAGCCTGTAAATCCGTTGACCATTGTAGAAACGATAAAAGATGAATTAAGTATTCATAAATTAAATATCAAGAAACCTTCCCGAGGCGAATTCGATGAGGAACCGTAAATTATGAAAGTACACTTAAAGTCCCTTTTTAGTTTACCCCTCTATAAATCAGACATCCCCGCTGCTACGCTCAAGCAATGGGAAAAACACAAGATGAAAAAAATAAATTAACATTATCAGACAGCGGGACCGGTACGGCCGCCGCGATCCCGGACAGCGAAAAGGTCATCCTCGACCTCTGCGGCGGCACCGGCGCGTGGAGCAAGCCGTACAGGGACGCGGGGTACGACGTGCGGGTAATCACCCTGCCCGGTTACGACGTCGAGCGGTGGCGGGATTATCCCGAGCTGGTCGAGCTGGTCCGGAACAACAGGGTATATGGCATCCTGGCCGCCCCGCCCTGCACCATGTTCTCCCTGCTGCGCTTCGACGGCAGGGCGGGCACGCCGCGAGACTTCCGCAAGGGCATGCGCACCGTCAACGCCTGCCTGGAGATCGTGCACGAGTGCCTGTACAACCCCGTGTACAAGTACCAAAACCGCCTGAAGTTCTGGGCGCTGGAAAACCCCCGCGGGCACCTCCTGCGCTTCCTCGGCAAGCCGGCCTTCGTCTTCGACCCGTACGAGTACGGCGACCCCTACACCAAGCGCACCTGCCTGTGGGGAACGTTCAACCCGCCGCGGGCCAAAAGCGTCGTGGCGCCGCTGCCGGGCAGCTTCGGCCGCAAGACGCCCAGGTTCCGGCACCTGAAGCTGCACCAGATACCGCAGGGGTACCGGGCGGCGACCAAAATACCGCTCGACACGATCATACGGAGCATCACGCCCGAGGGCTTCGCCAAAGCGTTCTTCAAGGCCAACCGATAGCCGGTTGGCCTTTCTAATGGAAAGCCGAAAAACATCTAAACGTTTGCTAAAGGTACTGTCCACATTCCCGCACTTAAAGTTTAGTTTAAGTTTACCCCCGTTACGATATACTCGCGCCGCCTATATCCTATGCACGTGGGTCATTCAAGCCGACAATATCCGAATAGTTTGCGAATGGCCCGCCAGGACGCGGGGTACGAACAGAAGCGCATCGCCGAGCT
Source organism: Mucilaginibacter mali (assembly GCF_013283875.1). Lineage (NCBI taxonomy): Bacteria > Pseudomonadati > Bacteroidota > Sphingobacteriia > Sphingobacteriales > Sphingobacteriaceae > Mucilaginibacter > Mucilaginibacter mali. Next base: position 5,348,667 of record NZ_CP054139.1, read on the forward strand.
GCTCGGCCTGACCGCCATTTCCCTGTGCAACTGGGAAAACGAGAGGGCCATGCCCAGCGGCACCAACCTCATAAAGCTCTGCGTCCTCTACGGGCGCAGCCCGCGGGAACTGTATCCCGAATACTATCAGCAGATAGAAGGCGAGATCGCCTCCCTCTGGCAGCCCGACGGGGCCTGCCAATACAATCCAATACCTCCCCAATGCCTGTAGCAACAGGCACCAGGCTTTCTGCGCCCCGCATCCTGACCGCCGCAACGATCGTACGAACGTCTTTTAAAAAATAATCGTACGTACGAACGCTGCCGATTACCAGTTAAGGCATTCCCATCATGAACCCAATAAGAAGCAACATATACACCCCCAACGAGATCACCCTCGCGCAGTCGCTGGCCGAAAGCCTCGACGACCAGAAGTCGCTGGCGTTCTACCTCAGCTGCGCCAAGAAGTACCCAAGGGAGTACCTGCTGTCCACGCTCGCCCACGTGATGACGCTTCCCGACCATTCCGTGCGCACGACGCGCGCCCGCCTGTTCACCAACATCGTTACCAGGTCCGTCTTCAACACCAATGACCGTACTTGGGATTAGCGTCGGGACGAAGGAGTCCGGCGTCTGCGTGCTGCGGGACGGAAAGCTGCTGCGCCGCGAGGTGCACTTCTACAAGCGGGCCTGGTCGGACTACAAGATGCAGATCATTATCAACACGTACCGGCGCTACCTGAAGCGCTTTGACATCGACGCGGTCGTGGTGAAGGCGCCGCCGGCAAGGTCCCTCAGCGCCGCCCTGCGCCGGCTGCTCGACCGCACGGAACAGATGGCGCGAAAGCGCGGCTGCGCGTTCTACGTTATTACCAAGACGGAACTAAAGGGCCGCACGGGCACGCACTCCACGGCCGAACTGATCGCCTGCGCCTGCAGGCTGTACCCGCAGCTGTCCGAACAGCGCGGAAAAGGCTCGCTGCACGGCAACCTATATGACAAAAAAATGTACGAGGCCGTCCTCGCCGCGCACGTTGTACAGCAATGGCCGAACAAACCCGCCTATACGTAAAATTAAATATTGCAAGATCAAACGGGGCGAAAGGCCCTGTTTCTGTTGAGTGCACCGGATGAGCCCTGCCCGCCATGGGGCGAACATGACCAGCTGGACTATTGTCCCGCATCTTCCAAAAGCTGGCTGGCCGACACCCCCAAGGCCTCGGCAATGTCGAACACCATCGAGACGTGCGCGTTCACCACGCCCCGCTCCATGCGGCTGATCTGCGAGTAGTCGACCTCAAGCAGGTTGGCCAGCTGCTCTATGGTCAGCCCCCTCGCCCCGCGGTACTTCCGTATGTTGCCGCCGAGGACGGATATCCCCTTCTCGTTGCGCCGCTGCCTTTCCTTAGCCATACGCAATAATTGGCAAAGATTTCATTTTGAAATAGGGATTATAATCCCTATTATTGCTCTGATTTATAACCCTCTTGTCCTCTAACCCTTAAACCCAAGGCAACATGAAAAGAAACCCTACCTGTTCCGCGCGCCTGCTCGCAGCCCTGTGCGCGGCAATCCTGCTGTTATCTTCCTGCTCGGTCATGCTTCCCGTGAGCGCGACCAGCGCGAACATCGCCAAGGCCCCCAAGTCCGGAACCTCGATCGCCATAGGCGTGCTCGGCTTCTGGCCGAGTCCCGACGCCAGCATCGAGACCGCCGCGAAGAACGGCGGCATCACGGCCGTTTCCACCGTCAACGTCGAGGTGTCGAACTACCTGTGGCTGGTTAAGGTGTACAGGACCAAAGTAACCGGCAACTAAATTCAACTCACATGCATTACGAAAGAACATTACAAATCCCGCCGAAGCCGCGCCGCGGCCTTTGGAAAGTCGCGCTGCTGCTTGCAGCGCTTTCAATCGGCGCCTGCAAGAAGGACGGCGACGGCTCGAAGGCCAAGCTCCTGACTTCAGGCAAGTGGACGCTCCGGAAGACCGAGCAGCGGCAGAAGGACGGCACCTGGATAGAGGTCGCGCACTACGACCCCACCACCCTCGAGTTCCGCGACGACGGGACCGTTACGATGATCGTGGGAAGCGCGAGCGGCGTCAGGGGGTGGCGTCTCTCCGGCGACCAGTCGCAGCTTACCTTCGTGAGCGCGAGCGGCGGCGGCGACACCTACGACATCGCGCAGCTGACCTCCTCGGTGCTGCAGTACTCCCCGACCGGATACGCGCCCGACGACTACGCCCACAGGCGCGACACCTACACGCACTGACGGCCTCGGCGGGCTCAACGCACCCGCGCATGGTGGCACGATCGTGCCACCATTTTTGTTTCCGGTTGTCCGGATATTTGTAGCGTACCGTTACGAATCCCGTTTTTACACCGTCCGGAAGCCGTGTTTTGGCTATCATTATATCATTTTATAGGCAACACGCTGCACGAAGAATACATTATTGTTTTTAATAATATCCTAAAGTGTTTGCAATGTTAAAAACAACCACTACATTAGTGTCACTTAAATGTTACTTAGACAACCTATCACTATGAAAATATTTTTTCAGTTGCACTACCCGATATCACGTGCGCAAAAAGTATCCCGATCCGCAAAAACTGCATCAAGCTAGCGATTACTGAAACTTATTAAACACAAACCGCAAAAACCTTCACAATCTTATTACATGAAATCCAATCACCGCACCGCTCAACCACAGTCGCATACCGTTTTCTTTGTCCAAATCCCAGATTCACGGTAACAAACCTGAGCCGGAAATTCTTTTCTATAAGATTACGTCTGCGGAAATGGGCGGCGACCTGCTGTGTACCGGATTTGCAACCCACCAATAACACCTGCTTGAAAATTAAACAACTATTCACTTATCCTAATATGAAACACCTATCAGGGTTAAGAGCCCTCATGAGATCCCCGTTGCGAATGCTATTGCTGACGCTGCTGCTGGATATCGGCCTGGTCCGTGCGCAGAGCACGACCAGCCCATCGGTAACAAAAGTAATCCCGCCGTCTCCCGAAGCGCAGTCGTTCATGCGGTACGGCGAGATACCGGTCGACCCGAGCACCGGGGTGCCGGACATCCAGGTGCCCCTCTATCAGGTCAACAGTGGCAAACTGAGCCTGCCGGTATCCATTACTTACCACGCTTCTGGAATACGGGTAAGCGACGTCGCCAGTGTTGTTGGCCTTGGCTGGCGGCTCTCTGCTGGCGGCGTGCTGACCAAAACTGTTGTAGGCAAGCCGGACAACGATGCTTCTTATGGCATGTTCAATTACCCTTACCTCACAAAGGCGCAGATAGACGCCCTGCCGCAAAACGGCAGCGAATGGCAGCACCTGAAAATGATAGCGGAGGGAACTATGGACGGACAGTCGGACAAGTACTTTTATTCCGCCGGAGGAAAACTTTCCGGCGATTTCTTCTATGACAATGCCTTCAATATCGTAAAGACGACCTATTCCGACAGCAAGATTATCGCTGTAAGCGCAACTTCCTACAAAGTTATTGCCGACGACGGCACGCAGTACTTCTTCGAAAAACCGGAATACTCCCATACCGATATGGACCCTCCGTATGTCTCTTCCTGGTGGCTGACCAAGATCGCATCTGCGGACAATGTCGACGTGATAACGTTCGAATACCAAACCTTGAGTACGCCGAACGTGTCTTTCGTACAGTCGCAGTCGATAACCACGACTTCAAACCCTACGGTCAACTACAGCGGGAGCCAGACCAATACGAACCCGGTACTGCTAAAGAAGATCGTTTTCAACAACGGATACTTGAGCTTCGACTATGCGGCCGACCGCAAGGACATGCAGGACAACCGCCTGACGGCCGTCAGCGTGTACGCGACTGGCATGACCGCTCCGCTGAGAAAATTCCAGTTTACGCACTCATACTTCTACTCGGGAACCGCAGACGACAAGTACAACTATCGCATGAAGCTGGACCAACTGGCCGTGTACGACGCGGGGTCGAGCAACATACAAAACTATTCCTTCGAGTACGACCAGTCGCAGACAATGCCGCCGTACACGCAGGACCTTGGCCCCAATAACAACCCCTTCTGCTACGCGCAAGACTACTGGGGCTACAACAACGGCATAACGACCAACCAGCACCTGATCACGACCGTGCCCGGCTACCCTTTCAGCCCGGCAAACAGGACGCCCGACCTGACCTATGCGAAAACCTGCGCCCTCACCAAGATCACCTATCCGACCGGCGGCTCGACCTCGTTCGAGTACCAGCTCAACGACGGACCGGCGATCGCACCGTCTACCGGCTCGGGGCTGCGCATCCACCGCATCATTTCCAAAACGGACGCGACCACTACCGCAACGGTGAAGCGGTACGAGTACGCCAACAATCTGCTACAGATGGACTTTGACCTGTTTAGCATAAATTCCTACGACTGGGAACCCATCGTCTATAATCTAGCGTGCACATGGTCCATCGCCAATTGGAGCACGTGGGTGTCGAACACGCTGCTGCCATACGCTACCTTTAACGGCAGCCCGGCGCTCTACCAATACGTAGACGAGTACACCGACGGCATTGCCTCGGGGGTCAACCTGAAACGGAGCTACATGTACGCCGCAGACAACGACTTTATCATCAGCGTACCGTCTTCGCGCTACGGGAACCAATATTACAAGGAATGCCCCTGGAGAAAGGGACAGTTGCAAATCCTTACTGACTACAAATACGACCCAGTTGCCGGATACATCACTAAGCGGACGCAGAACTATTCTTACACCGATTTCAGGGTGAACACCGTAATCTCCGGCACGAAGCTAGAACGGATACATCCCCTTGTCAACCCATGCAGCTACGAGAACTACACGCCGGGCGCGACCTATCAGCAGTACTTCACCTACTTTGACGTACCGATAGAGGTCGGCTCAAGGAGCCTGACGGGCATATCAACCACCGAAACCGATGACGACAACAATTCCATAACCACTACGGAAAGCACTGCGTTCGCATCCTCCTCGCACCTTTTTCCCACGTCGAAATCTGTATCAGGCAGCGCCGGCGAAACGTGGCGGACGGATATCACGTATCCCCACGATTACGCTGGCACGTCTGTATACGACCAGCTGATCGCCAAAAACCAGATTAGCACCCCGATCGAGCAGAAAAAATATAAAATCAAAAGCAGCGCCACGACATACCTGGAAAGTTCAAAGACCTATTATAACTTTTGGGGCGGAAATTCATGGAGTAGCACCCCGACGAGCATCATAGTGCCGCAATACGTTGAAACACAAAGAGCAGGGTTCGGCGCCGAGCCGCGCATACAGTACCTCGCCTATGACGACCAGGCGAATATTGCGAGCGTCAGCAAAGCGAACGGTCCCAAAACGAGTTACTTCTACAGCTACGGCGGCGCGTACCCCATCGCGCAGGTAACCAACGCCGATTACAGCGCCATCGTAACGGCGGTAGGCGGGCAAACGGTCATCGATAATTTAAAAAACAACCCCACACCCACCGACGCGCAGGTCAATGGCTTTGTTGCCTTGTTACGCAACACCGCCAACCTGCCGAATGCGCAGGTGATGTCCTATACATACAAGCCTTTAGTGGGGATGACAAGCGCGACAGACGCCAAGGGGACCGCAACCTACTACGAATACGACGACTTCCAACGCCTGCGCTTCATCAGGGACAAGGACAACAACATCGTAAAAGCCTTTTGCTATAACTACAAGGGCCAGCAAACCAATTGCTACACGCCGGGATCATCGGGCTCGGGGCCGACACAGATTTATGCACGCATCGAGATCGCTAATACATACAGCACGTTTTCAGGCGATTACGAGTATTCTTATACTTCCGGCTACGGCGATGTGTACATCCGCTTTTACAGCGACGCGGCTTGTTTGAACCCGGTTAACCTCAGTTCAGCGATGACGGTATCGGTAACCATGACGACCCAATACAATGTCAATTACAGCAGCGGCAGCTATTCCAGCACCACGGACTACAATGCCCCGGACAGCAATTGGTCTTATTACCTGGGCACGCTTAGCCTGTATGACTATACGGATTTCGATAACGGGTCTTATTACAGCTACAGCTATTACGATTATTCATACGACGTCGTTGTGCATTCCGGCAGCAGCTACATTCCGGTAACCTTTGTTTACATTTAAACCTATACCCATGAGAACAAACCTATTCAATCCATATAAAATAACAGCGGCAATATGCCTTATGCTATCGTGCTTAACGGCGGCCGCGCAGCAGGGGCAGCAAAAAAACATTAAAGACACCTCTTCAGCGAAGCTGGCGGCAGCGATGTCGGTAAGCAAAGGCCGGGCGGAACAGATCAGGGCGGCTCTCAACTACAAGCACGACGAAGTGCGCCGGCTGATGCGGGACAGCAGCATGAGCGTTTCAGAGAAGCGCCTGCGCCTTCAACACCTGGTAATGGAGCGGCAGCGCAGAGTAGATTCCCTGATTACCCCGGCAGAGAAGACTAAGTTCAAGCAAGCCATCGGCGACCTGTCGCCGAAGCAAAAGGCGCATTTGGCGGAAGTGGCGAAGCGCCAGGAGACGCAGCTGAACCGCGTTCCTCACCGGCAGGCGATCAAAGCCTCGGCAAAAGATAGTGTTAAACGTATCCCAAAAGTCAACTAACCTGCCTTATGAAAACCAATAATCTTATCAAATACGGGATGTCTTTAGTTCTGTTGATCTTCAGCACCCGCCAGGCATCCGCGCAGGTACCCACTATTTCCTACGCAGGGTCGCAATCTTATACCATCGGAGCGGCGATCTCGCCGTTAAGCCCTACGGTTAGCGGTACGGTATTTACCATGGGCCAAACCAGCACTTTTGCAGGCAGCGGCTCTGTTGGCTCATCCAACGGCACGGGTACGGGCGCGACGTTTAATCACCCCATCGGGGTGGTGGCCGACGCCTCGGGTAACGTATACGTGGCCGACCGCCTGAACTATAACATCCGCAAGATCACGCCATCCGGCGTAGTAACATTGCTGGCGGGCAGCACCAGCTCAACCTTTGCCAATGGCACGGGAACAAGCGCCAGCTTCGCTTTGCCGAACGACATAGCGCTCGACGGATCGGGTAACCTGTACGTAGCCGATGAGTGGAACAATATGGTGCGCAAGGTTACCCCGTCCGGCGTGGTTACCACCTTCGCCGGCAGCACCACTTCGGGCTTTACGAATGCCAACGGCGCATCGGCGCGCTTCAGTTATCCCTTCGGAATATGCTCGGACGCGGCGGGCAACCTGTACGTGGCCGACCTGAACAACGGGGCGGTAAGGAAGATCACGCCATCGGGCGATGTAACTACCCTGGCTTCGGGCTTCGGTACGGTGCTGGACGTAGCCTGCGACGCGGCAGGATATGTTTACGTGGCCGACGCGAACTATCATACAATCTATAAGATCACGCCATCAGGCACCACCAGCATATTCGCGGGCGCGGGTTATGCCGGATCCTCGAACGGCACGGGTAACGGCGCCACCTTCAACCACCCCGCCGGCATCGCGGTGGATGGCAGCGGCAACGTATATGTGGGCGACGAGAACAATCAGCAAATCCGCAAGATCACGCCGGCCGGCGTGGTTACCACTGTGGCCGGTACAGGTTCCAGCGGCTCATCCAACGGCAGTGGCTCTTCATCCAGCTTTTACCTGCCCTGCGGCGTGGCTTACGACCAGACCACCGGCAGCCTGTTCGTGGCGGATTATAACAACAACATGATCCGGAAAGTGGTGGTAACACCCTATAGCATAAGTCCCGCTTTGCCGGCCGGCCTGGTCTTCGACAATGCCACGGGCATCATTAGCGGTACGCCGACGGCCATGACCACCCCGACCGTCTATACCGTTACCGCCTACAACAGTTCGGGCGGGGGTACTACCACTGTAACCATTAGCACTGGCACGGGCATTTCCAGCCCCAGCAACGAGAACTTCATCCTAACCTATACGCCCAGGACGGAGATCAGCGACAATACCCTGCTGGCCAGCAGCAGCGTGGGCAACGTGAACCAGTCCATCACTTACTTCGACGGCCTGGGCAGGCCGATGCAAAGTGTGGAGCTGAAAGGCAACGGCGATGGCACAAAGGATCTGATACAACCAATAGCCTACGACGAGTATGGCCGGGAGGTAAAGAAATACCTGCCCTATACGACAGCCGCGGGCGACGCGCTATCGTACCGCTCAAACGCATTGACAAGCGGATATGGCGTAGACCATTTTTACAACCCGACAGGTGCGACCAGCGGCACCCAGCAACTGGACGGGAGCGGCACCCCCATCGGCGTGGTGAATATCCCCTATCCTTATGCCCAAACAAGATTTGAGGCTTCGCCGCTAAGCAGGGCCGTGGAACAGGGGGCGCCGGGCGATGCGTGGCAGTTAAGCACCAGCGGCGTTACTGGCAGCGGACATACGGTTAGAATGCAATACGGTCTCAATACTGACGCCGACGAGTTGAACAAGGTCCTGCTATGGGCAATTAACACGAGTGGAGGCGCTACGACCAACAGTAGTTCAAGATACGTAGCAGGTCAACTACATAAAACGATCACCACAGATGAGAACGGTAACAATACGATTGCTTTTACAGACAAGATTGGGAATGTTGTCTGCAAAAAGGTGCAATTGGGTATCGGCGTTTATTTGAGCACCTACTATGTCTATGACGACTATAACAACCTGACTTATGTGATACCGCCAATCCCCGACCGAGAAACATATCCTACCAGCTTTACTGAAGCCTCTACCGACGCCATCTTTAACAATTATATCTACGCATACCATTATGACAATCGAAGCAGGCTAACTGAGAGGAAAATGCCCAACAAAGGATGGGAACATTTGGTCTATAACAATACAGATCAGGTGGTTGCGACACAGGATGCTGTGCAGCGGGGTAGTAATAAATATACTTTTACGAAGTATGACGCCCAAGGACGTGTAATCATGACCGGCGAATTGACGGACACCCGCGGTCATCAGCAAATTACCAACGATATTATTACGCAAGCAGTCAATTGGGAAACCCCGAATAGTGGTTATACAGATGGCTATACGACCGGAGGCAGCTGGCCAACCAGTTGGAACATGCTGTATACGGTCAATTACTATGACAACTACGATTTTCCGGGGAGTTCAACAACAGGGTATGGACCCACAGTCAGTCCTGGAGCCAAAGCAACAGGGCTTTTGACCGGGAAAAAAGTGCGGAACCTTGTTTCAGGCAGCATGCTTTTGACCGTTAACTATTACGACGATAAGGGGCGCCCACTAGAGGTAATTGCGCAAAACAACATTGGTGGAACCGACCGCATTGTGAGCGTATACAACTTTACCGGCCAACCAACTCAAATTGTGCGCACGCACAACAGCGTCAGGAGCGGCAGCAGTCTAACTAACTTTGCGATCACCAATCAATATCTTTATGACCATTTGGGCCGTAAGACCCAAACCAAGCAGCAAACAGGCAGCGGCGCAGACATGATCGTACTTAACCAACTGGACTATAACGAAACTGGCCAACTGTTTACCAAGCATCTATATAAACCATTTGGCGGGACCTCATTTTTTCAGGACGTGAAATACTCTTACAATGAGCGCGGCTGGTTACAGGGCAGCAACGCCGGGCTGTTTGCGATGCGGTTAAAGTATAACGACGCGGACGACGGTGCCGCAGCCCAATTTAACGGCAACATTGGCAATCAATACTGGGGTTTGCCGGGCAACCTCGACAAGCACTACTCTTACAATTACGATGCGCTGAATCGCATTATTTCGGGCATTACCAATACGGGGTTCAGCGAACAGGGCCCTACCACGCAGGGCATAGAATACGACTACCTTGGCAACATAATCAAGTTAAAGAGAGTAGACCCCGTCGCGTCTACCACGGGTAACTATGTTTACAGCTATCTCGGCAACCAGTTGCAAACCGTTACAGGCCTTACCGGAAGCGCGTACCATTATGACGAAAACGGCAACCCCGACCACGATGGACGTACCGGACGGAATATCACGTACAATTACCTCAACCTGCCGCAAACTGCCAATATGCCCTACAATACCCAAACCATAACTTACACCTATGACGCAACGGGCAAGAAACTAAAAAGGGAAAGTTCAACGCCTGGCGTGGGCACGACAGACTACGATAACGGTATTGTTTACGAGAATTCAACCATTTTTGCCCAGACCGAGGACGGCAGGGTCATTAACCTAGGCGGCTCCGTCAACTATGAGTACAATCTATCAGATAATTTACGGAACACCCGGGTAACATTCGATACGTCCTTGGGATACGCCCGGATAGTGCAACGAGACGATTATTTTCCTTTTGGTATGCAACATGCCAGCCCTACCGGCCCAGGTTCTCCGCCCAATAACTATCTTTACAACGAAAAGGAGCTACAGGTTGAATCTGGCCAATACGATTACGGGGCAAGGTTCTACGATCCGGTGATCGCGAGGTGGACCACCATCGATCCTTTAGCAGAACAGGGGAGAAGGTGGAGCCCATATAGTTATGTATCGGACAATCCAATACGATATATTGATCCCGATGGAATGTCACAACGGGACTATGCTTTAAATTCATTGGGCCCAACAGCTAGCGATGATAGTGAAGACCCTATTGCTGCGCATTATGAGGGAGCGGAAGCGCAGGAAATCGCAAGGCAGCTTCAAGTGGGACAGAGCCAAAATGACGGAGGAAAGGGAACGGGAAAAAGCAAACCTCCAGTTCCCTCAAAGATAAAGCCTGCGCCGCGAGACGGCACCAAGCCCGTAAATTTCAAAATAAAACCAATCGAAGATGAGCCTGACTTCACTGTTTTGGATGGAATTGGAACGGTGTATGGCTTAGGAAGCGAAATAAAGCCATCAATATTTAAGCATGGGGATGCAATGGATTGGTTAATTTTGGGGGCCAAGATTTCCAAAACGAGGAATAAGGCGCAAGCAATTTCCGTCATTCAAGAGTTTCTCATTGAAAAAGGGATTACAGCTGCTTTTGGAGGCGCGACCCCCTATGCCGTAGCGAGCATGGTCTACAGTTATTATGAAAACACGTCATCGGGAACGGCACAAATGGCCTTAAATTACTATGACGAAATAAATTACGACCTTGCCCAGTATGATGCTACCAAGGATTTCGGCTGGAAGCTGAAAGCAGAGCGGGACAATGAATTATACCATGAATATGTCGATAAGTTCCTTAAATCCTTAGAGAAGAAAAAATGAAAGTAAAACGCGTTTATTGGGCGCTTGCCGTGATATTGGGAGTCCAGGCGAATCTTGCGTACTCGCAAAAAAGCAAAGGCATAGAAGCTACCCCTCCGATGGAGTTAAGAATAAACAACCTTATCAAGGAGAGGCTGTATACCAGCGCTGAAGGAATATTAGATAGTCTAATTTCAAAAAATACGACCAGCGGCTTCGCATATTATGAAAAGGGTGTCATACGCACGTATAAGAAGAATTTCCCTATGGCCATTCTTTACTTTTCTAAGGCCTCAAAATTGAACTATAAAAAAGCCAATTGCGAAAAGTTAATTAGATTTAACAAATTAATGATGAATGGAAAAAGAAAATTTGTTTATCCGTGTTGTGCTGTTCTTTAACGTAGCCTCCTATGCCATGGTAAAGAACTCGCCGTTTAACTACTTGGTTAGCTACCAGCAGAAATCCGTCGGCATGGCCTTTGTGTTTTTGTTTGAGTTTGTCGTGGCGTATTTTTGTGTGATTGTAAGGCTTCAATCGACCTTTTTCATCTTTAAACTGCTTTTTTTGTCATTAATCGCCTATCACGCCTTGGCTTCTTTTATTTTTAGCAGACAAATAGAACGAATGGCTTCAAATTATCCGATGTATTACAATAAAGCAGCCAGCTTTATTTTTGCCATTCTTATGCTGTTCGGCTTGGTTGGATTTGTTTTTATTTGGTTTTGAGAAGTAGTAATAATCCACCACTTTATGTAGAGATCATTCAAGCAAGGGAGTAAACTAAAGCGAGCCTCCTATGCCGGCACGTACGTTCCGGAACTCATCAAACCGCAACGCCCGTAACTCAAATAGTTACGGGCTTTTTGCGTTTAAGGGGTCAGGGGCTCCCTGCAAGTCAGGCGTGTCGCCGGAGGGACACGCGATCTTGCACCTTTCTTTTCTCTGCTTTATACTGCGCCAAAAAACCATGCGCTACATCATCCCTGAACTCTACGGCGGCCCCGAGTACGCGGCCATCGTAACTGACACCGACGGTCGCATCCTCGTATTCGAAGACCGGCCATCCGCCGAAGTAGAGGCGGCCGATTGCCAAAGCCGTCTAATAATCGAGGTTGACTAATGCAATCAAATTAACGCCATCAACATAGTGATGGCGTTTTACTTTAAGAGTTACTGTTCCTGCAAACTCCGTGATGACCCGTCCGCCAGATATGCTTCCGGGGCTATCCGAGAACCCGAAAACATGGAGATGGAAATTGTTCATTGTCGTTTGCATTTTCCGCAGTATTACTTCCCTTCCCTAAAAAAGTAACCAATTTTGAACTCTGCTATATTTTCGCTATATTTCCGTTATGTGTGAGAAGTTTATACCTCTACTGGCTGAGCATTTTGAAGATGTTAAAGCCCTCAAAAAAGATGGCAAGGCTGTTGCTGGCGGCAATAGTAAAATTTATCTTACTACCATAGACGGAGCACCCGCTGTAATCAAGGTATTCAGCAAACTGAAAGAGGAGGGCCGATACAAACGGTTTGTTGAAGAATTGCGGATAATTCCAATGATTAAGCATATTAGTGGCGTTGTACCCGTTATTGCATATACTGAAAGTCCGCCTGAAAGAATGAAGGAGTGCGAGGGCATGACTTCCATTGATGACATTGCGTATATCGTGATGCCATTTTATCCCGCTACCCTCAGCCACAAGTTAAGTCAATTTGCAGGTGATGACGGCACCAAGGCAGTTGCCGCCATTCTGTCCATAGCGAGCATTATAAAAAGACTTCATGACGAGGGATTTATGCACAGGGATTTGAAACCCGACAACATTCTCATTGATGCCGAAAATAACTTTTTAGTTTCCGACTATGGATTATGTATAGATCTGGATCGAGAAATAAAACGCCACACGGCCAACTCGGAGTTAGTAGGCGCTGTTAATTATCGTGCCCCTGAATATCTGCGAGGCCGGTTGGACGAGGCCGACCATCGCCCTGGTGATATATTCTCATTAGGGAGAATGCTCGTTGCATTGCTCATGGGCAAAGAATTGTTCAATGTTACAGATTGGGAGTTTGAACAATCTCTTGCGGATATTACCGCGCCGCTTCGCAAGTCGATTATATTGCAAGATATTATTAGAGCATCAACCAACGTTGACCCTAAAAGAAGACCTTCAATTGACGAATTTATTACCTATTTAGAGAGTTGGCTCATGGAACACTCTCCGCAATCAGCAGACGCAGCCGTAGCGAAAATTTTGGGATCGGATACTATTAGGGCGCGCATTCGCGCAACTACAATGGTCAATGAAATAAAGCAACAACATAACGAAACGGTGAACTTTATTACTGCGCAGTTGTCGCAATTAACATTGCGTTGGCAAGCTATTTTGGAGCAACTGGCGGCACACGGTATCGGTAGTCGACTTAACGAGGTCTCTATTCGATCCGACTTCGATAGGTTTGGTATTCAAGCCTTAAACGATTTAGTTGTCCCGACAGGTGAAGTAAGTGGACTTTTTATTGGCCTCAATCCTGGCGATTTAGACAGTGCACCTTTCTTATATTGCGCGCTATATGTCTTTTATGATTTGAACAACATTGATAATCAGCATTACGCTGTTGTTGCAATTCATAAATTGCCCGGTCAAGAGCCGCAATTAACACTGTCTGTACAGATAAAACCGTTCTCCTACACCGATACTGGTATTCGGCAAAAAATACTCACAGATTTAACGGTAGCAACAACTGCGCTTGATGAAATATTAACGGATTGGACGGCTTAAATACTGCGTTTGTTGCTAAGAATACATGGGATATCGCCTTGTTGCTATTCCGTCCGTAGGCCCTTCCTTAAGACAGATCGCTATCTTACCTCTTCTTTTCAGACATTGTCCTTAATTGGTTAGTTCACTGTAAATTGGAAGGTACTGGATGTTGAAGTATTCCCTTTCGAATCCCGCGTTAGTACTTTCCAAAAATAGGTTGTGCCTGAGGACACATTTATTCCGCTTAATGTGTTAACGGATACATTGCTTTGGTATAGTGATGGCTGACTATTTATTCCAAAGTACACGTCATACGTCGAAATATCATTATCAACGTCTCCACCCGTCCAGCTAAGGCCTATTTTTCCTGATACAGCAGAAATGCTTTGTCCAAACGTGGGCGTTAGTAAATCCGCTGGAAATGGGGGATGTGAGATTACCCCTGCCCCCGAGTTGTAAAACTTCCAAACATCACTTTGAGTAGTTGCAGTTGTCTTGGAAGATTTCGAGATAACGTACCAGGAGTATGGCGTGTTTTTTGACAAGGTAACCTGCTTTTGCGTGCCCAAAACATCGATGGCGGCCGCTGTTATTCCCGTTTCAAGATTCTTAACATATAAAACATAGCTTTCTGCATTTATTGTGTTGTTCCAACTAAATACAACGCTGCTCTGCATGTCGGAGACCGATACGCCCGTAATACATGCTTCGTCCTTTGCGGGGAATACCAATACCGTTTTTGACGGAGTATAGTCGGGCTCCACAGCGGGGGCAGGCGGAGCCGGCTTGCTCTTTTTACATGCAGCAATTGCGATAGCAACCGCAAATATCACAACTACTCTTTTCATTGCCTTAGTATTTTGTACTCCGATTCGGATGTGTTTAATTTAAGTTTAAGTACGTATACGCCTAACGGAAGCTCAGGAAGATCGTTTATTAGGACAATCCCGGCATTGTTGGGTATATCTTTCTTGTACACCACACCCCCATTAATATTACGTATTTCCACTCCCGCAGTAGGTGATTTGTCTAAGCCTACATTTATGGCCAGATTGCGCTCAAATGGGTTAGGATAAATTCGTATGCCGTCCGATACCGTGAAGGTTTGCTGAAAGACTCCCTGACATGGCTTTTCGGTTGTAACTTTCAATTGGTTAACCCCTTTAACTACTGGCAAAGTAATCGTTTCTTTCGACGTTGCGTACTTTGTTCCATTCAATTCGATCTGATACAAATCTCCGCCGCCCAGGGTAACGGTAACGGTTTTAAGCGGACTATTAACCGCAGTATAGACCGCCAAGTCCTTTGGCTCGTCAACAGCAACGTCGAAGCACTGCTTGAATTCAGGATGCCCGGCGACTGTTATGCAGATAGCGTACAATCCTGCGGGGAGGTTCGCTATGGTCGTTGTGGAAGTGAAGGGATACTGCGTACTTTGGCCGCCTCTTGTAACGGTTGCGACGTAATTCTCGCTCCTTGTCGCCATAATGTTAACGGATCCGCTAGAGCTTCCTCTGCATGCTGCGCCTGTAGCCGTCAGTTTGAAATTAGTTGGTGGAAGCGTGTACACATACGTGAAACCGGGAAGGCTGACCGTCGCTAAGGGCGCGGATAAAGCGACATTACCGCTCGTGCCGGAGCCGACGGTCGCTGTTACGGTCGTCGGGGAAACGATAGAATAGGATGCCGCAGGGGTTCCGCCGAAAGTTACCGAGGAGGTGTTTGACAGGTTTGCGCCTGTTATCGTAACCACCGTCCCCTCTATCCCGCTCGTAGGAGTGAACGCGGTAATTCTCGGGTCGCTATTGAGCACGTTAACGGTTACCTGAGCGCACGTGGTTGTGTTGCAGGCTCCGACTGCCTGGACGAAATAGGTTGTAGTTGCGGTCGGCGTTACTGAAAAAGAGCCCCCTCGGCCGGAGCCGGCTGGCGTGCCGCCGCAAGTGCCCGAGCACAGGTACCATGACGCGTTTGTTCCCAGGGAGCCGCCGCTTACAGCCAGTGTGATCGGGGTACCAGGCGGTATGTTATTTGCTGAACTAGTAAGCGCCGTGGGCGCTACCGAGAGCACGCAACCGCCGGAGCAATCTGGTGCGACGGCCGATGTCGTATTTGATGCGGTGGAACCCGAGTTATTTACAGCTTTTACGTAGTAGGAATACGAGGTTCCGGCGGTTACCACCTCATTCGCGTACTGAGTTCCCGAAATGCCCGACGCGTACAGTATCCCATTGCGGTATATGTCGTAGGAGGCCGCATTGCTTGACTGCGTCCAGTTAAGCCGTATGCGGCTGGTCGTTCCGTTACACTCCGGGGTCGCCGTCAGAGTTGTTGCACCTGGCACGGCTGCTGAACAGTTCGAAGCTGTGGCAGAGGGCGAATTGGAAGCGGTACTGCCTGAACTGTTCTTTGCTAAGACGTAATACGTGTACGACTGTCCCGCCGCCACACTCGTATTGAGAAACTGGGTGCCGGTAATTCCAGACGTGTAGAGTGCGCCATCGCGGTAAATGTCATAGCTGGTAGCATTCGTTGAAGCTGTCCAGTTCAGCGCAATTTGGCTTGACGTCCCGTTGCATCCAGGGGTAATGGTAAGCACCGGCGCTGATGGATATCCCGAACTGCCACTAAAAGTAACCGGAACAAAAAGTTGGTTGTTCGATTCATCGCTTTCACTTACAGCCCCTCCGCCATCCGCGCCAAACATTATGTACCAAGTGCCGGCATAAGGACCGATGGGGATGGTGATTTGTTTCGAAACCGTACTGCTTGTTTGCCCAGAGTTTATGGCAGGCAAAGGAATCTCGCCCAAATACGTGTCTGTTGGAGCGCCGTCGTATTTTTGGTCTGCGGAAAGCCACACTGACGTTACAGAAGCTCCTGCATTAGCACTGCCTTGATTTTTGTTTACGCAGGACACGGTTATCTGTAGTCCAGGGGAAACTGGCGATGGAGTTACTTGCCCATTTTGTGGTATTAGATCTGGAAGTGCGGATTGGCCAGCAGTAATAGAAAGTGTTCGTGATGCGAAATTATTTCCTTCATTGCTTTCGGCAACAACTTGATTTCCATCCGCCCAAAAAAATACATAATAATTCCCAGATGCGATATTTGCAGGAATTTGTAGAGTACTTGTGTAATAAAGACTATTAGAATTTGCAGGTAAAGCAGGGAAAGGTATTTTCCCTAAATATATATCATTGTTGGTATTTAAGACTGCGTCATTAGATAGCCAAATAGTAACGTCGTTAGGTCCAATTGGAACTGTACCTGAATTATCTTCAGAGCAACCAACAGTAATGCTACTTCCAGAATTTACGCTTGCCGGGATTACTGTTTGGGTATTTGCAGTTATGGTTAAATCTGAAAGGATTTGACTGCCAATATTGTGCAATGCTGATAGATTGCCATTGAAAAAATCCATATCAACGGCACCGGACAAACCAGGCACTGTTCCACTGTCAGAATATTGCTGAAATATCCATGGCCAATTCGGAAAACTGGAGATATCTGGCTGACCTGCAGTTTTATAATCCGCAATCCATAATTTATTAGTTATCAGCCCGCTTTGATAATATGGATAAAGAGCCGCCGCATACGATTTATTACAATAAATTACAGGCATTACACTTTGGCCGGTCTGATTGAAAACTTGTGTACTCCAATCATGAATCCATTGTGCCAACTTAGCAGCAGTCATAAAAACAGGTACCTTTGTCAATGATATTTTTTGGTTGGTTTGAGTCGCCGAATCATATTTATAATAGTACCGTTCCCCAGTTAAAATATTCACGAGTATGTTGCCAGAATACCCATTTGATGGTGAGAAGCTGACGATCTGATCTTCAACATCCAGAGCTGGAGGAAGAAAGTCGTTTCCAACATATCGATATGACACGTACGCTGCGTTTACGAAGTTTGTTGCTTCCTGCTCAACTGTATTTTGGTGTTCATAACTCGACTGGTAATACTCGGGCGAAAAAAGAGGTGTAGCAAAATGATAAGCCCCTACAACAATTTTTTGATCAGTAGCAAGCTGTGCATTTTCATTAAAGTTATCGTATGGCATATAAGTACTTTCGGTAGCTTTAATATAAGCAAATCTTATTTGACCGGTATTTGCAGCGTTTGCCCAAGATGTAACTTTATTATTGTGAATGTCGATTCCATATACAGCGGAGGAACTACATTCGGTAGTTTTGAAAGAGGGTGAAGTCGTATAACCAGAACTCGTGTCATTGCAACTCGTTTTCGCATAGACTCTTAGATAATATGTAGTACCACAGGTCAATTTAGACGTCGAAAATGACAAAGACTGAGTAGTTCCCTGATCTACTCCATTACCATAAGTAACAGAAGGACTCGTTCCGACAACCCAGTAATATGTTACAATGGTACTGCCTGGAGGATTCCCGGCGCTCCAAGATAAGTTTGCTGACGTTTGCCCTGTTGATAAACCTAAAGCACTCGATGGCGCCGCCGGTGTAGTGCATGCCTCCGTTGTTTTTTGCCGATAAACCAATTTGTTGTATGATGCGGCACCGACATTACTCTTACATCCTGTTCCATCAGAATAAAGCGTGGTTAGCAACCGCACGGTTCCTGTAAATGAAGCCGTCCAACTAATATAAGGGGCATTTCCATTAGTACCGCAAGCATCGGTAGAGAAACATATCGGAGTAGTGAGATTCGTGTTGCTAAACAGCGTTAGCTGAGCGTCCCAGGATGTCGATACCCCGCCATATGCCTCGCAATATGTCCACTCATAGGTATTTCCGGCCACCACATTAAACAAAGTATAGTTGCCTGCGTTCATAAGTGCAGGACTGCCAGTGGACGGATTTACTAAGACTTGCCAAGTAGACGTTGCTGAATAAGGTGCCCCTTGAGATGGGTATTGACTGGTAAAATTGGTACAGCCACCTGTAGATAGACATTGTTGAGCATTTGAATTATCTAATGATAGTAATATAAACAATGCATTAGCAATTAAAGCAAAGAGCAAATTCCTTTTCATCAACTAATATTTTACATAATTTAGAATGTAGATAACTATTTTTTAATTGCCGAACCTAAAAGTTGATAATAAGTACGACAAATTTGTTACTTCTCTTTTATCATTAAACAGCGGAGTCTGAAATTGAAATTCAAATGATCCTGTCTGTGGTTTATCAGGAAAATCAATAAGTATTTCTCGCAATCGGGGAGTTATCAAATCACCTTTGCCGTTTTTATCTATTGCCGTAAAGGCTTCTATTGCTGTTACTCCCGCTATTTTGATTTGTTTAGCCCCACTTGCGTACCATCCTTGCGACGAATTGAATTGACTTAACGCATAGTCATACAAATCGCGTGTTAAGCGATACTGGACCAGAAACGTGGTGTGAGAGACTGTATCAATAAAACTGATATTCATACCCATTATATTTCCTGACGAATCTCCTACATTTATATCATTTTGTGATTTAGACCAGGTATTCGGGTAGCTAAAACTAAACCCATACTTCTTATTTGAATATGTATTCCAACCAATTGGACCAGTGTCCTTTTGATGAACAGCATTAAGATTACTGCTCAATACATTTTGACTATTAGCTTTGGACGATGCTGGATTTACAATCACAACATCATCACGCATCTGGGAATTGCTTATAGCATGTTCGTTCTTCCGGAACTGAGGGTTATTCTTCCATATTCCCTGCCAAATAAAATACCCAATAAACGCTACAAGAACAAATATTAAAAATCCGATAAGAATATTTTTATTCATATTTAAATGGTCGATAGTGTGCTTTGCCTGTTACTATGTGAGTGCGGATTGTTAATTAATCATATTTTATCATAAAAACATGTAAACAAGCCAATTGGAGTTTTAAAACGACGAGAAGAAAAAAGAGGGTCGTTTGCAATTATTTTAGATATGAAGAACGCATTGTAATAAGATAGGCACGTTTATAATATTTAAATTTAGCAAAATATTTGGATTATCAATAGATTAATTTATTATTTATATTATTATTTGCATTTTGATATTAAGAAAAGTATTCAAAATCTGCTACTTTTTTAAAACATCAAAAAAGATATGCGCCTATGTACTTGATATGACTATACCCATAGAGATAGTTAATTCGCCTTAGTATGCGAAGCAGGGATTTAAATATCCTGCACCTTCCTAACCGCGCCTGTATACTGCGCCAAAAACCATACACTATCTCATACTTGAACTCCACGGCGGCCCCGAGTGCGCGACCGTCGTAACCGACGCCGACGGCAGCAACCTCGTCTTCGACGACCGCACAGCGGCGGAAGCCGAGGCGGCCGACTGCCAGGAACCGCTGATCGTCGAGGTCGACTAAGAAATAACGCCATCACATGCTGATGGCGTTTTGATTCAAGTGCCTTTCTCTCCCGCTTCGCCGTCCCCGCCTATCGCCCGCCACACGCGACTTTCGGACCTGTCGGAGAACTCGGAGACCCGGGGGTGGTGGAACCCGCCGCGCAGGACGGTGCCGACCCTGTAGCCGCAGAAGAACTCCCCGTTCAGCGGGTCCATGTGCGCGATCTCGCCCGTGAGGGACTGCAGCAGGAGGTTCGCGACGGCCATCTTGCAGCAGGTAAGGTCCGGGTCGGCGCCGTACAGCGTAAGTGTGCGGTCGGCCTTGGCCGCCGCCAGCAGCAGCCGTCCTGAGCCGCAGGCGGGGTCGAAGACCTTCCGCCGGACCGGGTCGCCTGCAAGGGCTATCCCGACCATCAGGTCGGCGACCGGCTCGGGCGCAAGGTGCCGGCCGTCTTTTTCCCCGGAAACCAGCGTCGTGTAGATTTCGCCGAACGGGTCCCCGAAGCCCATCGCGTAACTGCCGACGGCGCCGAGCAGCGCGATCAGGCGGGCCGGGTTTTCGCCCGCCATGTCAGGCAGACCGTTTGCACTGAAGGCGGCGATGAAGTGGTCGAGCAGCGCCGTAAGCGCCTCGTGGTGGCTCCTTCCGCGCGCGTACGCCTCGAATGAGCGGATCAGGATGTTTGGTCGTGTCATAATGTGCAATGAGTTTCGCGCAGTATGACACGGATACCTGGTTATGTAAACCGGCAAGCTTGGAAATGCTTTCATTTGTAACGGGATCACCGTTCCCTGTCCTCCGTGTCGCGGTCCCGCCCGTCCCGTTCAATTTGCCGCTCGCGCACCGCCCGTATCGCCTCCAGCGCCCGGTCCTCCTCGCTTCGCTCGATGGGCAGGTCGGCTAGCTGCATTCCGTCTTCCAGCAGCCGAGAAAAGCGGAACTTCTGCCCCTGGTACTCAACACCGGTCGCTACACCGTCCCCGTTGCGCTCGTAATGATGAAGCCCCGCATCCCGCAGCAGTGCCAAAAAGTCCTGCTGGGAGGCTGCCCGCGCGTAGCACTGCCGCACCTGCTCAACAACCTGCTCCCTCCGCAGCGCGTGCCACCGTTCCGGCCTCGCGTAACTTTCGCCCCTGCCATGCTCCGGCAGGCTGCTGGCAAGCTCGGGGTATTTTAAGCGATGGTATTCCTGGAACCTTTCCTTCAGTTCCCTCATCTGCGCGTTTGACATGCCGAACGACCAGCCCGTCCTGTAGTGCAGCGCCGACACGCAGAAGTGCAGGTGCACGTGGTCCTGGTCGTAGTGCGCCATGCCCAGCATGACGCCAGTCTCCCCGCGCAGGCGCATGTACTCGCGGGCCAGGTCGTCCACTACCTCCTCGGTCAAATATTTCCGGTCTTCGTCCCCGAACCCTACGATCTCGTGATAGATCCGCACGGCATCGGAGCGGTCGACCCTCCTGAACGACTCGTTTTCGACAAATTCAGACACGTACCCGGCAATGCTGTCGGAGCGCAGGTTGCTGGTATAAACCCGCACCTGCCCCGTCTTCTGATCGTTGGCTATATACCGCAGGATGTAGCCGGCAAGCGAGGCGTAGCTGGGCGAGTGGCGGGAAAGTACCTTTACGATGGCCATGATTAAAGTTACGCATTGGGCTGGCAATAAAAAAGCACCGTGCGTTTGCGCGGTGCTTGAGTGCTTTTACTTTTTTAAGAGTGGTAGTAATTCTTCCGGGAACTCCTCCATCGGCCAGCCCTTTTTAAGCGTCTCGATAAGGAGTAGGTACGCCTCCTTCCACGAACCCTTGAAGTTGTAAAGTTCAGGCCAACTTTTAGCATCCTCCAATGTACAAAGGTAGAACTCAGCTGTGCCATCGTCTTTTAGCCAAACCTCATACCCCTCTTTAGTGGTATCAAGGTTGTAGGATATTGACGGAGCAAACTGAGCTATCGCTATGACATTCCTGCCGAGCATGCCCTTGTCCTCTTGGTCAACAAAATAGCAATGCGCCGCATAATCCCACCCTGGCAAGCTCTCAAAGAGGTTCCGCCACTTTTCAAGCTCCATCTCAATGTGCCCAGTTGCCAATAATCCCACCGATATAGTTTCATCGAAAGGGGCTTTCTCCAAAAGCAGTTGATTAACGGCAGGAAGTTGAGCAAGAAAATCGGCAAGGTATTCTTTATCTAATTTAGAAATGGGCTTATTATCGACTAAGCGATGTTGAATAGCTTCTAAGCGAGAAATGTCTGAAATTGTTAATGTTGCTGTTTTCATAATCATTTGGTGATTAAAAACAATGACCATTACAATTTCGGATCACGGTCTTTTAACACCAAATGTTTTTATAATGATAGCACAAACGGTTATTTTTGTCAATATCTATTTAGTTCGATCATTCATCATCTCCATACTTATGGGCTTGTACCGGAACGGAATGGTCATGTTCACCAGATTATCCACTTATGGGCAACCAATGGGGATATTCTTCTATACTCTTTCCACAAATAGTCAACGAAGGCATCTATTGTGTGTTTTTTCTTCATTTGAAAAAGCTTTTTGACAAAAGGTGATCTACAGCCCTCGTCAACAAGTCGCTCTGCTATTCTGCTTACCACTTCGTATACGAATTTGTCGTCATCAGCAGGCGGTACAGAAAGAAACAAAGGAATGTAGGTAATCTCATCGATCAATTCAGTCTCTGTCAGGTTTTTCCAACTACTATAAATGTTGTAAATAACGTAATTCAATTTGCAATACCACTCGAAGTTATGGTTTTCGCGGACCAATTGCATCGGATGATCGCTCTTAGAGGAGCCGATGTCTATATCTTGGCTTTTCATGAGCAAATCCAACGCAAACGACTGATCGCCTGCAGCTATCAGTTGTTCAATTATTTTTCCCTTTACTTTTTCGTTGTAATACCACCCATTTACAACTGGTATGGTCAATGCATCCAGCAATATATCGTGATGGCAAAAAAACCTATGCTGATTTTCATAATGGGGCAAGTACAGAACTTCAAAATATATGTAGTTCAGCAATGTCTTAAAAATAGGGTGGTCATCGTCGTGATGAGCCAAATCGTAACTAACCTCATCGCCGCCGTTGTACTTATCTGCCATCCGTAAAAGCGCCGACCATGTTAAGGTAAGTCCATATTCTTTATAAATACAGCTCCAATAATAAATAGCTTTTGCTAAACCCTTATATGTCGAGTAAATTAACTTCAGATCATTTCTGACAATCTTATTAAATTGAGAAACAAAATCATCATCATCTAACTTTTCTTTCCCGCATTCTTGAGAATATGTGCGGGCAAGTATAAATAGAGTTATAAACAAAGGAGCGTGTGCAATCGCGTTGGAGTGAAGTATCGCGCTGTCTTTTAAGTTTTGCCATTCAGGTGTGTTTTCAATGATTTTGGGAATTATATTCACATTTTCTTCCGCCTTTAAGTAAAACGCGTTTTTACCATATAGCAGATCTTCATAGTCATTCCTCAATTCATAGTCCGCTATTACAACCCGAACATTTCCGAAGTCTTTTAGGCAATCTAAAAAATAGGATTTTTCTTTTCCATTTCTTTCGACCGTATTCCAGTCTTCAATTATAATAAGATATCTCTTGTCATAATTCCTTCCAATCCCATTAAATTGTTCATTGAAATCGGTAATGTTGGTGATCCAAAGAGTAATAAAATTGGTATTGGATATACAGTGGAGAGACAATTGCCTAAGAAAAGTACTCTTTCCGCTTCCACTTTTTCCGATGATTACGGCACAAATCTTGCTATTTTTCTTTTTAAAGGACTGAAAAACCTCGTTCTTAACCTCGTCGAATATTGCACGCTTAACATCAAGCTTACTTATTACACCTCGCCACTGTGTGTCGTTATCAAGTTTTGAAGTATAAAATCTCAACGGATCAATTCGAACGCTTTTTCTTATCTTGCTAAGTTTGAAATTTTCGTCAATTATGTAGCAGCCTTTTATTTCCGTACTCAACTGCACAATACTATTGCTATTTAATTCCCTTTTCGCGCTTTTCTTATTGGCCAAACGAATATAATCTTCTATTTTTTTGATGTTAGTTGCCGACAGTTTTGCACCGTCTTTGCCGAACAACAACTTAAACAAACTGCCATTACCGATGACTTCACCTTCAGGAGTTAAGTAGCCCTTTCTTTTAAACGCTGACGTAACCTTAAGAATTTCCCTCATATGAGCGAGAAAACTCATTATATAAGGGTTTTTAGGATACTGACCTATGTGTTCAAGGTTTGGTAATTTCTCACCTGTGGCGTTTTCATAAGCGATCAGGAACCTCCCTCTTAGCTCCACTAATGACACATTGCTTTTTACAGTCATAAAATATTTTTAAAATATGCTTTCTGAAGCTATTCTTGATCCATTCTTGATCTATTGTTGATTCGTTCTTGATCGGATAAGTCGTTGATTGGCTGCACCTTCGAACTACCAAAATACAAAGAATATGAAAAAAGACATCAACAACTGTACAAAAACAAGAGCAATCAAAAGCCTTCTATATTTCTTAGAAAATCCAAGAACAGTACAAGCACGAAACTCTTAAAACTTAGCCACGATGAAAAGCTGATAAAATAAACACACACCGATAATTGATGCAACTAAGATTATGAAAGCAATTAAGAAACCTAACATTTCCCCTTTAGAAACAGAAATAGACAGCAAGGTGTCATTAGCATGCCTGTTCATGGCCGCAGCAAAGTGCGGCCAGCTTAAAGCGGGCCACCCTAACCAGTTGACGCCCTCATCCCGCGAGGGTGATCCATTCACCATAAAAAACAAGTAACATGCAAAAGAAGCCACAGGCGAGAACGCGCGGCAGGCGGCCGCGCTACCTCACCCCCGAGCAGGCCAAGGCGATCCTCGACTTTTTGGAACGCCCGGAACTGCCCGAGCACGATTCCCCATTCAAGCTTTATTTCAACGGCAGGCTCATCGCCTCCGCTGGAACGACCAACCCCAAACCCGACCGCAATGAAAACGATTGAAACCACAGCCGGAAGACCGTCCGGCAGCGCCCAGCACGAGGCGCTGCTGCGATCCCAATGCGCGGCCATCCTCCTGAACGTCAGGATCAGCGCGAAGCAGCTCGGCAAGAGGGGCCTGCCGATGGCCCGGGGCGACAGCATGAAGCCGTACTTCGAGCCGTTCTTCTTCGAATACCAGCGGCTGCTGGATCTCAACAATGCGGAGCTTGCCTGCGAGGTGGCGCGGTTCGAGGTCATGGAGCACGATGCCCAGGCCGACCGGGACATCGCTGGCCTGGAACAGGACCTTGCCGACGCCGAGCGCGAGTTCGGGCAGGCCGAGCATGAGGTACAGAACACCCCCGCGCCCGCCGGGCGGCATGCCGCGCTCAGGAGGCGGCTGTGCCTGTTCGTTGTGGCGGTGTTCGACACGCTGCTGAACGCCCAGTACTTCCAGATGCTGGGCTACAGCTACCTCGAAGCCGCCGGCCTCGGGTCCTGCTTCGCGGGCGTGCTGCTGATATTCTCGGGCTTCGTTCCCCGCCTCGTCCGCCTGGGCGGGACGGCCCGGCAGCGGCGCCTGATCGCCGCCGGCATCCTTGTTTTCATGGCGGCGATATTCTCGTACCTGGCTCAACTCCGTGCAGACTTTGCCAACGCCGCACATGGCACTCATTTCAGCCCGTGGTTCTTCACCCTGCTTTCCCTGTTCCTGTTCGCCACCGCGGTATGCGCCCACTGCTTCCTAACCCCCTCGCGGGCGGACCGCGAGGCCGCGGAGCGCTATGACGCCCTGCTTGGCCGCGAGCGCAAGGCGAAGGCGGCCAAGGAGGACATAGCCCGGCAGCTTGCCGCCACGCGCCTGGCGAAAAGCGGGCTGCGGGTGGCCAACAGCGCTGTCATACACGGCGGCGCCATGCTCGAGGCGCAGCTCATCTCGGCCGCCAGGCACGCCTTCGCCGTCCTCAGGGAGGAGGCGCTGCGGTACCGGACCGGTCCCGGCAGGCCCGACTGCTGCGACGCTGACTTTGATTCCTGCTTTGCCTTCCACCGCTATTTCCCAAAAATCGACTGACATGAAAAGAACCACGCAACTTATCGCCCTGCTGCCGGCCGTCTGCCTGTTGCAGGCATGCGGGATAGTCCCGCAAACGCCAGCCTCTTCGGATATGACCGTCGTATTCGACCGCACCGACAGCATCCGCAACTGCCCAGACGCTCAGACGCTGCTCTCGCCCTTTGACCTTGAACGCGACAGGTTTCAGGGCCTGCATATCGTGCTTACCACCGCCTCGGACGTCGACGTGAACGGGCGCACGGTGATTGACCTGAAGCCGCAGAACGAACTGACCAGCAATATCGTCGACCGGGAGAAAGACATCAGCCGATTTGCCACGCAAATACAACAGGCGCTTGACAGCATCCGCAGGGAGCCACCCTGCGGCCACTCGATCGTCTACCGCGCCGTTGCCCGCGAGGCGAACGCGCTGGCTTCATCAAGCTCAACCAATAAGTATTTATTGGTGTATTCAGACCTCCTTGAAGCCAACGGAGAAGTCAGCTTCTACCGTGCCGGGCAGCTGAGGGAGATACGGCGGCACCCCGACACGGTCAGCCAGCTCCTGGAAAGCGGCCTGCCGCTGCAACCGTTGGCGGGAATGCAGGTATTCCTGCTGTACGAACCAAGATCGTTTGCCGACAACGGCGCCTTCATGCCGGTGGCGGCCATGTACAGGCGGATGCTTGAGAGGCACGGCGCGACCGTTCACGTTGCCGCCCAGTTTTCAAGGCCATGAGGATCGCCGTGCAATTCCTCAAGTTCGTATTCTACTGCCTGATAGTGGCGGTGGAGTACGCGCTCAAGCTCGCGCTGGAGATCACCCTTCAGGCCAAGAAACCCTTTCAGTAACCATGAAATATGAAAGCAATACAGTTTATCATCGGCCTGATCGCCGACTTCTTCGGCGCGCTGGCAGACGCATTCCATCAGCAGGACGGGTTCAATGCCGCGTTCGGAAGCGAGCGCCTTATCGGCAGCCGTCTTAACAAGGGCTTTGTGTATTCGAAGTCGCGCAAGCTGAGCAGGAAGGCAAGCCATTCCAACTTTCTGATAACGGGCATCACTGGAAAGGGCAAGTCGACCAGGCTGATCGCCAAGTCCATTTTCACGCTCCGCAACTGCTCCATGATCATCCATGATCCGAGCATGGAGCTTTACAGCCTGGCATCGGGATTCCTCTCAAAGTTTTTTGTGGTGAAGACGCTGAACTTTTCTAACGACGCGGTCAGTTCCGGCTACAACCCGCTGTCCCGCATCAGGAAGCCCGGCGACGTAAGCAAGCTTGCGCACATGCTGGTGGCGATCCTTGAAAAGGGCAGCGGCGACCCGTACTGGAGCCTGGCGAGCAAGAAGCTGTGCCAGATCATTATCAGGATAGTGCTGCTTCAGCCGGAGGAACACCACCACATTTGCAACTGCGTCCGCGTGCTCAAGTACTTCCAGACCGAGCCGTCGAAGACCGATACCTGGGTGGCACGATCGGGGGACGAAAAGCTCATCCTGGACTACAAGGCCCTGATAGCGACGCCCGAGCGCACCCTTCAAAACGTGGTCGCTTCCCTTTCCGCCGCCTTGGAGATATACGACACCCCTTCCATAGCGAAGGTCTGCTCAAGCGACACGATCGACTTTGAAGCCATTAGGAAGACTCCCCATGTTATTTTTCTGCACAACAGCATCGCCGACCAGGCCTTTCTCTCGACGCTGACCAGCGTTTATTTCGAGCAGTTCTTCAACTTCATCCTGGAGCGGCTGCCGGGCAGGGGCGACCTGGACGTGTTCTGCATACTGGACGAGGCCAGCAGCCTGAAAATCCCCCTCCTGCCGCTTTTCCTGGCCAATTGCAGGAAGTTTCGCTGCGGCAACCTTCTGGCGATACAGGGAAAAAGCCAGCTCCAGTCGTTCTACGGGCAGGACGCCACAAGCATCGTCAGCAACTGCTCGACCCGCCTGTACCTGCCCGGAATCTCGGACGTGGACGAGCTGCGTGAGATCGAAACGCTGTCCGGGAAATGCACCTACAGGGGCAGGGACGGCAAACAAGTTACCAGGCAGCTCGTTACCGCGGACGAGATACGGCAGCTGCATGACGACCGGACGCTGATTTTGTCCGGAAACCACCCGATCATACGCGGCAGGTCATCATTTTACTTCCGCTCTCCGCTGTACAGGCGGTATGCGGCCATTCCGCCGCTGCCGATGGGGAGCGACATACCCGGCGGGCCGATAGCGTTCTTATAGCCATGAGGGTCAGGAGCAAGCCACTATATGAGTACCTGCTCCGGGAGGGCGTCCTCGGCGGAACGCCCGAGGCCATCGCCGCGGCAAGGCTGCGCTACCGGCAGGAATACAAGCGGGACTGGAAGCGGCGAAGGGGGCGGAAAAAGGAGATCAGGTTCGCGGTTACGGCCAGCCAGTTCGAGGCCGTCAGGCTTCGCGCCGAAACACGGGGGCTGAAGCTCGCCGCGTACGTCAGGTCGCTGGCTCTTGAAGGCACCGGCGAGCGCGTGCCGGACGACCGCCTGCTTCGGGCGCTGCAGTTGGTCGGCATGGCCCTTACCGCCGCTACCCGCGGCACCGACACGGCGCGCATGCGCGCATGGCTGGCGGAAGCCGAGGCCCTGCTGCTGGGCATGGTGCGGCCGGCCACACAAAATTGAAACACTAAAAGAATAGAAATGAAAACAAATGACGAAAGAAGCAAGGAAGACAACAAGGCGCTGGACGGGATAGAAGGCGCCAGGAACGGCCGCCAAGCGGAAAGGGACAGGCTGATGGGATTCGACTTCCTCATGGCGGAAATGCATCGCGACCTGTCGCTGCTGGCGGACGAGATGTCCGGCCTCATCGCCCAGCAGGACCGGGAAACGCTTGCCCGCTACGTGGAGCGGCACCCCGAGGAGCGTGAGCTGATATTCGGCGACGAGCCCGCCGCCGGGCCCGCAACGCCGGACCGCGGGGAAGGCGGCAGGCAGGCGGAGGAACGCGAGCCGGAACGCTGAACACACCAAAAGCACACGCACGGATGGACATAGGCGGAAATGGCAAGTGCAGGCGCGGCGACAAATCGCCCGAGCCGACGCCCGAGCAGCTTCGGGAGCACCGGCGGCTGGCCGAGCAGGTCAACTACAGGATAGCCCTCAACGAGCTGGCCTTCTACGCGAGGGGCTCCACGCGGCAGGAGGGCGTCCTCACGGATGCCCAGAAGGGGCGGGCGTGGACCGACCACCTGGGGCAGGGATGGGTTGCCAGGACGCCCATCAGTTCCCCCGCCCGGAACGAGCTGGCGGCGATACTGGAGGTGATACGGGAATACGAGGCCACGCACGGCAATGGCGACAAGGAGCAGCAGGCCCTGGACGGCATCGCGGAGGTCAGGGCCGCAAGGGGCGAACCAAGTCCCGACAGGCTGGCGAACTTTGAAAGGAATACGGCCGGCACCGATGCGGCAATGTCCCCTGCGGATATTGAACCGCCATCCCCCCAGGAACATGTGATTGAAATCGAACGATAATTTACACGTTATGGCAGACAATACGCACACCGACTGGCAGCGGAGCAACGACATTACCGCAGAGGAAGTGAAGGCCTGTCCCGCCTTCGCGCACTTCACGGACGAGGAGGCGCAGCAGGTGATTGAAACACTCATTACATTTGCCAAAATCGTCTACGATTGTTGCAAAAATCAGCGAAAAACACTTTGATATTGAGCATTTTATTCGTATCTTATAGGATATTAACGCTTCAAAAAAACTGTCAGCCATGAATGATTTCGCCGCATTTACCCCCTTCGCGAAGGGTCAAAAGGCCAAGACCGCAAAAGGCTCCAATTGCGTCATCTACAGCAGGGTATCCACCCCCGACCAAATGAACAACCTGAGCCTTGAAACGCAGCAGAAGGCGTGCAGGGAGTACGCCGTCAAAAACAATTACTCGGTGCTTCAGGAGTTCGGCTCGACCCATGAGTCCGCCAAGACCGACGAGCGCAAGGAGTTCAAGCGGATGCTGGCCTTCGTGAAAAAGTCGCAGCCCAAGGTGTCGTTCGTGATCGTCTACAGTCTGGACAGGTTCTCCCGCAACGAGCACGCCATCCTCCTGACCTCCGAGTTAAGGGGCAAGTACAACGTGGAGGTCGTGTCGGTTACGCAACCAATGGATACGTCCAATGCCGCTGGACAGATGCAGCAGCGGCTGGTATGCGTCTTTAACCAGTTCGAAAACGAGCTTCGGCGCGGTAAGGTCGTTGCCGGCATGACGGAAATGCTCCTTCGCGGCGACTGGCCCATGCGGCCGCCGCTGGGCTACGACAGCGTCAACCTCAACGGCAGGCGCGCCATCGTCGTCAACGAGAAAGGCAGGATACTGCGCAACGCCTTTTTCTGGAAACTGGAAGGGTGGTCGTACGAGAGCATCAAGCACAGGCTGGCGGCAAGCGGCATCAGTCTCTGCCACCAGCGGGTGGCGGCCATACTACGAAACCCCTTCTACGCGGGAGTGCTTTCGCACGGCTTGCTGGAGGGACAGTTAATAAAGGGCAACCACGAGCCGCTTGTGCCGAAGGAAATCTTCCTGCGGGTGAACGGCCTGCTTCAGCAGAATACCCACGGCTTTTCCGTGCAGGAGGAAAACGACCACATTCCCCTCAAGCGCTTCCTGATCTGCGGAAAGTGCGGCAAGCCCCTGCGCGGCTACATCGTCCAAAAGAAGCAAATCCACTACTACAAGTGCTGCACCCGCGGCTGCGGCACCAACAGGAGCGCAAGGCATCTCAACCAGTGGTTTGCAGAACTGCTGGAGTCTTTTACTCTAAATCACGGCAGGGAGTTGATACAGCTTATCAGGCAGCAGGCAATCGCCACCTTCAACCAGTTCACCAAGACCTACGATGACGCCTATCAGCTGCTATGCGACCGGTACACCGACATCAAGAAAAAGATAGCCCGCCTGGAGGAGCGTTTTATAGAGGAAGAAATCAACGCGGACCTGTACAACCGCTACAGCCAAAAATTCGCGGACGAACGAACCGAAATCGAGCGGCAGCTTAGCGCGTCCGGCAGGGTGTCGAACCTTGAGGAATGCGTGCAACTCGCCGTCGATTTCGCTGTAAATCTGCCCAAAAGATGGCTTTTGGCAGATTACGCGACTCGCCAGCGGCTGCAATTTCTCATCTTCCCGGAGGGCATTCACTATGACCGGGAAACGGACAAGTGTCGAACCGGCAGGATAAACTTCGTGTTCTTGTATCTCGCTTATTTACAGCAGATTGCGATCAAAAAAGAAAGCGGCGTACCAGCCTTACAGCTTGATTACGCCGCTTTCGCGCTTTCGGTAGCCCGTAGGGGAATCGAACCCCTGTTACCAGAATGAAAATCTGGTGTCCTAACCCCTAGACGAACGGGCCAAATTTTTGGAGCAGAACTCCTTTGTTTTGGGACTGCAAAGATAAACGTTAAAACATATTTTTAAAACATTTTTTGAAAATTTTTTTACACTGGTTTTTATCGCCCTGATAATCTGACAAATCAAAAACAAATCCACTGCTTCATTTCTTTAAAATCCAGTTAACTTTAACACATCAATCTACCCATAAGCTATGAAACAGTACGACGCGATCATTATCGGTGCCGGGCAGGCAGGCGTGCCTTTAGCCAAAAAGCTGGCCCTCTCCGGTAAAAAAACCGCTATTATAGAGAAGCGTTACATTGGCGGCACCTGCGTTAACGATGGCTGTACGCCTACCAAAACCATGGTCGCTTCGGCCAAGATGGCTTATATGGCCCGAGTTAGCGCGCCGCTGGGAGTCACCATTAAAAAGTTCTCGGTGGATATGCCTACCATTAAAAAGCGGAAGGACGATGTGGTGAACATGTTTCGCAATGGCAGCCAAAAGGGACTGGAAAAAACCAAAGGACTGGATATCCTGATGGGCGAGGCCACCTTTACCGGTCCAAAAGCGCTTTCGGTAAAAATGAATGACGGCGGCGTACAGGAACTACAGGCCGATCTGATCTTCATAAACACCGGCACTAAAACAACCATCCCAGCTATTGATGGGTTAAGCGATATCGGTTATTTAACATCCACTACCATACTTGATCTGGACGAAGTGCCCGAACACCTGCTGATCATCGGCGGTAATTATATCGGGCTGGAGTTTGGGCAGATGTTCCGCCGCTTTGGGAGTAAGGTGTCTGTGATTGAGCGCTCGGCCCGCATCATTTCGCGCGAGGAAGCTGATGTATCTGCCGAGATGACCAAACATCTGGAGGCCGAGAAGATCAGTATCCTAACCAATTCAGCAGTCACTGCGTTTAAGCAAAAGAAGAACGGTAAAATAACAGCCATTATTAAAACAAGGGATACGGAGCAAAAAGTAAAATGTACGCATGTGCTGATCGCCGCGGGCCGTAGTCCACAAACGGAGACACTTGGTTTAGATAAGGCGGGTGTTAAAATAGACGAGCATGGTTATATTATCGTCAACAAAAAGCTGGAGACCAATGTGGCCGGTATTTACGCGTTGGGCGATGTAAAGGGAGGGCCTGCGTTTACCCACATTGCTTATAACGATTATACCATCGTTTACCGTAATTTAATAGAGGGCACTAAATATACTATAGATGACCGCCCGGTGCCTTACTGTATGTTCACCGATCCGCAGTTGGGACGCGTTGGTATAGATGAGGCCGAGGCTAAAAAGTTAAAGCTAAAGGTAAAAGTGGCCAAACTACCCATGGCACATGTAGCGAGGGCCATCGAGACGGGCGACACACGCGGCTTTATGAAGGCCGTGGTTGATGCTAAAACCAAAAAGATACTGGGCGCAACTGTAATTGGCGAGCAGGGCGGCGAAATTATGACCGTGCTGCAAATGGCCATGGAGGGCGGTATCACGTACGACCGGATCCGCTATTGCGTGTTCGCGCACCCGCTGTTTTCCGAGTCGTTGAACAACCTGTTTATGGGTATTGCAGATTGATAGGATGATCAGCGTAAAACAATTAAGCAAGGACTTTTGCGGATTTAAGGCGGTTGATCACATCAGCTTTGAGGTAGCCGAAGGCGAGAACCTGGTACTGTTGGGCACCAGCGGCTGCGGCAAAACAACCACGCTTAAAATGCTGAACCGGCTAATAGAACCCACCAGTGGCGAAATTGCTATCGACGGCAAAAACATTATGCAACAACAACCCGAAACGCTGCGCCGCGGCATTGGCTATGTGTTGCAAAACACCGGATTGTTCCCGCATTACACCATTTACGATAACATTGCCGTTGTACCCAAACTGTTGGGATGGGATGATGCCAAAATAAAAGCACGCGTTAATGAGCTGATGGATAAGCTGCACCTGGATGCATCGGTGCTGCAAAGCTATCCCGGTCAGTTAAGCGGCGGGCAGCAGCAACGTGTGGGGCTTGCCCGTGCATTAATGGCCGACCCTCCGGTATTATTAATGGACGAACCCTTCGGCGCGCTGGATAATGTTACCCGCACCAAAATACAGGCCGAGTTTAAGCAATTGGACGAATTGACCCGCAAAACCATCATCATGGTAACCCACGATGTGCAGGAAGCTTTTGAACTGGGCGACCGCATTTGCCTGATGGATAAAGGAAATATTATGCAGATAGGCACCCCGGCCGAATTATTGTTTAGTCCGGCTAATGATTTTGTGCGCGATTTTTTACAAGGCCAGCGCCTGCAACTGGAACTGAAAGCCATCACCCTGAACGATATTTGGGAGCAACTGCCCGATACCTATGCCGAACAGGCTACCACCCAACCGCCGGATATGAGCGTATGGTCGGCTATGGAAGCGCTGAAAATTAAAGGTTCGGTCATTACCATTCAGCAATCAAATAGCAATGCGTTCAAGTCGGTGAATTTTGCGCAGTTGATGGAAGCTTTTAACCAGTATCAAAATGTGCAGAAATGAATAAGATGATCTATATTTTACTGAGTGCTGTTGGTGCGTTATTGGTTAGTATCAATAGTTACGGTCAATCGGATAGTCTGGTTAGCGTGAAAGTGGTAATTGCTGGTTTTGACACCGAGACATTTGCAGATGTCAGCTGCGATATGTTTGATCATACTTTTAAAAATGAAAAAAAGTACAATGCATTTTCTAAAAAAAGTGAATTACAACATTTTATATCATTGCTCAAAGAATTTAAATCCGTTAAAGCACTTCGGTCATTTGATGTGCGGGGATCTGTCAGTTACAATTATAGCAAAGTCAGTAACAAATATTGCTTTGACACTTTTGGATATTTTTTTAAAGACGGAAAGTACTATTTCAACAGGAACCTTGTGATCTATATACAAGATAAAGTGTATGGCAACCATCCTAAATATTTAGACACATTGACACATCATGAATAACCAGCAACAGTCACTTTGGGCGTTCATGGCCATCGAATCGGATAAGTTGCTTACGCAAACGCTGCAGCATATCGGGCTAACGTTTATCTCGTTGATAATCGCGGTGCTGATCGGTTTGCCGCTGGGTATTTTTATCGCCCGTAAAAAACAATTCTCGGGCGCGGTGCTGGGTGTGGCGGGCGTTATGCAAACCATTCCAAGTATCGCCCTGCTGGGTTTTATGATACCATTATTGGGTATCGGCGCAAAGCCGGCTATTGTGGCTTTGTTCATCTACGCGTTGCTACCCATCATCCGTAATACCTATACCGGCATTTTAGGGGTTGATGCTTATGTTACCGAAGCCGCTACGGCTATGGGCATGAGTAAACGGCAAATCCTGCTTAAAGTGGAGCTACCGCTGGCTATGCCGGTGATATTGGCCGGTATCCGTACCGCTACGGTCATCAACGTGGGCGTGGCTACGCTGGCATCATTTATTGCCGCAGGTGGCCTGGGCGAGTTTATTTTCGGCGGGATATCGCTTAACAATACCAATATGATACTGGCCGGGGCCATCCCTGCTGCCTTGCTGGCCATTATTTTCGATTTCCTGCTATCGCGATTGCAAAACATCAAACTGAAAAAGCTGAGGCCTGCTACTGCCGCTATCCCCGTGCTACTGCTACTCCTTGCTTCTTTATACTTCATCCCATCAGCCTATGGTGGCAAACTGACCGCCGGTTTCACACCCGAGTTTATGGGCCGGCAGGATGGCGATCTGGGCCTGCGCCAAAAGTATGGGTTAAAGATCCACACCATCGTCATCAGTGATGCGGTGATGTATAAGGCAGCCTTCGAAAAGGAATTGGATGTCATCAGCGGCTACTCTACCGATGGGCGTTTAAAGGCGTTCGGTTTGATGGTGCTGCGCGATGATAAAGGCATTTTCCCGCCTTATTATGCCGCACCGATAGTTAGGGATGAGTCGCTGAAGAAATTTCCTGACCTGGAGAAGACACTGAATTTATTATCGGGCCGTATAAATGATTCTATCATGACCGAATTAAATTATCGCACCGACTATCTTCACCAAAGCCCCGAAAAAGTGGCTAAGGATTTTTTGGTAGCGCAGCGCCTGTACAAGCCATCGCGCAACGGCACCGATGGTATGGTGCGCATCGGTTCCAAAATATTTGGCGAGCAATACATCCTGGCGCAAATGTATACCATGCTGATAAAAGGTTATACCGATTACGATGTGGCTACCAAAACCGGCCTGGGCGGTACCAAGATCTGCTTCGATGCATTGACCAATAACCAGATTGATCTATATCCCGAATACACCGGCACCGGCCTGCTGGTGTTGCTGCAACCCGATCAAAAAACTATCGATAATTTAACACACGATAAAGATAAGACCTACACTTTTGTGAAACAGGAGTTTGAAAAGCGCTACCATATCAGTTGGCTACAACCTATTGGGTTTAACAATGCCTACGCTTTAATGATGCGCCAAAAACAGTCGGACGATTTAGGTGTTAAAACTATATCCGATCTTAAACTTTATCTCGACAAGAAATAAAACATGGGGCAGGTATATTATATCATTGCCCCGTCCTTTAGGGCGGGGTAAATAGCGAAAAAGGGGCTGGCTTTAGCCGAACCTTATTTCGTTTGGCTAAAGCCAGTGCTATTAACTATTATACCCCCGGGCTAAAGCCCAGGCAATTAACGGAAAACTAATACCTATCCTGACAAACGATAAACATGGAACTAAAAGACCGCTACTACAACATCCGCCAGCATACCGAAGCCATCTGTAGCCCCCTGCAAACGGAAGATTATGTGGTGCAGCCTGTTGTAGATGTTAGTCCGCCCAAGTGGCATTTGGGGCATACCACCTGGTTTTTCGAAACTTTTATACTGAAGCCTTACTTTATGGGCTACCAGGAGTTTGATCCTGATTATAACTTTGTTTTTAACAGCTATTATGAAACCGTTGGCGCGCGCGTTATCCGCACCGACCGCGGCAACCTGAGCCGGCCATCGGTGATAGATATTTACCGCTACCGGGCTTATGTTGATAAAGCCATGTACGATTTCCTTTGCACCGAACCATCTGCCGAGGTAAAGGAACTGCTGATCTTAGGCTTCAACCACGAGCAGCAACACCAGGAACTGCTGTATTACGATATCAAGTACATTTTGGGAAATAACCCGTTGATGCCGGTTTATTCGAAAGACTACGTATCGCTGAAAGTAGAACACATAGATGCGCCATGGATCAGCATCCCCGAGGGCGTTTATGAGGTTGGCCATACCGGCGATGGCTTTTGTTTTGATAACGAACTGAACCGCCACAAGGTATACCTGAATGCTTATGAGATAAGCCCGAACCAGGTTACCAACGGCGAGTATTTGGAATTTATTGAGGCTAATGGTTACCACGATTTTCGCCACTGGCATATGGAAGGCTGGGGCTGGGTGAACGAGAACAAAATAGAAGCGCCTATGTACTGGCACCTGGTTGATGGCGAGTGGCATAACTATACCTTCCACGGTCTGCAAAAGTTGAACCTGCACGATCCGGTTACGCATATCAGCTATTTCGAGGCTTATGCTTACGCATCGTGGCGGGGCATGCGCCTGCCTACCGAATTTGAGTGGGAGATAGCCGCGCCGCAGTTTAAATGGGGCAAAAGCTGGGAGTGGACAGAAAGCGCCTACCTGCCCTATCCCGGTTTCAATAAAGCACCTGGCGCCATTGGCGAATACAATGGCAAATTTATGGTGAACCAAAAGGTGCTGCGCGGCGCATCGGAAGCTACGCCGCCGGGGCACGAGCGTATTACGTACCGCAACTTTTTCCCAACTAATTTACGCTGGCTTTTCAACGGTATCCGTTTAGCCAGATAATATACATCTACCTATATATGAGAAACATGATGGAAGCATTAATGAGGATGAAACCCGCGCTGCGCCCCGGCTTTAACAACCGTTTTTACGATGACGTGGTGAACGGCCTGCAGGCTACCCCTAAGCACCTGGACGCTAAATATTTTTATGATGCCGAGGGCGACAAGCTGTTCCAGCAAATTATGGCTTGCGGCGAATATTATCTCACCAATTGCGAGATGGAGATTTTTACTAAGCAAACCGCGGATATAGCCAAAGCGGCCATGCAGGGTGGCCAACCGTTAGATCTGATAGAACTGGGGGCCGGGGATGCTACCAAATCAAGCCACCTGCTAAGAGAATTATTGGCGCAAAAGGCCGATTTCACCTATTTGCCTATCGATATTTCGGGCCATGTAATATCGTCCCTTAATGCAACGCTGCCATTATCCCTACCGGGATTAAAAATAAAAGGCCTGCAGGGCGAATACTTCGAGATGTTGAACAAGGCTGCTGCCATATCGCCCAATCGTAAGGTGGTGTTGTTTATGGGAGCTAATATTGGCAATATGCCGCTGCCCGATGCGGAAGCTTTTTGTGCTGAACTGCGTGATAACCTGAACCCCGGCGATATGGTGATCATCGGCTTCGACCTGAAGAAGAATCCTGAAACTATTCTTGCTGCTTACAATGATAGGGAAGGCATCACCAAGCAGTTTAACCTTAACCTGCTTAAACGCATTAACCGTGAGTTAGGTGCCGATTTTGATGTCGATCAGTTTCATCATTATGCGATGTACGATCCCGAGACCGGATCCTGCAAAAGTTATTTGGTAAGCCTGAAGGAACAGCAGGTGCACATTCCCGATACCGAAGTGATCCACTTTGCCAAGGATGAGTATATCTACATGGAGATCTCCCAAAAATACACGTTAAATCAAACCGAGCAGTTCGCCATCAGATCGGGCTTTAAACCGGTAATTAGTTTTTTTGATAGTAAGGAGTGGTTTGTTGATACGGTTTGGGTGGCGGAGTAATTTAGGGCATTGAATCTTCGCTGCGCTGTCATTATGCTTCGCTGTAATTGGTTAGGTCGATGAATAAAGCGGAGGCGTGTGCAATTCCCTCCCTTAAAGTCTCCGCTTATAACCAACTTGTCATACGAAAGAGCAGGGCTGGAAAAGGTGCGGCGGAGCGAAAGAGAAATCTCATACGCGCCACAACCATTTCGTATAAGATTTCTCACTCTCATCCAGCTTTTCTCCACCCTCCAAGGGTTCGAAATGTCAAATTTATACTTAAAAAAGATGTGTCCACACGGTAGCCCATAGGAAGGGTGTAGGGAGAGGTTTAGTCAGTACCACATAGTGGCTAAACCCCTCCCTGCCTGCACACACCCGTCGGACCCCATCCCAAGGGAGTGAACTTTATTTATACACCTGCAAAATGCTAAAAATAATAGCTTTTACTTATATTTGTTCCTGATATGACAACTACAACCGGCGGGATGGACATAGAGTTATTGGGGCAAAACCTTTTATTATTACCACAAAAAGCGATTTACTGGCAGCAGGAAAAAGCCCTGGTAGCCGCTGACGTTCATTTGGGTAAGGTTGGGCACTTCCGCAAGGCCGGTATTGCCGTTCCACGGGATATGGAGCAGGACGATCTGGCTGTACTATCGGACCTGATACACGAGCACAGGCCCGAAAAGATCTATTTTTTAGGCGACTTGTTTCATAGCGATATGAATAACGACTGGGACTGGTTCGCGCTTTGGCGCAGGAATTTTCCGAAGATCAAGGTCATCCTGATCAAGGGCAACCACGATATTATTCACGATAAGCATTACCTTGATTTGGATGTGGAGTTGCACCAGCAACTGCTCGTCGGGCCTTTCCTGATGCTGCACCATCCGTTAAGCGATACCAAATTGGAGCAGGCCGCCGGCTATGTGTTTTGCGGGCACATACACCCGGGAGTAAGTTTGGTTGGTAAGGCCCGTCAGCATATCACATTGCCCTGCTTCGCTTTTGGCGAGCGGCAGGTTATCCTCCCGTCGTTCGGTAAGTTCACCGGTAAAGTGGCGCTGCGCCACGGTACTGACGACAAGATATACGGTGTGCTGAAGGATAAAGTGATCTGTATATAAACTACAGTTATCTTAATGATGCTGCAGGTATTGGTTAACCGCCACCGGGATCTCCTGCCATATTAAATCCTTATCCACAATATTCCAGTTACTATCTACCAGGTAATAAGTTGGCAAATGCGTAATGCCCCAATTGGTAACATTTATAGATTCATTGCCCTTCATATCGCTGTATTGGGACCATGTCATATGATCGTCGGTTATGGCGCTTAGCCACCAATCCATTTTATGATCGAGCGATATACTGATCATCCCGAACTGGTTTTTATCGTTTATGGCATGCATCAGATTTTCGATACTGGCAGGGGCATGCTGCTCGCGGCTTTGCTGGTTGGCCGATTTCCATAACTCTACAAGGAATATCTTTTTACCTTTTAATGTTTTAGGATCGAAAGATTTGCCATCAGGGTCAACGCCAGAAATATCAGGCGCCTTATGCCCCGGCGCTAATTTAACCAGCGCGCTGAGTTTATCGCCAACAACCTGGCCATCGTAGGTTTTTTGAACAGAAACAGGCAACTGCTGAAAAATGCCGTAATAAAACGCCGGATCACCCTCGTAAGGCATACCGACCATGATATGCGCACCGGTTATATTTTTCGGATATTGCTTCACAAATTGAGCTAAGGCCTCCTTTTCGACATTGCTTAGTTTTTCGCGGGTATCATTCTCGGTTTGCAGCAGCTTGTTAAATGCATCCTTGGGCAACAATGCCGATTCTTTGCTGTTCATTCGCGCGTTGGCCTGGCGGTATTGCTTCTGCCTGTCGCCCTTCAGCTTTGCGGCCATGGTATAATAGGCCGATAACTCTTGTTGCGTAGCCGATGGGGATTTAATATTGGGATACATCGCCGGATCTGCACTGTTCAGTTCGATATCATATTGACCGGGTTCCAAATAAACATCAAACTTCAGGTCCATCATTGTTTTATCGCTGTTGCTGATGTTAAGCGCATAATAGCCACTCTGCTCAATCACCCTGTGCGTAAGCTTAACCGAATGATTTTTGATATTCTCGCTGTAGGCTGTCCCGCCGGTATCGTTACGAATGATCAGTACACCGCTGGCAATGCCGGGCGATTTTAAGTTAATGTCGATATATTGAAGTTGTGTACAGCCGCTAAAAAGGGCCATAAACAAGATAAAACAGTAGATTTTAGGCATGAGTGATTGTAGTATATCCCCAAATTAACACATCTTTTATCTCATATCTCAAATCTATCATCCCAAATCTATCTTAGAATGTTTCTAAATAGACAATAATCTGACAATCGGAACAAACCCTTTCTATCTTTCGGTATATTATAAATAATTTTGCGCCAATAAATCTGATTATTCAATGAGTGAATTTAAACAAACCTTTAACTCATCGCTGGGCAAAAAGCTGATCATGGCTTTAACAGGCTTGTTTCTGTGTACATTTTTAATTGTGCACCTGGCAGGTAACCTGCAACTGTTCCAAAACGATGAAGGGTACGCGTTTAATGTGTATGCCAACTTCCTTACGCATTTCCCGCCAATCGAGGTGATCGCCTATCTGTTGTACGCGTCTATCCTTGTGCATGCGCTGTACGCGTTAATACTAACGCTTAAAAACCAGAAGGCACGCCCGGTAAAGTACGCTACGGTAAACAAGTCGCCAACATCATGGTCATCAAAAAACATGGGGCTGCTGGGTTCTATCCTGTTCCTGTTCATCGTTATCCACATGGGCGATTTCTGGCGTAAATACAAATACACCGATACCGTAGGCTTTAAAGAATACCGCACCAATGTAATAACCGGGCAGCGTACCGTAACCGATTTTGTGCCACCGGCCGATGCGAAATTCGAGCACTCGTTCACTACCGAAAACGATGTGGAGATCGTTCGTGTGAAAGACCTGCACAAAACTGTATCCGACAGCTTTAGCCAGATCTGGTATGTGGTATTGTACGTGATCGCGATGGGCGCACTGTCGTTCCACCTGCTGCACGGTTTCCAGAGCGCGTTCCGCAGCCTGGGTTGGGTGCATCGCAAATACACCCCAGTAGTAGAATTTATCGGTACATGGTTCTTCGCGGTAATTATACCATTACTTTTTGCCTTGATGCCGGTTTATTATTGCTATTTGATGCATAAATAGTTTTTAGTTGATTATGTTGGATTAAGTTGATTAAGTTGAATTGAGCGGGAACTACTCACCCAATCAACCTAATCAACCACTCACTAAATAAAGAAAGAAAATGAGTTTAGATGGTAAAGTGCCCCAGGGCCCGTTAGCCGACAAATGGAGCAAGTATAAGTTCGATCTTAAACTGGTTAACCCCGCCAATAAGCGTAAGTACGATATTATTGTGGTAGGTACAGGTTTAGCGGGCGCTTCGGCAGCCGCTTCGCTGGCCGAACTGGGTTATAATGTTAAGGCTTTCTGTTTCCAGGATAGCCCGCGCCGCGCACACTCAATAGCGGCACAGGGTGGTATCAACGCTGCCAAGAACTATCAGAATGATGGCGACAGCGTGTTCCGCTTATTTTACGATACAATTAAAGGTGGCGACTACCGTGCCCGCGAA
Organism: Mucilaginibacter mali; assembly: GCF_013283875.1. Taxonomy (NCBI): domain Bacteria; kingdom Pseudomonadati; phylum Bacteroidota; class Sphingobacteriia; order Sphingobacteriales; family Sphingobacteriaceae; genus Mucilaginibacter; species Mucilaginibacter mali. The sequence continues at coordinate 5,391,054 of NZ_CP054139.1, forward strand.
GGTAACGTGCACCGCCTGGCCGAGGTTTCGGTAAATATCATTGATCAGTGCGTAGCACAAGGCGTACCTTTTGCCCGCGAATACGGCGGCTTGCTGGATAACCGCTCGTTCGGTGGTTCGCAGGTATCGCGTACGTTCTACGCCCGCGGCCAAACGGGACAGCAGTTACTGTTAGGCGCTTATTCGGCTCTTAACCGCCAGATCAACGCCGGCAAGGTAAAAATGTACACCCGCCACGAAATGCTTGACGTGGTTGTGGTTGACGGCCATGCCAAAGGTATTGTTACCCGTAACATGATCACCGGCGAAATTGATACCCATGCAGGCCATGCGGTATTGCTGTGCACCGGCGGATACGGTAACGTGTTCTACCTGTCAACCAACGCTATCGGTTCTAACGTAACGGCGGCATGGCGCGCGCACAAACGCGGCGCTTATTTTGCCAACCCTTGCTATACCCAAATTCACCCTACCTGTATCCCGGTAACCGGCGACCATCAGAGTAAGCTTACCCTGATGTCGGAATCGTTACGTAACGATGGCCGTGTTTGGGCGCCAAAAACGGTAGAGATAGCCGAGAAATTACAGAAAAAACAAATAACTGCCGCGCAGGTAGCTGAAGAAGACCGAGATTACTTCCTTGAACGCAAATACCCGGCATTCGGTAACCTTGTTCCGCGCGACGTGGCTTCACGTAACGCTAAAGAAATGGCCGACGAAGGCCGTGGCGTAGGTGCATCGGGCTTAGCCGTATACCTTGACTTCGCCGACGCTATTAAACGTTTGGGCGAAGATACCGTAAGGGCAAAATATGGTAACCTGTTTGATATGTATATCCAGATTACCGACGAAAACCCATACAAAGAACCAATGCGTATTTACCCGGCGGTACACTATACCATGGGCGGCCTTTGGGTTGATTATAACCTGATGACCAGCATACCGGGCTTATACGCTTTGGGCGAATGTAACTTTAGCGATCACGGTGCTAACCGCTTAGGTGCTTCGGCGCTGATGCAAGGTTTATCGGATGGTTATTTTGTGATCCCTTATACCCTGGGCGATTACCTGGCCAAGATCGGTCCGAAAAAAGTAGATACATCGCACCCTGCTTTTGCTAAAACCAAACAGGATGTGCTTGATCATGTGAACAAGCTGATATCGCTTAAAGGCACCAAGACCACTAACGAATACCACCGCGAGTTAGGCCACATTATGTGGGAATACTGCGGCATGGCCCGTACCGAAGAAGGCCTGAAAAAAGCCAAAGGGATGATCCAAGCCCTGAAAGCCGACTTCTGGAAGAATGCCATTATACTGGGCAAGAACGAAGAAGTGAACGCATCGTTAGAGCGTGGCGGCCGTGTAGCCGACTTTATTGAACTTGGCGAACTGATGGTAGACGATGCGCTGATGCGCCGTGAATCATGTGGTGGCCACTTCAGGTTAGAATCGCAAACACCTGATGGCGAAGCACTGCGCGATGACGAAAACTTCGCGTTCGTGGCCGCCTGGGAGTTTATGGGCGAGAACCAGCCGGAAAAATTAAATAAAGAAGAATTAGTGTTCGAGGCAGTACACCTGTCGCAACGTAATTATGCGTAGTGAATAGTTTATTAGGTTGATTAAGTGAGTAGTTCAAACCTTAATCAACTTAATAAACCTAATCAACTTAATCAACATAAAACATAACTCAAATAACATGAGTGGAAATATGAACCTGACGCTTAAAGTATGGCGTCAAAAAGATGCTAACAGTCAAGGTAAAATGGTGACCTATCCGGCTAAGGATATATCGCCTGATATGTCGTTCCTGGAAATGCTTGACGTGGTTAACGAAGGCCTGATCCATAAAGGGGAAGATCCGATCCATTTTGATCACGATTGCCGCGAAGGTATCTGCGGTATGTGCTCGTTATATATCAATGGCCACCCGCACGGCCCGAAACGCGCTATCACCACCTGTCAGCTGCACATGCGCAGTTTTAAAGATGGCGAGACCATTACTATCGAACCATGGCGCGCGGCCGCTTTCCCGGTTATTAAGGACTTAGCGGTTGATCGCTCAGCATTCGACCGTATCCAGCAGGCCGGTGGCTACATCTCGGTTAATACCGGCGGTGTGCCCGATGCCAACGCTACCCTGATACCAAAAGTAGTTGCCGACGAGGCTTTCAACTCGGCTACCTGTATTGGTTGCGGTGCCTGCGTGGCCGCTTGTAAAAATGCATCGGCTATGCTGTTCGTTTCGGCTAAGATCACCCAGTTGGGCTTATTACCGCAAGGCCAGCCAGAGCGCTACCGCCGTGCCCAAAGCATGGTAGCCCAAATGGATGCCGAAGGTTTTGGCAGTTGTACAAATACCGGTGCCTGCGAAGCAGAATGCCCTAAAGAGATCAGCCTGACCAACATCAGCCGCATGAACAACGATTACCTGAGCGCTAAACTGTTCAGGGAAGAAGAACTTCACCACAGCAGCGGCGAATAATTATTTGTCGCGCTTATAATAAAACAGTAACGGCCCCCGGTAACTATCGGGGGCCGTTACTGTTTAGTGCCCATATCGTCAATGCGAGGAGCGATAGCGACGTGGCAATCCCCGGCTTTACAGAGACGCCCTGCTTATCGGGGATTGCCACGCTACGCTCGCAATGACGATGTAGTGTAAATGACGCGATGATTATCAAAAAAATAGCCGCCCTACCATCCCGGTAAAGCGGCCTCTACACCCTACCTGTTTTCCCTTTCGGGAGAGGCGGGAGGCAGATTGATATAAAATTTAGGTTGGGAAGTGTTTATTTATGCTTATACTTTAGCTAACTGGAAGCTGATGGGAACGGTGTATTCCGAGCGTACGATTTTGCCGTTCTGCTTGCCGGGTATCCATTTCGGGCCGTTTTTTAAGGCGCGTATAGCCTCTTCGTCACAGCCCGATCCAATGCCTCTAAGCACCTTCATATTAGCCAATGAACCGTCTTTTTCCACCACAAACTGAACAAATACTTTACCCTGAACATTGTTTTTTCGGGCCTTAGCCGGATATTTAATAGTTTTGGCCAGGTAGGGGCCAAATTTTTCAAGCCCACCCGGGAAAGAAGCCGCTTGTTCTACAGCAGTGAACACAGCATTGCTATTGGCACTTTTAGGAGGGGTTGGTTTAGCTGGTTTGTTTTGTGCATTTACTGTTAAAGTAGTGGTTGCTAATAAAAAAGCAACTACAACAAACGTGGTTTTTAATAATACTTTCATTTTTGATTGGTTTCTAATAGTTAAACAACTAATTGATTAGTTAAACCAAAACTAAAGTATTAGTTTTTAAAAAGCAAAAGAAAAACAAATTTATTTTATCAGAATGTTGGAAGGATAAAGCAGAAGGCCGGGAGAGCGGATACAAAAAAGGCCCCGAAAATATCGGAGCCTTTTAAAAATGCAGATCAAAGCTTTCTGCTTTGGTCTTTTAGCTATTATCTGCCACCACGTGCACCACCCTGAGCGCCAGCTGGCGGAGGCGTTGGCAATGGTTTGCGTGGGATCATATCCTTACGCTCTGCGGTATGATATACAAACGAAGCAACGATAGTTGCTGCTTGTTTCAGGTCGTTTTCAACCAGGCGATCATAAGTATCCTCGTTACTGTGGTGGGTACGGGTGTTATAGTCCATACCATCCTGTATGTACTGGAAGCCCGGGATGCCTACCGCGTCGAACGATTGGTGGTCGGTACCGCCGGTGTTGCTGATGGTTACGTAACCAGCGCCCAGGTCTTTAAACGGATCTAACCAGGCCTGGAAGATAGGACGTGCTTCCTCATTACCCTGCAGGTATATACCACGGATCTTACCGGTACCATTGTCTAAGTTATAGTAAGCAGATATTTTAGCCTGATCTGGTAATAACTTCATGGTAGTACGGTCGCCAAAATGCTTGTCAACATAATAGTGCGAACCAAATAAGCCCTGCTCCTCGCCGCTCCATAAGGCAATGCGGATGGTGCGTTTCGGTTTGTAACCAACAGCTTTCAGGATGCGCATCGCTTCCATCATTACCGCGCTGCCAGCAGCGTTATCGGTAGCGCCGGTACCACCATGCCACGAATCGAAGTGACCGCCGATCATTACCAACTGGTCTTTCAGGTTTTTATCAGTACCCGGTATTTCGGCTACTACGTTATAACCTTCCATGTCATCGGTATCAAATTTGGTCTTGATCTCAGCTTCCATTTCAACCTTGTGGCCTGCACGTACCAAACGCAGGATACGCTGATAGTCTTCGGCGCTGGTTTCCAGCTCGGGGCCTGCAATAGCGGCCGTATCACGGTATGATGCGCCGTTGGTAGTAAATACCGTACCATCGGTACCGCGGGCCTGGCTTAATACTAAACCGGCATGCTCATTCTTAATAAAGTTGGTGATAGCGCCACGCATAGCCATCTGGCGGCGCAGCGCAGCAAATTGCGGGTTACCGGCACCAAACGCGCCCGCACCACCGCGACGGCCCTGGCCAGCGCCACCGGCAGGGGCCATAACGGCTTTCGCCATTTCGGCTAATTGCTCGTCGGTATAGCGGGCCATATCGGCACGGATAGCGCGCTCCGGCAGCGAAGCCGCGTCGAAGATCACGATCTTGCCGGCCAGTTTGCCTTTGTATTTATCCAGATCGGTAGTGGTATCGGCTTTAACCAGTACTACATCGCCTTTAATAAGGCCGTTTGTGCTGGCTGTCCATGCTTTAGGCACGGCAATAATAGCGTGGTAGTAAGGTGTTGTAATGGCAGCATAGTTCTTCTGAACTTCCCAGCCTTTACCAAACTTTACACCCCATGGCTCGCGCTTGGCGTTAGACATGCCGTAGGCGGTTAATTGTTTAACTGCCCATTCCTGTGCGCGTTTTAAACCTGGCGAACCGGTTAAGCGTGGCCCGGCCACATCCGTCATGTTAAAGGCTATTTCCATTACCTTCGAATGGTTTAAGCCCTCTTCGCGTAGTTTTGCGTTCATGGCAGCATCAACAGGCTCCTGCGCAAAGGCAGAACCGGTGATACCAGCCGCAAGCAAAAGCGAAGAAAAAAGTAAAGATTTTTTCATTTTGTTTGTCAGTTTTTAGTTAGCGATACAACAAACTTAAAAAATTGGCCCGCATTATCAGGGGAATTGCATTAACAAAGTTGTTACAGGCCTGCCTAAAAATGCATTTATTTGTTGTATCAACCTTTTTTAACTTTTGTTAAAAATAATTGCCGATATTTAGTCAAACAACCCCCATCTCATGCTCAAATACGCCGTGCCCATTTTAGCTTCGCTGAACACAGACGAGACCATTAAATTCTACACAGAAAAACTGGGTTTTACCTTTCACAGTAACTGGGATGGCTATTTAATTTTCAGTCGCGATGGATTAAATATTCACCTCGCGCCTTGCGATGATGCTAAGATTGCCCAAAACAGTGGCTGCTACGTAAATATGACGCAGGTGGACGATCTTTATGCCGAATATCAGCCGCATGGCATCATCCACCCCGATGGCGCTTTGGAAGATAAGCCCTGGGGTATGCGCCAGTTTAGCATTGTTGACAATAACGGCAACCTCATTCACTTCGGGCAGGACCTGGAAGAAGAGGACTAAACACAATAAAAAGGCATTCTCCGAGTTTTAAATGGCACCGAAACCCCAATTATGCCTTTTGATACCGACCAGCAAACCTTACTTGATCTTTCCCTTACGGGGATAAACGGACAACCGGCTATTTACCAGGTTTTTAAACCGGTAACCCTGGGTGGCGTAGCCTTATTGAAAGATCTGTTCGACAGGCCGCTGAATGATATCGCCGCTATAAAGCAACGGCTGGATGCCATTCGTTTTTTAGAGACCAGGCAAACACAGATCCATCTTGATAAAGAGGAGACCGACTTTATTGAGTACTATCTGAAAACCTATAACCGGCCCGAAATAACATCAAAGTTCAGCGCTATTCGCAATGCGCTTAAAAACCGCCTGCGCCCGGATAATCCGTATTATATTACTACCCGCGGTGTGCGCCTGCTCACCAAACTGGTCATTAATATCACGGAAGCGTTTGAGCCGTTTGCCGATGAATTGCCTCTATTATTACAGGAATATCGAGAACAGATATTGGCCCTCGCGGGTTATATCCGGCTGCATCTTATCCAAAAATCAAAAACAGGGAAGGCTTTTTCAGCTATTGAACAGGAGGAACTGGATTTTATTTATCGCTATAAAAGGGCTGATGTAGTAATGCATTTCATGAATGGACTTTACCAGTTAGATGTTTTTATGGCGGCGGGTAAAACCGTACATGAGTTAAATTTCGCTTACCCTGAATTGATATCGCAAGGGACCGAATTAAGCATCCTGGGCTTTTTTCATCCATTTATACCTAATCCAGTTCCTAACGATATCGCTTTCGATGCGCAACAAAACCTGTGCTTTGTTACCGGGGCTAACATGGCGGGTAAATCTACCGTGTTAAAAGCTATCGGCATTTGTGTTTACCTGGCGCACATTGGTTTCCCGGTGCCGGCCGCGCAAATGCGCACAACTGTTTTTAACGGCATGTTCACTACCATCAACTTGTCGGATAATATCATGGCCGGGCACAGCCATTTTTACCGCGAGGTGCTGCGCATAAAAGAAGTAGCCCACAAAACCGGCTCGGTACAAAATATCCTGGTGATATTTGACGAATTGTTTCGCGGCACTAACGTAAAAGACGCGCACGATGCATCGCTGGCTATTATTAAAGCTTTTTCGGGCGTGCGTAATTCTGTGTTCATCGTATCAACCCATATTGTAGAAGTGGCCGATGAACTGCAGGGTGTAGAGAACATCTTTTTCCGCTGCCTTACCACGGGCATAAAAGATCAGAAAGCAGTGTACAATTATAAACTGCAACCCGGCATATCGCACGAGAAATTGGGCATGCGCATTATTGAGGACGAGGGTTTGGTAGCGATGATACGGGCGCAGCAATAGTGTGTATGATACGTCAGTATAAACCCACCCGATACGCTAAGCTGGTCAACCCTCTCTCCGCAGCGCGGGGCAGCGGGCATAAGCAGTAACTGTATCCATGTAGCGATGGGTTTGAAACCCATCGCTACTGTAATATCCCTCTTTCCACGCAGCGGAGAGAGGGTGGTCGAGCGAAGCAAAGACCGGGTGAGTTGATCGCCACAATGCGAAGCCACTACACCGGCCGTTTATCAATAAATTTCACCGCCTTACGCCCAGCCTCAGGAAACTGGAGCTTCACCATCTCCTCAGCAGCTACATATTTAATATGCGGACTAACCCTTAACCGGGCTTGTAAATAGGCCCGGATGCGATGGTCGCACTCTTCACTGGTATCGGCAGGCACCAGGTAAAGCTGCACCTGGTCAAGCCCTATTTCGTTGGCATATATTTCTACCACAAAATCCAGTATCTCTTCGCGTTCGTTCAGTAAGTCGAATAAGGCCGGCGGGTATAACGTGGTACCCTTAAACTTGATCATCTGCTTTTTGCGGCCAATCAGCGGCGACAGGCGCAGGCTGGTGCGGCCACAGCTGCATGGTTCATCAGTATAGGTACAAATATCGCCGGTTTTATAACGCAGCAGGGGCATAGCCTCTACGCCTAAAGTGGTGATGGTTACTTCGCCGGGAGTGTTTGGCGGCACGGGCTGATCCTCCTCATCCAGCAGTTCAACTATCACCAGTTGAGGCTGATGGTGCCCGCCCTGCCCGGCCGAACATTCGGTAAAAGCCGTTTGCATTTCGGTAGAGGCGTAGGTACTGTAAAGCTGGATGTGCCACTCTTCGGTTATTTTTTTGCCCAGCATATTGAGCGAGAAATCGGTATTGCGGATATTCTCGCCAATGCATATCGCTTTTTTAACCGATGTGCTGTTCATGTCTATCCCGTTGGCTTTGGCAAAGCCTATCAGCTTTAAAATGAACGATGGTACCGCCACAATGGCTGTAGGTTTCAGCCGCTGTATGGTTTCCCACTGCAGCGATGGAACGCCCGGCCCCAGGCGAATGATACCCGCGCCCATTTTACGGATGCCCGAATAGTAAGCTATCCCCGCCATAAACTGGCGGTCAAGGGTCAGCATCAACTGGTAAATATCGCTTGCCGAACCATCGGCGCAGGTGAACGAGTTATACTCGTTCTCGGCCAGCCGCAGCAGATCTTTCTCGGTAAGTGGTATGGTAACCGGGCTGCCCAAAGTACCCGATGTAGAGGTGTACTCGATGATCTGGCTGGCCGGGACGCATAAAAAATCGTTATTGCGTTGTTGCAGGTCGTCTTTTTGGGTGGTGGGTAAACGGGTAAGGTCCTGCAGGGTTTGTACCTTGTTAATATCAACCCTGTGTTTGGCAAAAAGCTCCCGGTAAAAGGGCGAACGTGCAGATAAGTATTGCAGCAGCTCCTGTAATTTTTGCTCCTGCATGGCAGTATTTTGTGCTTTAGATACGCTTTGCGATATGGCCATTTATTTTTCTATAACAACCATTGCCGAAGCCATGGCTTTAATATGTGTAAGCGAGACCTGGATGTTTTTTAGCTTCAGCTTTTTAATGGTCTCGGCAGTTAAACCTAAAAAGTTGATCTGCGGTTTGCCGTTGGGTAAATTAATTATCTCTACCTCGTTAAAGGCCGTGCCATCCAGCCAGCCTGTGCCCAGCGCTTTAAAAAAAGCTTCTTTAGCGGCATAGCGCGCGGCATAATGCTCAAAGCGGTTAGCCTTTGGCTGGCAATAAGCTATCTCGGCTTCCGAAAAAACCAACTCGCGAAAACCGCTTTCTTTTTTCATGCTATCGCGCACACGGTCTGTTTCAATAAGATCAATTCCTACACCTGTTACCATATTGTATGTTTTGTCTGGAAGTTCAAATGTAGTAATTGGTTATTGTCTTTCTCCGTTTTGGTAATGAAAGTGCTGGTTATTGGCATTAGCAAATCGCTGTATAAACTCAGGCGTCGATTGATTTTCTTTTTTTACTTCAAAATATTCATGGGCTATTGCCCAGTCATAAGCGCTGGTATCTAAAATATAATTTGTTAATAAACCTGTCAATTTATGCTTGCTTATCCATTCTTCAGCTTTCTCTACGGTAGTAAACACGCCGCTTGCAAATTGAGCACCTGCTCCATGAAAAACCCAAACGTTATTCATTTTAATGTTGTCGTTTTTCAAATCTACAAAAACAAACATTAAATTATGGCGTTGCCTACGGCCAGGGCTGTACGCTCATACTACACAAGGCCTTAGCCACAGGCCGGTATCCGCTCCCATCCATTAACGCGGTTTTGTGCCTATGCCCATTTTAAATTCAAACAACCCATCCGGCCAATTGTAACGTATATCAGTTATGTGGAAACAAAAATTGATATGGATTTGCGCGGCGCTTACGCTACAAATAGCTGTAGCACAAAACAAAGCGCCGCGACGCTATAAGGACGAGGTGTTTAAAGAGGTTACAGTAGAAAGCAATCAAAGCTATAAACCCGATGCCGGCAAAGACGAGCAGAAATCGTACCTGTTTGACCTGTACCAACCAAAAGCAGACGATGCAACAGGCCGCCCGCTGATTATCTGGATGCATGGCGGAGGTTTTAAATTGGGAACCAAAAGAGCTAAAGCAGTTAGGTTTTTGAGCGAAAACTTCGCGCAGCGAGGGTACGTTTGCGCATCCATCAATTATCGCTTAAGTAAAGAGAACCCGTTGCTGCATTTCGACGCCTTGCTACGTGCATCGTACTACGCTACGCAGGATGCTAAACGCGCAGTGGCTTACTTTCGCAAAAATGCCGCGAAATATCATATCGATCCTGATAAAATTATCCTGGCGGGAAATTCGGCCGGGGGCTTTATGGCGCTGGATGCGGTTTACGCTAAAAACGAAGACTTTGGCCGTATGGCTAGCATCCCCGATGCCGAGATTAGCAAAAATGGCTTGCCTAACCAGCCGGTGTTTGCGGTTATTAACTACTGGGGTGGCATCTATAATTTAGAATGGCTGAAGAATGCGCGTACCCCCATCATCAGCGTACACGGCAGCGAGGATGGCCTGGTGCCTATCACCCATAAAGATGCCCCGCTGCATGGTAGCCTGGATATACAACAGAAGGCCGATGAACTGCATATCCCCAACACTCTGAAGATATTTGAAGGTTACTCGCACGAGTTACAGCGGCACTTTAACCCGTTTTATGAAGGTGCCGCCGCTAAAAGCCGCTGGCGGGAAGCGGCCCGGTTTACGGCTGATTATTTGTATGGGTTAATGAATGGGCGACGGTAAAGGCGACTTTACTATAACCCCCTGTTAAAAAGTGATTGTCATATCCTTTGGTCTAAAAGAAGTCTTCGAACGAACAGCCCGGGGGGCTATGGGAAGCGAGAGAAGAAATCTTATACGCGAAACCGGTCGCACGTATAAGGAGATTTCTCTTTCGCTCCTATCCTCTACTCACATCCTCTATCGAAATAACAAATGGTGAAGATGGTGCTACATGGTAGCTCATTTAAGGGGGGGGTACCTTTCTGCGCGTTTTTAATGCGGCAATGACACACCCCAGCCACAGCACATTCCAACGCCCCTCTCAAGAAGAGAGGTAGAATTTCTCCTCAAAAAAAACAATTAATTAAAACTTTTTTCCTCAATCGGCGATTGATATAAATAGAAAAACATTTTATTAATTAAAACTATCTGCCATGAGATCACTATTGTATATCATCGCCGTAATCCTGATCATCGGTTGGTTATTAGGCGTATTCATGTATTCGGCCGGGGGCTTAATTCATGTTTTATTAGTTATTGCTGTTATAGCATTATTGCTCGGCCTGATCAGGGGCTCGACAGCCATATAAGCTAATCTTATAAAAAGCGTAAAGAGGCCGTATCATAAATCAAATGATGCGGTCTTTATTTTTTTAGCCTAATAGCTGAATTTGGTATTGAGTTTCTATGGAATTTTTTGAGGGGGAGGGGGTAGCTTTCTTGGGCGAACCTGAGTGGTAAAACGACTCATTTAAGCCGCTTTTTTCCTTAGATTTTGTGCGATTGCAACTAAACCCCATTCTATTTCTACTTTTTCCTTGCCGCGGAGCATAAACCGTTTAAAGCCATGGTTCTGCTTAATATTACCAAATACAGGTTCTACATCAAAGCAGCGTTTCTTTCGCCGTTGTATGCCTTCTTCACTGTTTAACAGCTCGTGCGCCTTTTGTTTCAGGCGGTTCAGGTTTTCATTGATTTCAATGATCCGATTCCCTTTTGATTTATGGCAAATACCGTTCAGCGGACAGTTAGCGCAGTTAACTGCCTGGTATCTTTTTACCGTTTGTTCAAACTCCGTGCTTGTTTTTCTTTTACTTGTTCCGATGAAATTCATTTGCTGGCCCATCGGGCAGATGTAACAATCTTTCTCCTGGTTGTAAAAAAGCTTATTTGCTGCAAAAGGGTGCTTGTTGTTGTGATTCTCATTTTGTTCCTTATCGAACATCCCATACTTTACAAAGGCGATTGTTCCTTTTTGTTCCAACCGCGTGTAGTTCTCCTCGGAGCCATATCCGGCATCGGCTGTAAGCACTTGCGGTGCTTTGCCAAAGCTGACTTCATGCTGCGCTAAATGAGCACTTAATGTATTGGTGTCTGTGGTGTTGGAGTGAATGGTGTAATTGACAATGAACTGGTTGGATGTGGATATCTGAACATTATACCCCGGTTTTAACTGGCCGTTTTTCATGTGGTCTTCCTTCATCCGCATGAATGTGGCATCCGTATCGGTCTTGGAATAGCTGTTGCGTTCACCCAGCAGAGCTTCCTGCTGCTCATAGCGGGCAATGGCCTGCGGGTAATGTTTGCTGATATACCGCAGCTTGCTTTTGACCTGTTTGGAAACATCCTCACGCGAGGAAAGCTTCTCATTGAGTTTATCTACTGCGGCATTGACCTTTTCACTGTCAATAACAGTAAAGTCAGGCGGATCAGGCAGCCTGTCTTCTTCTTTTGCTACGCTTTGGGCATAGTCCCATATCTCTGACAGCTGCTTTTTCATCTTTTCCTTATTGGTCTGAATCGCTTTCTTCCAGACAAAGGTATACCGATTTGCATTCGCCTCTATCTTTGTCCCGTCCGTATTCACTTCTTCAATACTGAGCAGGCCTTCCTCTGCCAAAAGTTTCACCACATCTTCGAACACATCACGCAGCGCATGCTTCAAACGTACGCCCCGGAAACGGTTGATCGTATTATGATCAGGATAGTTCATCGAACTCAGCCACATCAGGTAAACGCTTTCCCGGCAGGCTGCTGCCAGCTTTCGGCTGGAGTAGGTGTTGGTTACATACCCATATACCAGCACCTTTAACAACATTTGCGGGTGATAGCTTGAACTCCCGCGGATATGATAAGCTTTCAGCAATGGTTCCAGATAGAGCCTGTCGATCACATCGTTAACTACACGCACCGGGTGCGATGCCGGAACTAATTCGTCAAGTGTCGGAGGAATAGCCATCAACTGCCGTTGCTGGTAGGGCTTGAATACAGGTCTTTTAGAGGACATACTACGCTACTTTCGATACATAAATATATGAAAATCAGATTATTATATCAACTAAATACCCCTCTTTATTCCAATAAATTATGCACAAATAAAAAAGAGGCCATACCATGATTTATGATACAGCCTCTTTTTGTTTCCAACCACACAAAACCCGCTAAATAATCTTACATAAGTCCTACTTTTATTTTACGATGCATACCCGGTTTTTAACTAATTTTACACTAAACGTAAAACCAAAATCGAACATGAAAAAATTAACTCTTTTATTCGGATTACTGGCACTGGCCTGTACTACAGCCTTTGCACAGATCACTAAAGAACAAAACATTGCCGAGTGGACCCGCGCCAAGGCTTACACCAAAGCTTATCTGGATGCCATGCCGGCAGATGGCTACACCTTTAAGGTTACGCCCGAGGTGCGCACATTCGCGCAGCAGATGCTGCACCTGGCCAGCGCGAATTACATGTTTACGGCAAGCGTTGCCGGCAAAACTCCGCCAGCCGAAGCCAATGCCGAAAAAAGCGTAGCGCCTACTAAGGAAGCTGTAACCAAAGCGGTTATGGATAGCTACGATTACGCCATCAATATTATCCAAAGCATCCCTGCCGACCAGATGACCCAGGAAATAACGTTCTTTAACATGAAGATGACCAAAGGACTTGTACTGGCAAAAGCTTTTGAACACCAAACGCATCACCGCGGGCAAACTACGCCTTACCTGCGTATAAAAGGCATTACGCCGCCTAATGAAATGTTATTTTAACAAATATTTGGATATCAAAAAGCCGCTCTCTTTTAAAGGGGAGCGGCTTTTTGCTTTTGTTGATATCAGCCCAAGTGCGCGGCCATTGCCGGGTCGCTTACGGTAGGTTTGCCGGTTTCCACCCGGCCTGCAAATCGGTGCGAAAAGCCTTGCGCGGTGCTAACCGTTAGATCGTACCAGTTGGCGCTTTTCTTCAGATCGATATGGATGGTTTGTTTTTTACCGGGGGCGAGATGCACCGGGGCAAGCTTGGGATGGTTGTATGCGTTGGCCTTTATCTCGGCCGTTAATGCGGTTTTGGTATCATTAGTCAGGAGGATGGAAATGCCGCCGTTAACATGGTCGTATTGCGGTTGCACCCCCGGCTCGGCATGCCCGGTATTACCGGCAAACTTATGGAAGTAACCGTTGGGGCCGTAAACTTCCAAATCGTATGCGCCATTGTTGGCAACGGTATCCCATTCATCCTTTAGCGATTTGCCGCCCTCCACCGTATACCTGCGCGGGATCTTATCCAGGTGCTTCATATCGTACACATGGTATACGGCGCCCTTTTTACCCTGGTTATCAAAAACCAACTGAACCTGGTCTTTATTGCGATGCAATGTGCAGTGCAGGTGATAAGGCAAGGCCTTTGATGGGCGACTGCCCTTCTCCTGGTAGAGTTTGGATGGCTGCGCCGGGGCTACGGCCTTGGGCAGTTTTTTAGATGCCGCGTCTTTTTGTTCATAGCCCGAGGTATCGGGCATTGACGGCATTTTGGGATCGTTGGGGTTAACAAAGTCGAAAGCCGAGGTAAGGTCGCTGCTTACAGCGCGGTGCCATGGCGAAATGGCCGGGATAGTTACCTTAAACCGCTTCTCGATAAATTGCCCAACGGATGTATGGTCGGCCACTTCCGAATGTACCCAGCCGCCCTTGCTCCAGGGCGACATGATATACATAGGCACCCGCGGCCCCATACCCCAGGGTCGCAATTTGCCCGAAATGGTATCCCGTCTGTCGGTGTATTTGCGCGGACTTGTGCTGCTGCCCAAATCGTCCTTATCATTGTCAAAATACATCCCGGCAACGTTTATGGTCGATTTCCCGGCCAGCGTACCATCATTGTTATACGATGGAACGGCAGGGGCAGGCAGGTGATCAAAAAAGCCGTCGTTCTCATCAAAGGTGAGGAAGAAGACGGTCTTGCTCCACACCTCCGGATTGGCCGTAATAGCCGTCAGCACCTCGTGCGTAAAGTTTGATGCGCGGTATGGACTGGATGGCGCGCCCGGATGTTCCGAATTGCTTTGCGAGGGTAGCACCCAACTCACCTGCGGCAGCCGTTTGTTTTTTACATCGTTAGCCAGATCCTCCAGCGACCAATGCTTCATCCCGTTCTCATAAATCGGTGAACCGGGCTTGGCGGTACGGAAGCTTTCAAAGGCCAGGCAGCCGTTCATGGCGCCGGTCCAGTTGTCGTTCGGGTCCTGATATATGCGCCAGCTGATGCCAGCCTTTTGCAACACGTCGGGGATGGTAGGCCATTTAAAGGCATTGCCTGCGTAGGTATAACCCGGTTCGGGAAAATGGCCCTTTATCCAGCAACGCAGGTTTACCGGTTCCGAATCGGCATCGGTGCAGTTGATGCCCGCCGCGCGCTTTTCAGGGTCGTGTACCGAACCCGACCAAAACACAACCCGGTTAGGGTCGGTACCGGTAGCTACCGAACAATGGTAGGCATCGCAAATGGTAAAAGCTTCGGCCATGGCGTATTGAAAAGGGGCCTCCTCCCGTGTATAGTAAGCCATGGAATAAGGCGTTTTAAACAACGGCCAAAACCCATACTTGCCCTGGTTCCAGGCGGCCTGCATATCGGGGAAGTTATGTGGTGTACCGTTAACAAAGGCAGCGTTGCTTACCTTGCCGTCTGCACGGTAGGGTGGGATGATGTTCTTACCGTCCGACTGGTGAAACGCACGCTCGCCACTCTCCAGCGGTATCGGGAAGCGGTCGCCGAAGCCGCGTACGCCCCGCATGGCGCCAAAGTAATGATCGAACGAGCGGTTCTCCTGCATCAGGATCACAATATGCTCCACATCATTTATAGATCGGGTAACGTTATGGGCATCCACCGCCAGTGCCTTTTGTAACAGCGGTTCCCAAAAGGCAGCCACAAGGCCGGCCTTTGCCGAGAGTTTAATAAAATCCCTTCTTTTCAGATCAGACATGCTTGATTAGATTTCGTAATACAATATTTAGCACATCTGCCCGGATAATCAAGTAAAAGTGATTAACAAATTGTTAAACCACATTTTCTTTACATGCAATATTGTTTGCGGGGGTTTTTAATAAGTGCATGATAAAAATTTCCCGAACTTGCATTTGAAAATATTTTAAATGGACGAGATTCTGTTAACGAACCCCATCAATCCAACCGAACTGCTGTGGTTCCTGTCCCGCGGGTTTGATGATCCTGTTTATCGCGTCGGCACCGATTGTGTATACCGTGCTTTTAAGGTTGATGATGAAAAACTACTGGTGAAGATCATCCCCAATACATCATCGGTAAAAATAGAATGGCTTTACGGCAACCGTACCGAAGAGACAGCCGCATTTGTTAAAAATTTCATTAGCGAATGGTTCGACCTAAATACAGACGTCACCCCGTTTTATGACCTGTTGAAGGCTGACGACAAATTATCGTACATGGCCGATGATTTCACTAACCTGAAATTGGTAGGCATGCCCGATCTGTTTGAAGCGCTGGCCTGGGCAATTATGAGCCAGCAGATCAACCTTACCTTCGCATACAAGCTTAAGCGCCGGCTGATTGAAAAGTATGGCGATTTTATCGAGCATGAAGATACCAGGCATTATATATTCCCATCGCCCGCCGCAATTGCAAACGCTAACGATGAAGAATTAAGAGCAATGCAGCTATCGGGCAGTAAAATAAACTATCTTAAAAGTATTGCCGCCGCATTTGCTGGTAGGAAAATTGATAAGACGATATTAATGGCTTTGCCCGATACCAGTACCCGCCGCGAACTGCTTACCGCACAAAAGGGAATAGGGATCTGGACAGCTAATTATGTGCTGATGAAATACCTGCGCGATCAATCGGCTATACCGTACGGCGATGCAGGTTTGCTTAACGCATTGTTAAAGCATGAGATTATAGCTGATAAAAAGGACCTGTCCGGCATGCCTGCCTTGTTCAAGAAATTTAAAGGATGGGAGGCCTACCTCGTATTTTATCTTTGGCGAAGCCTTGCACTAATGCCGGGGGTATCATAAAAACCATGGCAACGGCTTTTACTCAAGTCGGCAGCCCCAATTTTTGTCAAAAAAAAGAGAGCTCTTGCGAAGCTCCCTTTCCCCTAATTAATTTAAACTATTGATTAAACCCAAAACAAAGAACAAAAAAACCTCAGCTTGGGCGTCTGAGAATTCAAAATAAAGTTTTTCACTGGTAGATGTATTCCTTTATTATCTTTTACCTTTCACAGATATGGTAGTGCCGTGTAATTAATAACAAATGTAAAGCCATAAAATTCAGTAAACAACTACTTATACGTCAGAATTTGGAAATATGTTCCATATTTGGGGCAGGATATATAACGAGTATTTAATTTTTTTAATTTTATACAATTCAATACTCATTAAAATAGATTGATATATATGTTACTCACTGATTTTGAATATCTTAATAATTCTGAAGATGCTTTTAAAAAGAAGGTATCGCTGCAAATAAAACGCTTGCGACGCCAAAATCAGGTTACCCAGGAGAAGTTTTACAGCGAAACCAACATCAATATCGCCCGCCTCGAGTCGGGTAAGATTGATGTGCGATTAGACACTTTACGTAAGGTTTGCTATTATTTTGATGTTTCGCTCTCGGGCTTTTTCCAGGGGATATATTAAAATGTATTTAACCGGCTCCGGTGGGGCTGTATATATAAAAGTCCGTTTTTCTGTCATACTATACACTGTTGTATTTTTATACAGACAAAAATGTGCGAAAATGGTGAATTGAGCACATCGGTATATATTGTTACATGCGCGGCAAAGCAAGTACAGGCATTTTATTTAGGTTTGATCATTAACCGATCTCATTTTTATTATAGATATGAATTTCAATAAACATTATTTGGCCGGCCTTGCTATGGTATCGGCTGTAGCACTTTGTGCCTTTACCGGGCCAAAACCCAAAACCGACCCGGTTTATGATAACCTGGATAAATCGGTAAAACCCGGCGACAACTTTTTCCTGTATGCCAATGGCGGCTGGATCAAGCGCAATCCTATCCCCAATGCTTATTCAAGCTGGGGCATTGGCAACGTGGTGGGCGAGGATATCCGCGAGCGCCTGCGCAATATTAACGAAGCCGCGCTGAAAGCCAATGCGCCCAAAGGCAGCACCACACAAAAAATCGGCGATTTCTACTTCAGCGGGCTGGATACCATAGGTATCGAGCGTGCGGGGCTGAACCCCATCAAAGCACAGCTGGACATGATAGACCGCGCGCAGGATGTAAAAGGCATTTTAGCCGCGACAGCCTATGTTGGCGCTTATGGCGTGCGCACCATGCTGGGCGCGCGTGTTGGGCAGGACGATAAGAACAGCGTAAAAATGTTGGTGCAGATGAGCCAGGGCGGCCTGGGCCTACCCAACCGCGATTATTATTTTAAAACCGATGCCCGCACCACTAAGATCCGTACGGATTATACCACCAATCACTTGCCCACCATGTTGAAGCTATCGGGCTGGGACGAGGCGAAAGCCACTAAGGGTGCGGAAAGCATTTATAAAATAGAGAAGTTTTTGGCCGACAGTAACCGCAAGCTGGAGGATATGCGCGACCCGTATCGCAACTATAATAAAATGCCGCTGGCCAAATTGAACGCCCTTACCCCGGCCATCAACTGGAGCGAGCAATTCAGGCTGATGGAATATAAACCGGTGGATACCGTGATCGTCGGTCAACCGGAATACCTGCGCGCGGTTAACAAGGCGCTGACCACTTTTTCTGTTGATGACTGGAAGGCTTACCTGCGCTGGAAGGTGTTATCGGCCTATGCTCCGTACCTGAACAAGGCATTTGATGATGAAAGCTTCCGCTTTAGCGGCAAGGTGCTGGCTGGTCGTAAAGAGCAGTTGCCCCGCATTAAACGGGTGACCGATACCGAGAACCAACTGATGGGCGAACTGCTGGGCCAGTTGTTTGTGAAGGAATACTTCCCCCAAACATCAAAAGTACGTTATAACCAAATGGTAGAGGCCATGCGCCAATCATACCGCGAGCATATTGCCAAACTAGACTGGATGAGCGCCGCCACCAAGCAAAAGGCGTTGACCAAACTGAACGCCATCCACCCGAAAGTTGGTTACCCGGACAAATGGAAGGATTACTCAACATTGGATATCGACCGTGTATCGTACGCAGGCAATGTAATGCGCGCCAGGCATTGGGCTTATCTTAACAATGTTAACAAACTGGGCAAACCGGTAGATCATAGCGAGTGGGGCATGACACCGCAAACCTATAACGCCAGTTATAGCCCAACCAATAACGAGATCACCCTGCCCGCCGCCCAGTTTATGATACCGGGTGTTAAGGATGCCGATGTGGACGATGCCGTAGTTTATGGTTATGCCGCCGCATCAACGATTGGCCACGAAATTACCCACGGCTTTGACGATGAAGGCCGCCAGTATGATGCCAAAGGCAACCTGAAAAGCTGGTGGACCAAGCAGGATTCGGCAAAGTTTACCCAACGTGCTGAAATGCTGGTGCAACAGTTTAACGGTTATGTAGTGCTGGATAGCCTGCACATAAACGGTAAAGCCACCTTAGGCGAAAACATTGCCGACCTGGGCGGTATTGTTTTGGGTATCGACGCTTTTAAAAAGACCAAACAATATAAAGAAGGCAAAAAAATAAACGGCTTAACACCCATGCAGCGTTTCTTTTTAGGCTACGCGCTGGGCTGGCTGGGCCATACCCGCGATGAATCGTTGGCTAACCAGATCCTGACGGATGTACACTCTCCCGGCTTCTTACGTGTGAACGGGCCGTTTACCGATGTACCGGAGTTTTATACGGCCTTCGGTATTAAGAAAGGTGATAAAATGTGGCTGGACCCAAGCCAAAGGGTGAAAATTTGGTAGTCTGAACCAGGATTAAACAGATTTTTAGGATGACAGGATTTTTCCTGTCATCCTTTTTTATTTTCGGCCATCTCGCATAAATCCTGTAATCTTGTATAACTGTTTAATCAAGGTTCAGACTATATGCAACACCTGATCCAATCATTGTCCACATGGTGGCACGAATTAAGCTGGCTGGAGGTCATCGCTGTCATCACAGGGTTGATCTGCGTTTATTTGGCGGCTATTAATAATATCTGGAACTGGCCTGTCGCCATCATCAGCACTGTAATTACAGTTTATGTAATGGCCGGCAAGGCATTGTATGCCGATATGTTGCAGTACACCTATCTTACCATTATTAATATTTACGGCTGGTATGTGTGGAGCAAGCGCAAAAGCGGCGACGACAAGCGGCCTGTTGTGCTGATATCGCGCCAGCAAATACTGGTAACGTTACTATGCGTTGTTTTAATAACCCCGGCACTGGGTTATACGCTGATCACCTTTGCAGCCAAGCTACATTACCAGCCCCCCGCTTTCCCCTATCTTGATAGTTTTTGTACCGTAGTAAGCCTGGCCGCGCAGGTACTGATGGCCCGTAAAGTTTTAGAGAACTGGCTGATATGGGTTTTTGTAGATATCATCTACGTAGTAATTTACAGCATTAAAGATCTACAGGCTTATGCTTTTATGTTTGGGGTGTATATTGCGATAGCTGTTATTGGTTATTTCGATTGGCGGAAGGTATGGCGCGGACAATCTGTCTGATCATTCATTACTATCAGATTGCTCCATTAAATGAGCGATCCATCTGTTTGCAGTAAAATTAAACTCTTTTGTTAGCGATTGGCTTTTGTCGTTCAACAAATACTGTTCGTACAATCTTACTTTGGTTGGCGAAATTTGTTCGGCATGTATACTGGCAATCGTTTTCCCAATTCTACAGGTATCCCATAAACTTTCGGGATATTCGCCCTTAAACTTATATTTTAACACCGTATCCATTATCGCCTCATATTCTTTCATAGTTACGATGGTCTGGTTTGTAACCTTAAATAATTGCGCACGATAAATGGTGCTATCTATTTTTAAATCGAATATAACAGGGATCTCTTCTGGTTTACTGTTACCGCAAAAACCCCATTCATCGTCAACAATTAAAGTATCTGTTTTTAAAAATGGGCTCTTGAGGCTTTTAATGATAGCGGTACGAAGATCGCCTGGTGCAATAACCGGCGTGTTTTTTGAATTTATTCTGTTATTACAGGCAATTGTTAATAAGACGAGTATAACAAACATCACCGATCTTATATACAAGTATCTCAT
This sequence comes from Mucilaginibacter mali, assembly GCF_013283875.1. Lineage (NCBI taxonomy): Bacteria > Pseudomonadati > Bacteroidota > Sphingobacteriia > Sphingobacteriales > Sphingobacteriaceae > Mucilaginibacter > Mucilaginibacter mali. The sequence goes on from NZ_CP054139.1 coordinate 5,411,853, forward strand.
CACTGTAATTTTAGGCTTTCTCCTCCCAAACCATACATAAATGCAATATCGTTTGCACCGCCTTTTGCATATCCTGTACCGATACCCACTCCTGCCGGCCATGAAAGGCGTGTTCGCCCGCGAAGATATTAGGGCAAGGCAAGCCCATAAACGATAGCCGCGAACCATCTGTACCGCCGCGGATACTTTGTAAATGCGGGGTCATACCCGCGCGCCTGATAGCCTCGATACCGTATTCGGTTATTTGCGGGTGCTTATCCAGCACCTGTTTCATGTTGCGGTATTGGGGTTTTGTAGTTAGCTGATAGCTTGAGCCCGGGAACTGCTGCAAAACCTTTTCGGTTATAGTTCGGATCACATCTGCATGCTCTTTTAACTTATCATCCTCAAAATCGCGGATGATAAATTCTATTTCCGCCTGTTCTACGTGGCCTTTTATACCAACCGGGTGTACAAAACCTTGCTTATCTGATGTGCCCTCGGGCGATAGTTCAAATGGCAGTGCGGCCACAATTTGCCCGGCAATTTTTATGGCGCTTTCCATATTGCCCTTGGCAAAGCCCGGGTGTGCGCTCACGCCATTAATTATTAGTTTAGCGCCATCGGCACTGAAGGTCTCGTTTTCGATATGTCCGGCGCTTTCACCATCCATGGTATAACCGGCATAAGCGCCCAGTTTAGCAATGTTTACTTTATCCACACCGCGGCCAATTTCCTCATCGGGCGTAAACAATATCCTGATCTTTCCGTGTTTTATCTTCGGGTGGTTTATCAGTTGATAACAGGCATCCATTATTTCGGCTACACCCGCCTTATTATCTGCGCCAAGCAGGGTAGTGCCACTGGCGGTGATGATATCGTTGCCTATTTGATTTTTCAGGTCGGGGTGTTCGCTCATGCGTAATACCTGTGTGTTGTCATCGGGTAATACCAGATCCTGCCCCTGGTAATTGCGATGCACAATGGGTTTTACGCCGGTCCCGCTGCAATCGGGCGCGGTATCCATGTGCGAACAAAAGCAGATCACCGGCACATCCTTATCGGTATTTGATGGGATAGTGGCATAAACGTATCCCTGTTCGTCCAGGTGCGCGTCGGTTACACCCATTTCCAGCAGTTCCTTAACCAGCAGGTGCCCCAGGTCCTTTTGCTTTTCGGTAGATGGACAGGTTGGCGATTCAGGATCCGACTGCGTATCGATCTGTACATAGCGCAAAAAGCGCTCTTTTAAACTATAGGTTAAATTATCTGTATTCATCATAAAACACTACAAGATTAACGATGTTATTTTATTTTTGGGAATATTTAAATGATTCGCTTTAAATTTATTAGCTGCTACTAAACATTGAAAAAATATCTCTTCATTATCGCCTTTTTTATTGGCACTGTTTCGGCAAAAGCACAGTATAATTATTCTGAATGGGGCATTGGCGGTGGCTACGGCACAACACGGCCATATTCGGACCTGCGCCAAAATGATACAAACAAAGGCATGTATTTCGACCTGTTTTACAATTACAGTCCTTATCTTCCATTCGCACTGGAGGGGCAGATAGGTAAACTGTCGGGCGGAAACGACCTTACCGACCCATCGCACCGCTATTTTGTGAACAATTACCTGGCTTTTAATGTTCATGCCGATTTGCAACTGGGCGAGATAACCGAATATGAGGGTGATTTTTTTATGCAGCGCTTAAAAGGCTTGTACATGGGGCTGGGCGTAGGCGCCATATTTAATAATATTACCTCGGTAAGACGTAACGCGGCCGATATTCCCGAGTATGTTTTTCCGGGTAAAGACCACTCTGTTAATGCCCTGATACCGGTAAGATTGGGGTACGAATTTAAGATCTACAATTACGATGATGAGCCTTTTATGTCCATCAACTTTACCTACACGCATAACCTTACCTTTGCCGAAGGACTTGACGGATATGATGACCCCAACAACCATTTTAAAAATAACGCGCAGGATATGTTCAGGGCGATTACAGTGGGCATAAAGATCAACTTCGGCAATTCGGTATCATACATTAAATCCATCAGGTAAACGGTTGTGAACATTGAAACCCTGCGCGAATATTGCATTATTAAACCGGGCGTTACCGAGGGTTTCCCCTTTGGTGAGGACACATTGGTTTTTAAAGTTGGCGGCAAGATGTTTTTGCTGAGCGGCTTATCCGAAGGCGACCGTTTCAATGTGAAATGCGACCCTGAACTGGTTGTTGAACTGCGTGAACAACACACTGAAGTACAGCCGGGCTATCACATGAATAAAACGCATTGGAACACCGTTTTTATGAGCGGCAGCCTTACCGAAAAGCAACTGCGCGATATGATAGACCACTCGTATGATCTTGTACGGAAAAGTTTGCCTAAAAAATTGCAGGCAGAAATAGCGGCAGAAAAATAAGGGCCGGCATCACCTGTATTTTCAGATTCCCGACAATATTGTTGCACAACCGACAAGACAAATGTGTGAATTAGGATATATATTTGATTGTGAGTTTGATGGATGGGGCACTATTTCGCATCTATAAAATCCCTTTACTACTTAACTGATCGACCAAAATGAAGAGAACTTTACTTATCGCATTGCTAAGTCTTGCTATTATTAGCGCCAAGGCCCAGCTAACACCTTTTGAAAAAAGCAAAGACAAAAACTACACGGCCACTTATAAAGAAGTGATCAGCTATTATCAGGGGCTGAGCAAGAAGTACCCGCAAATGAAGCTGATCAACTACGGAATGACCGATATCGGCAAGCCATTAACGCTGGTGGTATTATCCAAAAATAAAGTGTTCGATCCGGCACAGGTCAAAAAGCAAAACAAACGTGTGCTGCTCATCAATAACGGCATCCACCCCGGCGAACCCGAAGGTATTGATGCCAGCATGATGCTGATCCGCGACCTGCTGCAAAAAAATAAACTGCCAAATGATGTGGTGCTTTGCTTCATCGCCGTTTATAATATTGATGGTTGCCTTAACCGCGGCCTTTCACGTGTAAGCCAAAACGGCCCCGAAGCTTATGGCTTCCGCGGCAATTATCGCAATCTTGATTTGAACCGTGATTTTATTAAAGCCGACAGCCGTAACGCTTTGGCCTTTATGCAGATCCTGAACACCTGGAACCCCGAGATTTTTTTGGATAACCACACCAGCGATGGCGCCGACTACCAGTATGTGATGACGCTGATAGAAACCCAAAAGGATAAGCAAAACCCCATCCTGGCCGACTATACTACCAAAACGCTTTCGCCTGAACTGTACAAACGCATGAAACAAAGCGGTTTTGAGATGATCCCTTATGTAGAGGGCGGTCGCGGCGGCACGCCCGACTCGGGCATTGTATCTTACCTGGAAACACCACGTTATGCTACCGGTTATACCGCGCAGCATAATATCATCAGCTATATTACCGAAACCCACATGCTGAAGCCCTTTGATAAGCGCGTATACAGCACTTATGATTTTATGGTGCACCTGATCGATCTTGTACAACGCGATCACCAGTTGATCGGTAAACTAAAACACGATGCAGACGAGCAGGTGAAAAACCAAACCAGCTTCGCGATGAACTGGACACTGGATGCATCTAAGTACGACACCATCACCTTTAAAGGTTATGCCGCGCTGCGCAAACCCAGCGAGGTAAGCGGCATGAGCCGTTTATATTACGACCGCAGTAAGCCCTGGAGCCACCCGATAAAATATTTTAACACTTATAAGGTAACCCAAACGGTTGATAAGCCGCTGGCTTATGTGATCCCGCAGGCATGGGGAAAGATCATCGACCTGTATAAACTGAATAATGTAGTGATGCACCGCCTGGCGCACGACACCACTGTTGCCCTGCAGGTTTATTACCTGGGCGATTTCACCAACGGACAGCGCCCGTACGAAGGCCACTACCTGCACAGCAATGTAAAGTTAACCACAGTTGAACGCAAAATTAAATTTTACGAGGGCGACTATGTGGTATACACTAACCAGGCACTTAACCGTTATATTGTGGAAACGCTGGAGCCGCAGGGTGTCGATTCGTTCTTCGCGTGGAACTTCTTCGATTCGGTATTGGGGCAAAAGGAGGGGTACTCAGACTATGTATTTGAAGACACGGCCGCCGAGTATCTGAAAAAGAACCCCGAAGTGCGCAAGCAACTGGACGAAGAAAAAGCGAAGAACCCGCAACTGGCCGGCAGCGGCCGCGCGCAACTGAACTGGGTTTACCAAAACTCGCCTTATTACGAGAAAACCTATCAGCGCTACCCTGTAGGCCGTGTGCTTACCGATATAAAATTTGACTTTAAAAAATAAATGATAGAGATATTTTTAGCCGCTCCCGTAGCCTGGACCATTTTTGTAGTAACGATAGCCATCAGTTTGCTGGTGTTTTCGCAGGAGCAATTATATGGCCGGTTGATGCTGCACCCCTACAGTGTTTCCCGTGGGCGTATGCAGTATACCATTATCAGCAGCGGCTTTATTCATAAGGATTGGACGCACCTGATCTTTAATATGATGTCGTTCTATTTCTTTGCTATTCCATTAGAGCGATATTTTTTGGGGCACTGGCAATTTGGCTTAATTTACTTTGTTTGCCTGATCTTTAGCGATCTGCCAACTATTGTAAAACATCGCGATGATTATGGCTACCATAGCCTTGGCGCATCGGGGGCTATCAGCGGGGTGATATTTAGTTGCATATTGTTTGCGCCAACCGCCAGCATGTATCTTATGTTTTTGCCCATACCAATGCCGGCATGGCTGTTTGGTATATTATATCTTATTTACTGCTGGTACGCCTCTAAACAATCGCGCGATACCATTAATCACGATGCGCACTTCTTCGGGGCCATTTGCGGTATTATGGTTACCATTATTTTGAACCATCAAATTATCCCCCATTTTTTAAATCAACTGGGGCTGCATTGATAAGTACAAAAAACACTAAAACAAAAACGCCTGCTTCATAGCAGGCGTTTTTGTTTCTACATTTTATTCCAGGTGGTTCCGTCCTTGCTGTCTTTTAGCTGGAAGCCTATTTTTTGCAGGCCATCGCGTATCTTGTCTGATGTGGCGTAGTCGCTGTTCTTTTTGGCTTCGCCGCGCAGGTTGACGATCATGTCCATCACCTTCGGCAGGTCGTCGTTAGCGGCAACCTCGTTCTGCAGGCCTAAAACATCCACAATAAATACCTGCATCATATCTTTTAACTGTTGCAGGTTATCAGCATCTATCTTCAGTTTACCATCGTGCACCGAATTGATGATACGGGTGGCCTCAAATAGTTCGGCTATCAGCACGGGGCTGTTAAAATCATCATTCATGGCATCGTAGCAACGCTGCCTTAAAGGGGCTATTTCCACTTCGGTAGTGGCCGATGCTTTCAGGCCATCCAGCAGGCTAAAGGCGTTCATCAGGCGTTTAAAGCCTTTTTCCGATGCTTCCATGGCATCGTTACCAAAATCCAGCGTGCTACGGTAATGGGCCTGCAGCATAAAGAAGCGCACCGTCATGGGGCTGTAGCCCTTGCTTAATATCTTGTTATCGCCGCTAAACAACTCGTGCGGCAGGAAGCTGTTGCCTAATGATTTTGACATCTTCTGCCCGTTCACCGTCAGCATATTTGTATGGATCCAATAAGTGGCCGGGTTATGGCCGCAGCTGGCCACGTTTTGGGCGATCTCGTTGGTGTGGTGGGTAGGCACCAAATCGATACCACCGCCGTGGATATCAAATTGATGGCCCAGGTACTTATTACTCATGGCCGAGCACTCCAAATGCCAGCCCGGGAAACCCACGCCCCAGGGCGATGGCCATTTCATCAGGTGTTCGGGTTTGGCTTTTATCCACAGGGCAAAGTCAAGCTTGCCGCGTTTTTCGTCCTGTCCGCCCAGGTTGCGGGTATTGTTCAGCAGGTCTTCCAGGTTGCGGCCGTTCAGCACGCCGTAGTCCTGCGTGGCGTTATATTTCTCTACATCAAAATAAACCGAACCGTTTACCTCGTAGGCGTAACCGCGGTTTAGGATCTCTTTTACCAGTTCTATCTGTTCTATCACGTGGCCGGTAGCTGTTGGTTCGATGCTGGGTGGTAACGTATTCAGCAATTTCATTACATCATGGAAACCTACGGTGTAACGCTGTACGATCTCCATTGGCTCCAGCTTTTCCAGCTTGGCTTTTTTTGCAATTTTGTCGTCGCCCTCATCCGCATCGCCTTCCAGGTGGCCGGCATCGGTTATATTACGCACATAGCGCACCTTATAACCTACATGGTTAAGATAGCGGAATATCAGATCGAACGATATATAGGTACGGCAATTGCCCATGTGGGCATCGCTGTAAACGGTAGGGCCGCAAACATACATGCCTACGTGGGGCGGGTTTAGCGGTTTAAAAGCTTCTTTGGTACGGGTTAAAGTGTTGTAAACAAATATATTTTGTTCCATGGTGCAAACTTACAATTTTTATATATACCTGTAAGTTCAAATGAATGTAAAGTAATGAAGTGATGAATTAACCACGGAGGACACAGAGGGAGGAGCAAAGAGGGCACGGAGCTTTGCAATAGGGCAAATAAATATGAATTAAAAGTGTATCTCTAACAAACCTAATTCATCATTTTGCAAGAACGCGCCTATTGTGAAAAGTTCTTTCTTAAGGCAATTCGCAATTTCGGCAGTACTGCAATTCCCGGTGCGCAGCCATATGATCTTGGGCGGGAAAGAATAAAGATTTTGCAATTCGGAAAAATCCTCATCGAATGTAAGGATATGATATTGATTAGCTTTGGCAAATCGCCATATAAATATATCGGATACTCTGTTCTCAATATCAATCTCGTTCGCGGGCAAAATATCCCAATCGGGTAGAAGTTTTTTTAATCGCCAGGATATATTTTCATCCGAGATAAGGCGAACGCTCATGCTACTTTTATAATACGTTCTTTATTAGCCGCGTAAGCAAGGCATGCCAGCAATTGATCTTGAGTTAATTGCGGAAAATCGGAGAGTATCTCTTCCTGACTCATTCCGGAGGCTAGCCATTGCAAAACATCGTATACTGTAATACGGGTACCCTTAATAACAGGTTTACCAAACCTTACTTCCGGGTTCACTTCTATGTATAACTTATAATCGATGTGCTGTGACATATACAAAATTAATTAAATTTTCTCAAATTATATATCGCGATTACAGATGCGACCAATACCGCAGTTATACCCAAATCCCTACCTATAAGTCTGTATCTCGCACCATCCTGTAAAATGGTTGATACATACAACTATCTGCAAACCGTACTATTATATCTTCGTTGTTGAAAAACATGAACGAAGTAACAGAACCCGTTTCGCGTAAGCTGATACATCTGGCTAAAATATACCTGAATGTCCTGTCGGAAAGGCTGGGTCATTTGGATATTGACCGCTATTGGTACTTCCTTTCGGTGATACGCGCTAACGATGGCCAGCTTACCCAAAAAGCCCTGGGCGATAAGATGGGAAAGGATAAATCGGCTGTAGTAAATATCATTGATAATCTGGCCGAACGTGGGTATGTTTATAGGGAAATAAACCCGGCCGACAGGCGGCAGCACCTGCTGCGTGTAACCGAAAAAGCCAACCGGGAAGTACCCGAAATGCTGACCACTTTCGACGAACTTAACGCGCTGGTGGCAGGCGATATCCCGGCGCAGGAACTGGAAATATTCTTCAGGGTGTTGCTGCAAATGGAAGACAACCTGAAACCTTATGCCACGCAGGAAATGAACATAAAACTTAACCTTAACAAGTAATTCAATAAAACACAATATGAAGATCAGGTATATTGCATACATCATAATTGCCTTGATAATAGGCTATTTGGTTTACAGCAAGCTTTGGGGCGCAAAAGCCAAAGAGGCAGCGGCGGCAACAGGCGGCGCCGGCGGTAAAGGCGGCAAGGGCGGCAAAAAGAAGGGCGGCCCCATTCCCGTTAAAGTAATGATCGTTAAGGATACGACGGTGATCAACAACATCGACGTTACCGGTTCTATCGATGCCAACGAAAAGGTAAACCTGATCAGCCAAACGGCTGGCAATATCACCGGCATTTACTTTAAGGAGGGTAGCTATGTAAGCAAGGGCCAGCTGCTGGTAAAGGTTTACAACCAGGATCTGCAGGCATCGTACCAGCAGGTGCAATACCAGGTGGCCTTAGCCAAGCAAACCGAATACCGCAACAAGATATTGCTGGAAAAAGAAGCGATCAGTAAAGAGGAGTACGAAACATCGTTAACCAGCCTTAACTCGCTTAATGCCCAGGGCGATATGATAAAAGCCCAGATAGCCCGTACCGAGATCCGTGCGCCGTTTAGCGGTACTATTGGTTTGCGTAATGTTAGTCCGGGTGGCTACCTGTCGCCATCAACCTCTATCGCTACGCTGGTCAATATCGATCCGGCTAAGCTGACGTTCTCGGTACCGGAACGTTACCTGCCGTTGATACAGCCTGGGGCTAATATCAGCTTTACCGTAGCCAGCAGCAATAAAAAATACAATGCCAAGGTATATGCTATCGAGCCGGCTATCGATGCTACCTCGCGCACCATCACTATCCGCGCGCAGGCTGCTAACCCTAAAAACGAGTTAAAGGCAGGCGCTTTCGCTAAGATCAACCTAACGCTCGATCAGATCCCGAAAACCATTATGGTGCCTACCGAGGTAGTTATCCCCGATTTGAAAAGCAGCAAGGTATTCCTGGTTAAAAAAGGCGTAGCCACACCACAATTTGTAAAAACCGATCTGCGTACCGATACCAGGATCCAAATTACCGACGGCCTGAAGCCGGGAGATAGTTTGATCGTGTCGGGCATTATACAAATGCGCCCTAAAGTGGCCTTAAAAATTACTAAAGTTATTAAATAAGGGTTATGAGTTTATCCTCAGTAAGTATAAAAAGGCCGGTACTGGCAACCGTATTATCGGTTGTGATAGTGGTATTTGGGGTTATCGGCTATACCTTTTTGGGCGTGCGCGACTTCCCCTCGGTCGATCCGCCTATTATTTCTGTAAGTACCAGCTACTCGGGCGCTAACTCTGATGTTATCGAATCGCAGATCACCGAGCCACTGGAAAAAGCCATTAACGGTGTGCCGGGTATCCGTAATATCACGTCGAGCAGTTCGGTAGGTAGCAGTAACATTACTGTTGAGTTTACGCTTGACGCCGATTTGGAAACCGCCGCTAACGACGTGCGCGACAAGGTATCGCAGGCACAGCGCCAGCTGCCGCAGGATATCGACGCCCCGCCGGTAGTAACCAAGGCTGATGCCAGTGCCGACCAGATCATCACGCTTACCGTTAGCAGTAATACCCGTAACATTAACCAGGTAGATGATTATGCCGAGAACGTATTGCAGGAGGGCCTGCAAACCATCCCCGGTGTAAGCTCCATCAACATACAGGGCCAGCGCCAGTACGCCATGCGTTTATGGATAGACCCTAACAAGCTATCGGCACTTAAACTGGCCGCTACCGATATTAAGGATGCCCTGGCAAAAGAAAACGTGGAGTTGCCTGCCGGTAAAATTGAAGGTAACAATACCGAGCTGGCCGTTCGCGCCCTGGGTAAGCTGCATACCGTAAAAGATTTTAACGACCTCATCATCCGTGCCGACAGCAACCGGGTGATCCACTTTAGCGATGTTGGTTATGCCATATTAGGTTCTGCTAATGAGGAGTCATCGTTGAAAGAATCGGGCGTTCCCGAGGTGGGTTTGGCCATTGTGCCGCAGCCAGGTGCCAACTATGTGCAGATAGCCAAGGACTTTTACAAGCGCCTGGAGCAGATAAAAAAAGACCTTCCACCCGATATTAAAGTAGTAGTAGCGCTGGATAATACCCGCTTCATTAACCAATCTATCACCGAGGTGAAGGAAACGCTGCTGGTATCGTTCATCCTGGTGGTAATTATTATCTACCTGTTCTTCCGCGACTGGCTGATCGCTTTCCGCCCGTTGATAGATATCCCGGTATCGCTTATCGGTGCATTCTTTATCATGTACGTATTCGGCTTCTCTATCAATATCCTTACCCTGCTGGGCATTGTATTGGCGACGGGGCTTGTGGTGGATGACGGTATCGTAGTAACGGAGAACATTTATAAAAAGGTAGAATCGGGCATGGATGTCCGCAAGGCGGCGTTCGAGGGTTCGGCCGAGATCTTCTTTGCCGTAGTATCTACTTCGGTAACGCTGGCGGCGGTGTTCTTGCCTATCGTGTTCTTAGAGGGCTTTACCGGGCGCTTGTTCCGCGAGTTCGCGGTGGTGGTAGCGGGGGCGGTGTTGATATCGGCCTTTGTGTCGTTGTCGCTTACGCCAATGCTGAACGTAAAGCTGATTCGCAAGAACCAGAAGAAATCGAAGTTTTACGAAAAGACAGAGCCTTTTTTCGAGCGTATGACCAATGCCTATACCGAAACGCTGACCAATGCCATGAAATGGCGCTGGACATCGTGGCCTATACTGGCGGTGTGTTTAATTGGTGTATACATTTTTGTAAAGGTGATCCCATCAGAGTTGGCACCGCTTGATGACCGCAGCCTGCTGCGTTATTCGGTAACTGCGCCCGAAGGTTCATCGTACGAGTATACCAGCAATTACATGGATAAGGTATCGCAAATGATTGAGGATTCCATCCCCGAAAAAAATGTGAACATCTCTATCACAGCATTTGGTCGTGGTGGTGCAGGCTCGGTAAATACCGGTTTTGGCCGTATCGGTTTAGTTAAGCCCGATGAGCGTAAACGCACCCAGGCACAAATTGCCGATTACATGACCAAAAAACTGGCTAAGTTCCCGGATGCCCGCGCTATTGTGGTGCAGGAGCAAACCATATCTGGCGGCGGTAGCGGTGCCCGTACATCGTTGCCTATCCAGTTTGTATTGCAGAACCAGGACTTTGAGAAGATCCGAAAGGTATTACCGGGCTTTTTGGCCGAAGTGCAGAAAAGCACCTTACTGCAAACGGCCGACGTCGATTTGAAATTTACCAAACCCGAACTAACCGTAGTAACCGACCGCGACCGTGCCCGCGATTTGGGTGTGAGCGTAGCCGATATCGCGTCGACACTGCAATTATACTATAGCGCCGGCCGTGTAGATTACTTCCTGATAAATGGTAAACAGTACCAGGTAGTGGCACAGGTTGATCGCGCCAATCGCGACCAGCCGCTGGATCTGAAATCGGTATACGTACGTAGTTCAAACGGTAGCCTGGTGCAGCTGGATAACGTGGTAAAGGTATCCGAAGATGCCATTCCGCCATCTATCTATCACTTTAACCGTTTTAAATCGGCCACTATACAGGCTGGTTTAGCGCCAGGTGTGAGCATGAGCCAGGGCATTGCCGAAATGGAGCGCATCGCTAAAGAGCAACTGGACCAAACATTCAGTACCGCCCTTAGCGGCCCATCGCGCGATTATTCGGAATCATCGTCAAACATCATGTTCGCGTTCCTGTTCGCGCTGTTGTTGATCTACCTGGTACTGGCCGCGCAGTTTGAAAGCTTCATCGACCCATTCATTGTAATGATGACCGTGCCGCTGGCTATTGCGGGGGCGTTCCTGTCGCTATGGCTGTTCAACCAAACGCTCAATATCTTTAGCGAGATCGGTATGATCACGCTTGTGGGCCTGGTAACCAAAAACGGTATCTTAATTGTGGAGTTCGCCAACCAGCGCATGGAACACGGACTGAGCAAATATGAGGCCGTGATTGAATCGGCTACGGCACGTTTGCGCCCCATCCTGATGACCAGTTTGGCCGTGGTGCTGGGTTCGGTGCCAATTGCCCTTGCTTTGGGTGCAGGCGCTAAAAGCCGTGTATCGCTGGGTATCGTGATCATCGGCGGTATGCTGTTCTCGCTGATGCTGACACTGTATGTGATCCCGATGATCTATATGATGATTGCCGCCAAGGTGCGTAAAGACCCTGACGCGGAAGACGAAGAAGTAAGCGAGCCAAAAAAGCGGCTGAACCCTAAACAACCAAAATTGATAGAAAAGCTGTAAGCGATATGAAATTTAGTAAAATAGTTTGCCTGCTGTTTTTATGCACCGCTACGGCGCCTGGCACCCGTGCGCAAAACGCGCCTATGCTAACGCTTAAGGAAGCGGTGGAGATAGCATTAAAAAACAACTACAATATTAAGCTGGCCCAAAACAACAACAGCATTGCCAAAAACAATGTTACACCGGGCGCGGCCGGCATGCTGCCAAAGGTAAGCGCCGATCTGACCACTAATAACAGTAAGCAAACCATCAAGCAAACCCGCAGCGATGGTACCGTAAATAACCTTAACGGCATCAGCAATAGCAATATTAGTTACGGCCCCAGCCTTAACTGGACCCTCTTTGATGGCTTTGCCATGTTTGCCAACTACGATCAGTTGAAGCAACTGAACCAGCTAAGCGATGTGCGCCTGCGCGATACCATACAAAGCACCATGGCCAACGTAATTGCCACCTATTACGATCTGATCAACCAAAACGAACAGATCAAGGCGCAAAAGGGGGCCATCGCCATATCGCGCACACAATTGCGCATCGCTAACGATAAGCTTTCGGTAGGCCGGGCCTCAGGTCTTGACGCGTTGAACGCCCAGGTGAACCTGAATACCGATACCGCTACCCTGCTTAGCCTGGTGCAACAGTTTAAAGCTAATAAGATCAAGCTTAATCAACTACTTGTAAGGGACCTGCAAACCGATTTTGCTGTAGCAGATACCATTGTGGTCGATCAGCACCTTTCATTGGGGAATATCCTAAGCAGCGCGCAAACGCAAAACCCGGCTATCCTGTCGTCCGAGATTAGTAAGCGTTTGGCCGATATTAACCTGCGTCAGGTAAAGGCTACCCGTTTGCCAACCTTAAGTGTGGGCAGCGGCTACACCTGGACCAACAGCAAAACTCCCGCGGGCTTTACCCGCACGCAGGATGCGCATGGCTTTAACTATGGGCTGACGGCCTCCATCAACATCTTTGATGGTTTTAACCAAACCCGTAAGGAACGCAACGCCAAAATACAAATTGATAACGCGGTGATAGATGCCAAACAAGTACGCCTGAATGTGGAGGCACAAATTAATAACCTTTTTGTTAGCTACCTTTCGGGCTTAGACCTGGTGAAGCTGGGGCAGGCTAATGTGGCCATCGCCAAAAAGAATTTAGATATATCGCTGGAAAAATATAAACTGGGTAACATCACCCCGCTGGAGATCAGGGAGGCACAAAGGAACTATCTGGACGCGCAATCGAAGTTTTTTGATGCCCAATACCAGGCCAAACAAGCAGAAATTACCTTAAAGCAGATAACCGGCAGCATAAATATTGAATAAAAAGAATAACATTTATTGAATATTTGCGTAAAACATTATTTTTGAGGATCATAAATGATTATGCCCGCCACTTATAAAATATGCTTGCTGATTGATGACAATTACATTGATAATTTTGTCACCCGCAGGATATTGGAAAGCGGGCATTTTGCCGATGAAGTTATTGTGCGGCAATCGCCTGCCGATGCTATCGATTCGTTAAGAGATGGCAGCGTTAAACCCGATGTGATATTTTTGGATATCCGGATGCCGATGATGAGCGGGTTTGAATTTTTGCAGGAATACGATAAGCTGAATGATGAGGTGAAGAAAGCCAAAATATTTATGCTTTCGTCGTCGCTTGATCCTACCGATCTTAAAAAATCAATCGAGAACAAATACATCACCCAGTTCATCCACAAGCCGCTTACCCACAAAATACTGGAAGAGCTGAGTGCATGATCGTAGTTGCTGATAGTGGTTCGTCAAAAACCGACTGGCTGCTGGACAAACCCGGCACCGACCCTGTTGAATATCGTACAGACGGACTAAACCCTTACTTTTTAACCGAAAAAGAGATCGCCAAAAAGGTGCACGATCAGTTGCCCGGGTTGGTAGCTATAGCCAATCAGGTTACGGAGATCTATTTTTTCGGCGCAGGCTGTTCCAGCCCCGACCGGCACGAGATGGTATCAAACGCCCTGAGCCAGGTTTTCCCAAAAGCCTTTATCAGTGTTGATAGCGATCTGTTGGGTTCGGCGTACGCCACCTGCGGGCGCGAGAAAGGGTTGTGCTGTGTGCTGGGTACTGGTTCAAACATCTCATTTTTTGATGGTGAAGACGTGGCCGAAGGCAAGCATGGCCTGGGTTATGTTTTGGGCGACGAGGGTTCGGGATCGTGGTTGGGCAAAGCCCTGGTAACCGATTACATGTACAACAAGATGCCGGCAGCTATTCACGATATGTTTCGCGATGATTATCATTTGGATAAGGCCACCATCATCCGCAATGTCTACCAGCAGCCTCGTGCCAATTCCTACCTGGCATCATTTGCCAAATTTCTGAACAAGATACAACATACCGAATACGGTCAGCATGTACTAAACTCGGCTTTTTTAGAGTTCATCGAGACCAACATTAAGAGCTATCCCCAATATCACCAGTATAAATGCCACTTTGTTGGCTCCATTGCCTGGCATTTTAGCGATGAACTGAAACGCCAGTGCAGCCGCCACCATATCCATGTAGGCAAGATTATCCAAAAACCGATAGATGAGTTGCTGCCGTTTATCCGTAAGCGTAATGGGGTGATGTGATTAGAATGAGACTGTCAGTCTGAGCTTGTCGAAGACTGCGTGCTTAGGCCGACCCACCATGGTTAGACAGGTTCACCATGACATCCTGCCGAACTTGTATCGATTCCATTTGTGGCTAAAGCCTTTTGTTTTTACATTAAGCCCGTCCCATAAATGGGACGGCAATGAATAGGATTGTTTATTTCATTTCCGTTGGTTTTAACCAACGGATAATAAGCGGACCAAAGGGTGGCTTTAGCCCAAACACTCAAGTAACAGATTATTTCAATACCTCCAGCGCCTTTTTTAACACGCTATCTGTGCCATTATAAACATCATTAATATTCTTCTCCACAACTATCTGAGGAATTACACCTACACCCACAAATTCCTTACCGTCGGGATATGTTTCGCGGCGGGCGCAATAGCGGGCGGTGCCGCCGCCGGGTAGGGTAAGGCGCAAAGGCTGCCCGGTGCTACCGCCGCTTGGCTGGCCAATAATGCTGCCTCGCTTCATTGCATCAAAAGCAACGGCAAAATCCTCGGCGGCCGAGAAGGTGGCCGCGTTGATGAGCAGGGTTACCGGTTTGTTATAATAATGTTTTTTGTTGGGATACTCTATCGCTACACCGTTGCCCAGCATATTAGGTTCGGGCTGCCCCGGGGCTTTGTTCAGCGCGTTAAAAGTAACCTGGCTATGCGAGAACAGATCGAATTGTTTATCGGTAAGGTAAGCTAATATCTGGTTGCCTATGCCACTGTCGCCGCCGCCATTATCCCTGATATCAATCACCAGGCCCTTGGTTTTTTGTACCTGGGTAAATAGCGAATCGAATTGCTTAACAATCTTATCATCCTCAAAATTATGGATAGCCAGGTAGCCGATCCCGTTCAGTTCCTTGTATTCCATAGCTGGTAACGGCGCTACTTTAGGATAACCCGAACGCGGGATTGTAGCCGTAAATATCTTTCCTTTTCTATCTTTAAGTTCGAGATTTATGGGTTTGGATGCAGCCCCCGCCAACAACATATAGGTATAGGTACGCTGATCCAAATCCTGCGGGGTCGAACTGCTTTGGAATGGCCTTACGTTAGCATCTGCATATGCCTTAACCGGTTGGTGGTCTATACTGATCACTTCAAGCCCGGGTACTATGCCGGTTTTTTGCAGGCTATCATTAACTACTTTGGTGATATAAACATGGCCGCCTATCAATTCGGTCCGCACAGGTGGGCGGGAATAGATCTCGTTTGTCAGTTCTTTGGGGAAATAAACATTAGTGTGCCCGTCATGCAACTGGGCGTAAAATTTTTGCAGCACCTTGTAGTATTCCAACGTGCTTTTGGTGGCTTGTACCTGCGGGATATAATCAAGATAGGTTTGGTTCCAGTCTACGGTTAGCCTGTCAAAATAAGCAAAACCAAGCTTGGCCTGCGCCCATAGCAATGACAAACCCGCCAGCTTCTCGGTAGCAGACAGATCTGCCTTATAAGGCGTTTTAAAGGCGTCCCCTGCCCATAGTCCCGAACGTGCCTTGTAATGGTCTATCACAGCCATAAACTTAGGATCGGTTTTTAACTGTATAAAGGCCGAATCAGCCAGCATCTCTATAATATAAAAGGAAGTCCCTTCCTTATAATGCTCAGTTAGTGTAGCGGTAGCCAAATCGTTCTGCCCGTTTTTGGCATAGGCGTATACCATCTCACGCAGCACGTCTGATCGGCGGAACTTTAAATACATATTGGTTTCGGCCATTTTTTTAATAGCCGGGCTATCCAAAAATCTGATAGAGCGTTTCAGCACACCGATGCCCTGCTCAATATCCTGCTTTGTAGCGTGGTCTTTGTTGTATAAATGCCGGGCGGTATCGCGCTGGCGTTGTACAAAATCGGCAGCCAGGTTCCCCGGCGTTCCTTGCTGGGCGAACAAAGGCAGCGAAAATGCTGATGCTAAAACAAATAAAGCGATGCGCAGGGGTGTTTTCATTGAATAATAGTTAAGGTAATGCGGTGATAATAGAAAATATGATGCCATCTATTTAAGTAGCTAATAATAAGATTTTTATGCGTGGTACAGGCTGCTCTGCCTGTATCGTATCCGAACAGTGACCGTTCGCTTACAGCGGGGCACAAAAAACAAAAGCCCCGCTGCTTACGCACCGAGGCTTTGTTAAACTAAACTAAAAACTGATCTTATTATAATGGATGGTTTTACGGCGGGCGATCTTACAATCCGCCGAAAACTCATGCATACTTTTTTAGAAGCGCCTGCGGCGTTCGCCACGGTCTTCTTTGCGTTTGCCCGAGAAATCGCGGAAACCGCCACCCGAGTTACCGCCATCGCGCTTATCGCCGTTGTAGAAATTGCGTTCGCCACGGTTGCCGTTATCACGGTCGCGGTTGCCACCATCCCTGCGGAAGCCACCGCCGCTGTTGCCGCCATAGCTTCTGCGCTCGCCACCACGGTTGCCACCATCACGGCGCTCACTTACGCCCTCGCCGGCAATTTCAATACGAACTTCGCGACCCTGGAAATCGGCGCTTTTAAAGCCCGACTGAACCTTTTCTACCTCATCATGCGGTACCTCGAAGAACGAGTACACACCTTTAACATCTATTTTACCAACGGTGCGGCCGCTGATCTTTGTGGTGTTGCAAATGTAACCCAGCAAATCGCCACGGCTAAAGCCATCTACCGAACCCAGGTTAATGAACAGGCGGGTAAAATCGCCGCGTACACCGGTACGGGCAAATTTTTCGCCACCCTCGCCGCGCTCTTTACCAAAGCGGTCGTCGGCAGGGGCGTTCAGGTCTGGCGCGTTCTTATAATATTCTAAGAAGCTATTGAACTCCAGCGAAGCAAAACGCTTAATTACATCCTCTTTGCTCAGGTCGGCAAATTCGGCCATAATGCGCGGGATGTATTGTTCAATCTGCTGCTCGTTCACTTCTACATTGTGCACCTTATGTACCAGGGCGAACAGTTGTTTCTCGCAAACATCAAAACCGGTAGGTATCTCGGCCTTAATGAATTTTTTACCGATAACACGCTCTATCTGGCGGATCTTACCCAACTCTTTCGAGTTGATGATGGCGATAGATACACCTGTTTTACCGGCACGCGCGGTACGGCCGCTACGGTGGGTATAGTTCTCTATCTCATCCGGTAACGAGTAGTTAATAACGTGTGTAACGTCGTTAACGTCGATACCACGGGCGGCAACGTCTGTAGCAATTAACAGCTGCAGGCTGCGTTCGCGGTAGCGTTTCATTACCTTATCGCGCTGTTGCTGCGAAAGGTCGCCGTGCAGGCTATCGGCATTGTAGCCATCTTTAATTAAAGACTCGGCAATTTCCTGCGTTTCAATTTTTGTACGGCAAAAAACAATACCGAATATCTCGGGATTGAAATCTACTATACGTTTAAAGGCGGCATATTTATCGCGGGCACGCACTACATAGTACTCGTGCTCGATATTGGCGTTGCCGGTATTTTTTTCGCCCATGGTCAACTCAAATGGGTTGTCCATGTATTTTTTTGCTATGCGGCGTACTTCGCTTGGCATAGTGGCCGAGAATAACCAGGTCTTTTTCTCGTCGGGTGTGGTTGACAGGATACTATCAATATCTTCCTGAAAGCCCATATTAAGCATTTCATCAGCCTCGTCTAAAACTACATACTGCACAGCCGAAAAATCAATAGCCTTACGGTTAATGATATCCAGCATACGGCCGGGTGTAGCCACAACAATTTGTACGCCACGTTTGATGGTGCGTAACTGATCTGAGATACTAGCGCCGCCATATACCGCTACAACATTTACGTTGCGCATGTTTTTGGCATAATTTTTCAGATCGTTGGTGATCTGTAAACAAAGTTCGCGTGTGGGGCACAGTACAAGTGCTTGCGGATGATTTTCTTCGAAATCAAGCAATTCTAACAAAGGCAGGCCAAAGGCAGCAGTTTTACCGGTCCCGGTTTGGGCTAATCCGACAAAATCGTTGCTGCCTGTTAACAATACCGGGATCGACTGTTCCTGGATTGGCGTTGGGTTTTCAAACCCTAACTCAGAGATGGCATTAACAATATCATGACGGATCCCAAGATTACTAAATGGGTTCATGAATTAAAATAACGTATTTGACAACATTGTCAAATCGGCTGCAAAGGTAAGGTTAAATAGGCGCATTTCAAATAGTGTCACATTTAATTGTTAAAACACTGATATAATGACAGTTGAATGATAAAAATAAGTCGATAGTCAATTGAACTTTATAATTATTATATTTGTTTTAACCGTTAGTATGAAAACAGAGGCCATAAAATTTGACCTGCATGATAAGATAGACCATGCAGATGTTCACCAGTTGGAAGACCTGCACGCGCTGGTAACTAATTACCTTAAAGGCGATTCGGCAGATAATGGCTGGGATACCCTATCGAAATCAATGCAGGATAAATTATCAAAGAGTATCCAACAGGTAGATGCCGGTTTGGGTACACCTGCCAGAGATGTGATAGGGGATATAAAATCGAATGTATTGATCTAAATTCATTCAGAATATTTCAGAGCTATTTCCACATTCTTCTCTATTTTCACCACCATGCAACATCCCGAAGACAACCCCTGGAAAATAGTATCCGAAAAAGAGATATATACCAACCCATGGATAGCCCTTACCGAGTACCAGGTGATCAACCCATCGGGCAACCCGGGTATTTATGGCAAGGTACATTTCCATACGGTAGCCATTGGCATTGTACCGCTTGATGAGGATATGAATACCTATTTGGTGGGCCAGTATCGCTTTGCTCCCGATGAATATAGCTGGGAGATACCCGAAGGCGGCGGTTTGCTGGGGATAGACCCGCTTGATTCGGCTAAGCGCGAACTGCTGGAAGAGACCGGTTTGAAAGCGACCGACTGGAAGGAAGTGCTGCGCATGCACCTTTCTAACTCGGTAAGTGATGAATTGAGCATTGTTTATATTGCCCGCGGCCTGGCACAGTTTGAAGCTGAACCTGAAGATACCGAGCAATTGATTGTAAAGAAGGTGCCGTTTAGTGAAGTATATGATATGGTTTGCCGTGGCGAGATCAAAGATTCGATAACCGTAGGCGCGGTATTGAAAGTGCAACTGATGATTATGGAGGGGAAGTTATAGCCAAGCCCCGGCCCTCTAAAGGGGGAGCAGAATACCTGCTGTATTCAAAACTTGTTATATTTGCTTCAAAATTAAAATCACTCCCCCTTTAGGGGGGCCGGGGGCTTCATGAGAAAACTTTTAGGCTATATACTTTCACCTATTCATTATATCGGCTTCGGGCTGGCATTGTTGATATTTCATCCCATACAGTGGGTGTGCTTCCATTGGTTTGGTTACAAGGCGCACAAACGCTCGGTTGATATACTGAACTGGTTTTTAAAAGGCAGCTACTACCTGCTGGGTAATACCGTAACCTTTGTTAATAAGCAAAACTTGCCGGTGGGCCGCCCGATAATTTTTATGGCTAATCACCAAAGTACATATGATATTCCCCCGCTTATCTGGTACCTGCGTAAATACCACGCCAAATTTATTTCTAAAATAGAGCTGGCTAAGGGCATCCCGTCCATCTCCTTTAATTTGCAGCATGGCGGCGGCGCTAATATCGACAGGAAGGATAACCGGCAGGCTATTGGCGAATTGGTAAAGCTGGGCACCCGCATGCACGAAAACAAATGGTCGGCAGTGATATTCCCTGAGGGGACACGGGGTAAGGACGGCAAGGTAAAGATGTTCCAGGGCGGCGGACTTGGCGCACTGCTGAAGAAGTGCCCGGAGGCCCTGATCGTACCGGTAGCTATCAGCAACTCGTGGAAGGTAGTACAATACGGACAGTTCCCGTTGAATACCTTTATAGCCATGCACTGGGAGGTTTTAGAACCCATAGAACCAGGCAGCGCCACCGCTAACGAACTGGCGCTGATAGTTGAAAGCAAGATAAAGGCACACCTTGGTCAGCAGGAGCCTTTGGCTACCGAAGATTCGTTAATGTGATGTAATACTCATTTTTCCCAATATATTCTAAAACAAAAAGAGCAGCATTAAGCCGCTCTTTTTGTTTTATGTCAATGAAACTAATCTCTAATCAACCAATCACTAATCTCAGCTAAGCCCTACTTCACCAGCGTACCGATAGGGTTACCTTCGGCAATCTGCATAAAGTTACCGGGTTTGTTCATATCAAATACAATGATCGGCAGTTTGTTTTCCTGGCAAAGGGTAATGGCGGTCATATCCATTACGTTAAGGCCTTTATCGTATACTTCCTGGAAGCTGATCTCATCGTAACGGGTGGCAGATGGGTCTTTCTCCGGATCGGCGGTGTAAATGCCGTCAACACGGGTGCCTTTTAGCACTACATCGGCTTTTATTTCGATAGCGCGCAGCGAGGCGGCGGTATCGGTAGTAAAATATGGGTTACCAGTACCGGCACCGAAGATCACGATCTTGCCTTCCTGCAGATGGTGCATGGCCCGGCGGCGTATGTATGGCTCGCAGATCTGCTCCATTTTAATGGCCGATTGCAGGCGGGTTTCCACACCGATGGTCTCCAGGGCGTTTTGCATGGCCATACAGTTAATTACCGTGGCCAGCATACCCATATAATCGGCCTGGGCGCGCTCCATGCCCGATTTCTCGGCGCTCAAGCCCCTGAAGATATTACCGCCACCAACAACCAATGCAATCTCGATACCTTTATCGTGCACGTTTTTAATATCATGGGCGTATTGCAATACCTGGTTATTGTCGATACCGTACTGGCGTTCGCCCATCAGCGATTCGCCGCTTAATTTCAGTAATATCCTTTTGTATTTCATCAGGGTGAGATTTTGGCAAAAATATATAAATATAATTATTGTTAAAATTTTATCTCGGCGATGTTAATTCGCCGTTAAGCACAACATGCTGCACTTCAAAATTGTTGTTAAATACCAGTAGATCTGCAATATAACCAGCCTCTATTTTTCCCTTATCTTTTAAGCCTGCCAACCGCGCGGGATACAAGCTTGCCATGTTAACGGCGTCGGGCAGCGAAATGTTGGCCTTATCTACACAATTTTTTATGGCTTTAAGCATGGTAAGCGCCGAACCCGATATCGTTCCGTTCATTACATAATGATCGCCGTTCAAGCGGTGCTGATGGGTGCCCTCATTGGTTTCGGTAACTGCGTCGGTAATCAGGAACAGCTTATCGCCCAGTTGGCGCTTGGCCATAGCTATCATAGGGTAGCTTACGTGTATGCCGTCGGCTACGATGCTGGTGTATGGTTGCTTTTCAAAAATGGCGGGGATAATGCCCGGCGCGCGGTGATGCATTTGCGGCATGGCATTAAATAAATGCGTTGCGGCTTTTATCCGGCCATCAAAAAAAGCCGAAGCTTGTTCATAGCTGGCATCGGTATGCCCGGCAGATACAATTACGCCCTGGCTGTGCAGGTAATCTATTACCTCCTCGTCTTGCAGTTCAGGTGCAAGGGTAATCATTTTGATTACGCCTTCGCCCATCTCTATCCATCTTTTTACTTCGGCCAGTGCAGCCTTGCGGATAAATTCTTCGGGGTGCGCGCCTTTACGTTTGGGGTTAAAGTAAGGGCCTTCAATATGCAAGCCTAAAAAGTTGCCTATAGCTTGTTTAGCATAAGCTTTGCCGGCAAGTATGCCCCTTTCTATTACCTCGTTGGTATTGGTTGCCGCGGTAGCTAAAAAACCGGTGGTGCCTTGTTTCAAAAAGTCGGTTTCCATTTGGTGCAGCGCTTCGATAGAAGGCGCACCGCTGAATAGTTGGCCACCGCTGCCATACACTTGCAGGTCTATCAAGCCGGGAGCAAGGTAGGCGTTATTAAGGTCGATGCGTTTGGCATTTGCGGGGATATCTGTATCGGGTAAAATGGCTGCTATTTTGCCGTTTGCTATCAATACGGCTTTCCCGGTGATGGTTTCACCGTTGGTGATGATCTGGGCGTTATGGAAGGCTGTTTGCATAATTGCTTTTACCAATTTGTCATTGCGAGCGATAGCGCGGCAATCTCGTAGTTCTCAGGTCAGTTAGTAATGAAAGTTCGTCTGCTCATAGCCGCAGTGGCCTATTACTTTTTTCTTTAAAAAAAAGTAACAAAAATTCAAGACAGCAAAAATGCTTCCTTTGCCGCGCGTGGCCTTTGCCCTGCAAACCGGGCAGAACCACAGGGCCGAACCTTGATGCCCCTGCTTCGCACTCGCAAGCCCTTCGCTTCGGGCACCAAGCTAATGCCCTTTCCCGCGGCACAGGGCACCCAGTTCTGCCCGCTTTCGCCCGGAAGCTGTTTTGCTGTCGCGGAGCACAAAACAAAAGGTCAAAAAAAATCCCCCCTCACATTGTGAGGGGGGATTTAAATATTAAGCTCCTAAAGCTACTCGCTTAAAGGCGGTAACGGTAAGGCCTTTTTCAACTGTCGCTAAAAACTGAGCAACGGTTTTAGATGAATCTTTAACAAACTCCTGGTTTAACAGGGTGCTGTCTTTGTAAAACTTGTTCAGTTTACCGGCAGCTATCTTTTCAACCATTTCTTCTGGTTTGCCTTCCTGGCGGATCACGTCTTTAGCAATCTCCAGTTCACGCTCGATAGTAGAAGCGTCAACACCATCTTTATCGATAGCGATAGGGTTCATCGCGGCAATTTGCATAGCTACGTCTTTACCGGCTTCTTCAGCACCGGCTGCATCAGCGCTTAAAGCAACCAATACACCTAAGCGGTAGTTACCGTGGATGTAGGCAACAACTTTATCGCCGGTAACAACTTCGTATTTAGATACACCGATCTTCTCGCCGATTTTACCGGTTTGTTCGATGCAAGCTTCAGCAATAGCAGTACCATTAACAGTAGCCTGGTTTAAAGCCTCAAGGTTAGCTGGATTTTGCTCAACAGCGGCGTCAGCAATTGAATTGGCGAAAGCGATGAAATCAGCGTTTTTAGCCACGAAGTCGGTTTCGCAGTTCAATTCGATGATCACGCCGGTTTTGCCATCGGCGCTGGTGCGCGCAATAACAACACCTTCGTTGCTGTCGCGATCCTGACGGCTGGCGGCAACTTTAGCGCCTTTTTTCCTTAAAAAATCGACTGCAGCTTCAAAATCACCGTTAGTTTCGGTTAAAGCTTTTTTGCAATCCATCATACCGGCACCAGTTTGCTGGCGCAGTTTATTTACATCCGATGCAGAAATTTGTACTGTGGACATTTTTTTGTGTTTTAAATGTTGTAATGTTTACGGGTTACAATTTGCAAATCAACTGTTAACCCAATATTTCTTTTAAAATAAAAGTCGTAAGTCTAAAGTTCGCGAAGTCTATAAGACTTACGACCTAAGACTTACGACTATATTTAATTACTCTTCTGTAGCTTCAGGAGCATCAGCAGCCGGGGCAGCTTCAACTTCAGCAGTTACGCGTTTCCTTTTACCACCTTCGGCAGGGGCTTCAGTTGCAGGGGCATCAATTTTAGTTTTTGCCGCTACTGCTTCTTTCTCTGCTTCGTCTTCTTTCTCGCGTTTGCGCTCGTCTAAACCTTCCTGTATCGCCTGGATGATAACGCCGGTGATCAATGAAATTGATTTTGTAGCGTCGTCGTTAGCAGGGATAGGGAAATCGATGTTTGAAGGATCAGAGTTAGTATCAACCATTGCAAAGGTTGGGATGTTTAATTTTAATGCTTCAGAAACAGCGATGTGCTCTTTCTTCACGTCGATCAGGAATAAAGCCGCAGGTAAACGGTTCAGATCAGAGATACCGCCTAACAGGCTCTCTAATTTGATACGCTCACGCTGTATCATCAGGCGCTCTTTTTTAGAAAGATTGCCATAAGTACCGTCTTTAGTCAGTTTATCGATGTTAGACATCTTTTTGATTGACTTGCGTACGGTAGCGAAGTTGGTTAACATACCACCTAACCAACGCTCGGTTACGAAAGGCATGTTTACTGATTTCGCGTAATCGGCTACGATATCCTTAGCCTGTTTTTTGGTAGCTACGAATAATACCTTGCGGCCCGATTTTACAATTTGTTTTATAGCTGTAGCAGCTTCTTCAACCTTTACTAAGGTTTTGTTCAAGTCGATAATGTGGATACCGTTGCGCTCCATAAAAATGTACTGAGACATTTTTGGATCCCATTTGCGGGTAAGGTGGCCAAAGTGTACACCTGCATCCAGTAAATCCTGATATGTTGTTCTTGCCATTGTTGTGTCCTCCTTAAAATATTAACGTTTACTGAATTGGAATCTCTTACGTGCTTTCTTGCGGCCTGGTTTCTTACGCTCAACCATACGGTCATCGCGGGTCATGATACCTTTAGCACGCAGCGCTGGTTTCTTTTCAGCATCCAGTTCAACAATAGCTTTAGCAATGGCTAAACGAACGGCCTCTGCCTGTCCTTTTACGCCACCACCAGCAACGTTAACCTGCACATCGTACTGGCCGGCTGTGCCCGATACTTCGGTAGCCTGGTTAACGATGTACTGCAACGGCAATGTTGGGAAGTACTCTTTGTAATCTTTACCATTTACGGTAACTGCGCCGCTACCTGCTGTAAGGTAAATGCGGGCAACGGCTGTTTTTCTTCTGCCTGAAGTGTTAGTTGTTGGCATTTTCTTTTTTCTCCTTTAATAATTAGGTTAAACGGCTTTAGGGTTCTGACCAGCATGAGGATGCTCGGCACCGGCATAAACATGCAGGTTACCATACAACGCACGGCCCAAACGATTTTTAGGTAACATACCACGCACGGCTTTTTCAATTACGCGTGTTGGATGTTTTGCCATTAACTCCTTAGGAGAAATGAAACGCTGACCACCTGGATAACCAGTGTAAGACACGTAGGTCTTATCGCTGAATTTGTTTCCGGTCAGTTTTACCTTGTCTGCATTGATAACGATAACGTTATCGCCGCAGTCTACGTTCGGGGTGAACTCTGGCTTGTGTTTACCACGGATCATCATAGCGATCTTAGTAGACAAGCGCCCCAAGATCTCGCCTTCAGCGTCAACAACAACCCATTGTTTGTTAACGGTTTTTTTGTTGGCAGAGACAGTTTTGTAACTTAACGTATTCACTTGCTTTAAATTAAATTAATTAAACGTTTTTAATACCCCGTATTTTCGGGACTGCAAAGATACGCTTATTTGTTTAATTTACAAGGGGGTGTGGTGGAAATTGTTGAAAAAAGTTAACAATGGGTATTGTGGTGATTTAACCACGGAGGACACATAGGGGGAAGCACGGAGAGCACAGCGGGTTTTGCGGG
This sequence comes from Mucilaginibacter mali, assembly GCF_013283875.1. Classification (NCBI taxonomy): domain Bacteria; kingdom Pseudomonadati; phylum Bacteroidota; class Sphingobacteriia; order Sphingobacteriales; family Sphingobacteriaceae; genus Mucilaginibacter; species Mucilaginibacter mali. The sequence goes on from NZ_CP054139.1 coordinate 5,437,833, forward strand.
CTTTATTTATGGAGACACGAAGTATCGTGTCTTTACATTTGTTTGCCTGGAGATAAAAAAGGCATATTCCCGTAGAGACACGATATTTCGTGTCTCTGGTCTGATCTAATAGTTATATTTTTTAACAAAAACGCTTATTTCCCGGCACAATTATATTATATCCTTTTACTATTATGCGCTTATGATGGGTATACGCCACTATCGCTAATTGGCGCGGGTGTGTAGTGCCGGCTAAAACGGGGAAATACTCGTTCCTTACAAGAAATAAGTTTAGTTAATCTCCCCAATTTTTCGTATATTGTATCAAACATCCATTGCTGCAATTCCATTGTACGATCTTCGCAAAAGCCGCTTTTTTAGATCTATCTAACTCTCCAAATTATATTTTGTAAAACAGGGCTTCGGCAAACAGCAAAAACCAATAGTTCTTTAATGTTAATTACCGCAAAAGTGCCACTAAAAGGCGCAGTATAAGTTTCGTGTACTATGCGCCTATAATTATTGGCAAACGGGATTGAAAACGATCAGGGCATATTTTCAATTTCTGAAAAAGTTTTTATGATAAGATTCTACATGTGGCCAGTCCCGCTCTTGCTTATCCCCTAAAATGCCTTTATCTTTCGCTGATTAAACTTTAGCACATTGTTAGTAAAAACTTTTGGCAGCGCGGTTTATGGCATCCAGGCCATTACGATCACCATCGAGGTGAATATCGCTGCCGGCACCAAATATTTTATCGTCGGGCTCCCCGATATAGCGGTTAAAGAAAGCTACTTCCGTATCGAATCGGCACTGAAAAACTGTGGTTACAAAATGCCCCGCCAGCAGGTGGTGGTCAACATGGCCCCTGCCGACATCCGCAAGGAGGGCTCGGCTTACGATCTCACTATCGCCACCGGCATACTGGCCGCCTCGGGCCAGGTGCAGGATACCGAACTGGATAAATACCTCATCATGGGCGAGCTTTCGCTGGACGGCAGCCTGCAACCCATTAAAGGCGCGCTGCCCATTGCCATACAAGCCCGAAAGGACGGCTTTAAGGGTTTTATCCTGCCCGTGCAAAATGCCCGCGAGGCCGCCATTGTAAACGATATTGAAGTATACGGCGTAGAAAGCATTAAACAGGTGGTGGACTTTTTTAACGGCGACGGCAACCTGAAGCCCACCGTTGTAAACACCCGCGACGAATTCTTCGATAGCCTGAGCAATTACGACAGCGACTTTAGCGATGTACGCGGACAGGAAAACATCAAGCGCGCGCTGGAAATTGCCGCAGCGGGTGGCCATAACGTGATACTGATCGGTCCGCCGGGAGCAGGGAAGACCATGCTGGCCCGGCGGTTGCCATCTATCCTGCCGCCCTTGAGCCTGCACGAATCGCTGGAGACCACCAAGATCCATTCGGTAGCGGGCAAGCTTTCGGCAACCGACTCGCTGGTAACCGTGCGGCCGTTCCGCAGCCCGCACCATACCATTAGCGACGTGGCTTTGGTAGGCGGCGGTGGCAACCCGCAACCGGGCGAGATCTCGCTGGCGCACAACGGCGTTTTGTTTTTAGATGAACTGCCGGAATTTAAGCGCAGTGCCTTAGAGGTAATGCGCCAGCCGCTGGAAGAACGCCGCGTAACCATATCGCGCGCCAAGTTCACGGTTGATTACCCGAGTAGTTTTATGTTGGTGGCCAGTATGAACCCCTGTCCATGCGGCTATTATAACCACCCAGAGAAGGAATGTATCTGTCCGCCGGGCGTAGTGCAGAAGTACCTGAGCAAGATCTCCGGTCCGCTTTTAGACCGGATAGACCTGCACGTAGAAGTTACCCCGGTAAACTTTAACGAACTGGCGTCCGACCGCC